>NZ_BAAAIJ010000047.1:103475-532017 GCF_039526005.1 Arthrobacter flavus | reverse complement strand
CCAAAACCAAACCAGCACCCGCGGCCCCTGCCCACCGCCCTCAAACACCCGGCCAAGACCTCCGATGAAAAATCGAGGCTAGAAGCCTTACACTCCGTCGGTACCTCGGCGGTTCACGATTGATGAAAAGAACGGAATGCAATGCCACACTCTTTTAATGTGACATGGAAGCTTGACGGCATCACGATGGAGGGAACGGTCGTGTCCCCCGATGGGGAAGGGCCTTGTCCTGCTGTGATCTTTGTGGCCGGCAGCGGCCCGACCGACCGTGATTGGTGTTCGCCGCTGCTACCCGGCAGTAATGGCAGTGCACGGCTCATGGCCGAGGCGCTCGCTGAGGTGGGTGTCGCTTCTCTTCGCTACGACAAGCGGGCCTCCGGCACCCACGCGATGGAGAACGTCGTAAAGCTCAGCGGAAAAATGAGTATGCAGTCGCACCTAGACGAGTTGATCGCGGCCGTCACAGTGCTCTCCCGGCAGGACGGCGTGGACTCCTCGAGGATTCTAGGGCTCGGCCACAGTGAAGGAACCCTTCACGTGCTCCACTACGCCACAACTCGCCAAGACGTATCGTTCGCAGGAATCGTCCTCGCCGCACCACCTGGCCGGCCAATCCAGGAGGTGCTGCTGTCGCAGCTGGCGCCGCAGACCCAGGTTCCCGGTGGCCCCGAACTGATGGCAAAGGTGCGGGAGGCTGCTGCGCGTTACGCGGCTGGGCAACAAATGGATCTCGACCCGGGCCTGCCAGAAAGCGTGAGGGCGGCGCTTGCCAGCTTCGAAGCACCGGCGAATCTCCCATTCGCCCGCGAGCTGTGGATCGAGTCCGCAACTGATTCACTGACGAAGATACAGGCCCCCACACTGATACTGATCGGCGCGAAGGACGAACAGGTAGACATGCACGCCGACGGCAGACCTCTCCAAGAAGCCGCCGCCGGAATGTCCAACGTATCCTTCGCCTTCCCCGCCAACGCAAATCATGTGTTCAAAGAAGAGCTGCGCACTCCCGCTGAGGTCGCCGCGTCGCCCGGCAGCGGATACAACGAGCCAGGCACTCGTCTTGACCCCGAAACCCTGGACACAATCCTTAACTGGTTTTCGGTCACTGCTGCATAAAACCGCATCCCGGTCAGGTCGATTGGTGCCGCGTCTGGTTCCGGGAATAGCCAAGTTGCGAGGTGAGTCGCGGTCGGCCTGCGCTGATTCTCGACGTGCTCAGAGAGCCCGAGACCATGCCAACCGGCTGATCTTCCGCCGTAGGTTCTGCAGCTTCTTCTGGTTTGACCCTGATGAGAGGGTGATGTGTCGGCGGCGAGGGAATGCATGCATGCTGCCGCAGGCGACTGCCAGAAGTGCTACTGCGGACAACACGATCATCGCGATGGGGAGTGCGGGCGGTCCGCTGCCATCGACGAGGAGTGCACCTGCGGCGCCGCCGCCGAAAATAGCGAGGTTGAAGGCGGTCGTGAGCATTGCGTTCGCAACGTCGGTACTTTCCTCGGCCGCATTGCCGATCGCCGTCTGCAGCTGTGTCGCGGAGCCGCCGAATGCGATGCCCCACAGGATGAGCGAGACGATCGTCAGCGGCAGTGAGGACGGGAAGACGAACAGTATTGCCCTGGCTAAGTCGAAGGTCGCTGTGCTGACGAGGGTGAGGCGCCGAAGCTCTCGGTCAAGGAGGGTACCGGTGATCCAGATGCCGAGGAGCGCGGCGAGGCCAAAGACGAAGAGGGCGACGTCGTGGCGTAGACCGACCCCCGCGCCGTCGAGGTACGGCGCGATATACGAGTAGAGAAGATTGTGGGCACGCATCCAGGTGAACACCACACCAAGAATCAGGGCAACGTCCGGGATCACCAGCACTCCTCTGAGGGGGAGTCGGGTCTCTGATCGTTGTCCGGGCGCGTTCGGCACACATGCGCGCACCAACAGCACGAGGACGACAGTGAGGGCAGAGACGCCTGCGAACGACCACCGCCAGCCGACCGCGGACCCGAGCCATGCGCCGATCGGCGTTCCGATCGAGAGCGCGAGCGGTGTGCCGGCCATTGCGATCGCGAGGGCGCGGCCCGCATGTTCGGGAGCAGCAATGCGACGTGCGTAACCGGCGAGCATGCCCCAGATCAGTCCCGAGAACGCTCCGGCAATAAAGCGCACGACAAGCACGACCGCAAGCGTGGGCGCGATCGCTGTGAGCGTGTTCGCGACAAGAAAACCGAGTAGCCCAATGACGAGCAGCGGCTTGCGGGACGCCAGTGTCATCGATTCTCTCGGCCGGCTCAAGGGGTGTACCTTGCTCATCGAAGGGGCTTCCGGCGCAGTAGGGAGCGCGGTCGCCGCGTTCGCTTTGGACGCAGGAGCAACCGTCATCGGCACGGCCCGTGAAGCCAACCACAGTTACCTCACAGACCTCGGAATAGAAGCAACCACATATGGCCCGCGCCTGAGTGGACGAATTCCAGCCCTTGCGCCGACAGGTGTGGACGCGGCTGTGCATGCTGCGCCGTCGGATTCCCTTCCCGACCTCCTCGACATCTGTCCTGAGTTGTGCTGTGAACCTTATGGATGAACGCAGGGGAGGAACCGGCGTGAATTGATGGGGAGCAGGCGAAAGGTCTGTCATCACACTCGAACTTTCGAGGAGGAAAGGTATCCGCCGTCCCCCCAGTTGGACAGGTCATCATCCTTTGGGTGCACCCGTGACTTGGTTTCGGCTTCAAAGTTGATCCCCAGGAGTGATGTGGATGGTTTCAGCCCGTCCTACCGTTGATTCATGTCCTCTTCTGATGATTCGACGGCCCCTAAGAGGGTCCCTCACTCCGAGAATAAGCGCTCCAGATTTCCGGTAATCCTTATTGCACTCGCTCTTTTTGCGGGCATCGCTGTCGCTGTTTCACCCCTGGGTGACCCTCTACGTACGGCTGGAAGCCTTTGGAATGGTCTGTTTGCCAACCACGAGGACCGTTCATACCGGGATTTGGTCCACTGGAGCGCCGAAGAGAATCTTGCCTTTAAGAAGGAGGCGCATCCGTGGTTGCCGGCGGACGCCACCGACATTGCCCTGCGTACGACCCACGACGCACAGGGCTGGGCGCTGAGCTTCGATTCGGATGCTCTGCAACCGGCCGGATGCACCCCGATCGAAGCAACGATCGCTCCTGTCATGGATGTCACATGGTTGCCCAATCCGGGCACTTCGGGATGGAGCTGCGGCGCGTTGACTGTCCAAGGCACAGAGGACGGGTTTGCGGCCTGGATGCCTTAGAACTCAAGGCTCATCCCTCGCCCATCACTAACAGACACTTCCACTTACCCCCCCCCGGTGTGCCACTAGCGAACAGCCATCCTTACCTGAATCGGTTGGACGACAGATACTCGCCCGCCTTGACTCTGTGGCTGGAACAGCCTTTTCAATGGCATTAGTACATGGGACCACTTCCCGACAGAGCGCCTCCGGCGCCGCTGCAAAAGCGTGGTGAAGGGCGGGGGAACCTCCCCCGCTCACTCAAAACACAGAGGATGACGCAATGTCCAGTCCGTATGAAGGCCTGCAGCAATGGGTAGAACAACTGCCCGAACTCGTGCAGCCACTAGGTGTCGCTGTCGCGGCTATGATCCCCTACGTCGAAGGGGAGGGTGCCGCCGGGATCGGCATTATGCTTGGCGTCAATCCGGTCGTGGCGGCCGTCGCGGCTATTGTCGGTAACTTCCTGAGTGTGCTTGCCGTCGTCGCTATCAGTTCTCGTGTCCGAGAGAAGGTCGTCGCCGGGCGCGGAGGAGAGGGAGGGGATTCAGGGTATGCATCCCCGGAGTCGTCAACCAAACGAGCGAAAGGCCAGCGGCGTCTGCAGGGCTGGCTCAACCGCTTCGGGGTTCCAGGAGCGAGTCTCCTTGCTCCGCTAGCCCTTCCCACACAGCTTACCGCCGCCTTCTTCACCGCATCTGGGGTCAGGAAGGAGCGGGTCCTGTTCTGGCAGGGAATCGCGATCATCATGTGGACTGTCGTTATCGCGGCACTCGCGACCGGACTCGTCGGAGTCCTTGGCTGGTAGGAACGGATCCTCGGCGACCACCTGAATCAGGTTTCCAGGTCGTCAGAGATGCTGCGTGGACCCTTCAGAGACGCCGCCCCTGGTTCGCCCGAAGTTTGACTCTGTGGTCAGAACATGGGGTTTCCTACTACTGATAGGCCAAAGATGCGGTCACAGCGGTTTCCGATCCAGAGGCAAAGGCGAGTAAGAAGGGGCTGACAAAAATGGCGTGGAGCACGCGGGAGATCGCCGATTTGGCAGGGACAACGGTCAACACCGTCCGGCACTACCATCGGCTCGGCATACTCGAGCAACCAGACAGAATGTCGAACGGCTACAAGCAGTATCAGGTCAGCCACCTTATTCGTCTGTTGAAAATACGCCGCTTACGCGATCTTGGTGCGCCCCTCGATCAAATCGCTGATTTGACCCTTGATGGCGGCTCAGCCAGTGGGGCGCTAGAGGCCATCGATGCGGATCTCGTAGCAAAGATCGGTCAATCGCAGCGCGCCAGAGCGGAAATACAGGCAATTCTTCACGGCACATCGGTGACCGGTGTTCCCGCTGGTTTTTCGGGTGTCGGGCACTTGTCTGAGCAGGACCAATCGTTGATGCTCATTTCGTCCCGGTTGTACGACGACGACGTGATGCAGGATATGCAGAAAGCCGCCAGTGCACACCCGGATGCCGTGGGCAAGGAATTTGATGACCTAGCTCCCGACGCCGACCAGGTTGTGAGGAAGGACCTTGCAGAACGTTACGCGCTGACACTCATGAAGGTGATGGATGATCATCCCTCGTTGAGGGACCCGACCAGGCACCTCCTGAAAAGCCTCGAAGTTACCCAGAACACGCTGCTCGAATCAATTCTGGCCGTGTATAACCCAGCGCAACGCGACGTGCTTGCCAGGGCGATCGTCATCGCCTCCGATTTCTCGGCTGAGGGGCGGGTTACGGAAGGTGAGCCCACCGCCTAAAGGTGGGGCCGAGCTCACGGTGAGACCTGACCTACCAGAGTCTGCTGTCCGCCAACCACCCGCAAGGTTCACCCACTGAAGGGAACAACAACTCTCGACGAAGGAGAGCGGTAGTAAACGTATGAAGACTTATGAACAGATCACTAATTCTACGAACTTTGAACCGCTGAACGCAGCTGGGCGGGGAACGACAGGACTTCTGGATGACTCCCAAAACAACATTCCGATCCTGGCCGAAGACATGCTGCTCCTCCTCATGCAGCCGCCGCACGGAAGAATCGCCGGTGAAAGCAATCTGCAGCACATTTTGGCGGGAGCGATCTTAACCGAGCTGGTCCTGGATGAGGCTGTGCTGGCCAGTGTCACTTTTCTTGGAAGAACTAGGATCACCGCGTTGCCTGGGCGTAGGCCAGGGGATGAGCTGCTCGGCTTAGCCTGGGACTACATCGCGCAAAAGCCCAGGGATGCCCAGAGAAGCATCGGCATCCTCGGAAAGAGATTACGTGAACCACTCATGTCACGGCTCCTGCTCCGCGGTGAAGTCCACGAGATTAGGCTCTCGGCATTGTGGGTCTTCCCCGTGGTCGCCCTGACACCCGGCGCCAGCACCTATCGCATGCAGCTGGTATCGAGCATACGTGCCGCTCTTGTCGACGGAACGGAGCCGACCAAGCGGACGACGGCCCTGATCGGACTCCTATCTGCCAGCCAGACACTTCCTCTTTTGCGTTGGGAGATCCCGTGGAATCCGACCTCTATCAGGCGTGCCAAGAACGCCGAGGAAGGGCGTTGGGGACTTAAGCCAATCGTTGAACCAGCCACGCGCATGGCGGGCCTGGCGTCTAGCCCGGATCTGGCTCCGCACGGGCGCCCAATTCATTTACCTCCAGAGAACGACGATGACGAAGGAAAACACCATGATTGAAGCGCAGAATTTATCGAAGCAGTATGGCGAGAAAGCCGCTGTTGACAGCGTTACGTTCACTGTTCAGCCGGGTAGGGTGACCGGTTTCCTCGGCCCGAACGGGGCCGGGAAATCCACCACCATGCGTATGATCATGGGTCTGGACAACCCCAGCGGCGGGCACGTGACGGTCAACGGCCAACCCTACGCGCAACACCGGGCCCCGTTGCGGGAAGTGGGGGCTTTGCTGGATGCCAAAGCCGTCCACACCAAACGCTCGGCCTACGATCACCTCCGGTCTATGGCGGCGACGCACGGAATCCCCGCTAGCCGGGTTAAAGAGGTCATCGAGCTCACCGGTCTGGGATCTGTGGCCAACAAGCGTGTCGGTGGATTCTCCCTGGGGATGGGCCAGCGCCTCGGCATCGCGGCAGCCCTGATCGGGGACCCCCACACGGTCATTCTGGACGAGCCGGTCAACGGTCTGGACCCCGAGGGTGTCCAGTGGGTCCGCCACCTCGCCAAAGACCTCGCCTCCGAGGGACGCACAGTTTTCCTGTCCTCCCATCTCATGTCGGAGATGGCACTCACGGCGGATCACCTTATCGTTATCGGACGAGGACGCATCATCGCGGACGCTCCGATCCAAACGGTCATCGATGGACAGGGCAGGGCTCTGGCCAGGGTCCGGGTGAGGGCTGACCGCCCACAGGACCTCATCGGGAGTCTCGCTGGCGAAGGAGTAACCGCGCAGATCCTCGAACCCGAACTCGTCGAGATCACCGGTGTCGATGCGCGCCGCATCGCTGAAATCGCGCTCCGCGACCGGGTGCTTGTTTACGAGCTGACTCCGCTTCAGCTTTCCCTCGAAGATGCCTATATGCAGCTCACCCAGGATGAGGTTGAGTACCAGTCTCAAAATCCTGAGCCAGTCACCACCATTTCCGCCACAGTAGAAGGACGCTGATCATGCCCACCTCACCCGCTACCCTACCGAAACCGGCTTCCGGTAAAACCGATCAATACCGGCGACCAACAGAAGGACCGGGAGTGAACTTTGGCCGGGTCCTGAAGTCCGAATGGATCAAGATCAGCACCGTCCGATCGAGCGTTATATTGATCATTTCGACCGTCATCGTCATGGTCGGTCTAGCCGCTCTGGGCGCTTGGTCCTTCGCCACGCTGGCCCAGTCCGACGCTGAAATGTCGGCAGAGTTTCAGATTCCTCTGGACGGGCCAGGTAGCGCAGCTGTCATGGCGTTGACTGTTCCTTCGTCTGGTCTGACCTTCGGTCAGTTGACCATCGCGTCGCTGGCCGTCGTGCTTATCGCTTCCGAATGGACCACCGGGATGATCCGCTCAACGCTGGTCGCCGTGCCGAAACGCACGCCAGCCCTCCTCGCGAAGACGGTCATCGTCGCAGGAATAGCGTTCCTCGTCGGGCTCGCCAGCGCCCTGGCGTCCTACCTGATCGCCCAGCCTGTTCTAGCCAGCGCTAATATCGACTTTGCTTTGACGGAGGATGGGGTCCTCGCCAGCATCATCAACACGGGCACCTTCCTTGCCCTCGTCGCAGTTATCTCGATGTCCATCGGCATCCTCCTGCGTAACTCCGCCGGAGGCATCGTCACGGCCGTAGCTGTCTTCTTCGTCCTGCCTCTGATCGGCGAGCTTCTCTCTGGCCTCGCGGACTGGGTCCCTGACGCTGTCCGTTTCCTTCCCGGAACGGCTGGCCTGCAGATGGTCGCCGTCACCGCATCAGAGGAAGCCCTGAGCAGATGGGAAGGTGGACTGGTGATGGGAGCCTGGGCTCTGCTGCTCCTCGTGATCGCCCTCCTCGTTGCCAAGAAGCGAGATGTCTAGGAACCCGTAGTCGACGCTCCAGTGGTGCGTGGACCTCACCGGCTGGGTTCAACCGGTAGCCGCAGAGTGCCGCCGCGAAGAACCTCGGTCGGCCGCTACCGAGTCACCTGAGCAGCTAGGGGCAAGGCTTCCAGGTCTTCCCGCCGGGCGCATAGCAGCGGGGCCCCGTGTAACCGGGGTACGGCTCCTGTACGGCGGGTGGTGGTTGTACAACTGGGGGTGCTGGTTGTGGGGCAAGCGGAACGTATGGCTGCGGGGCCGGGGGAACGTAGGGAGCGGGGAGATCCCGGACGCGTTCGCGCTCGGCTTCGGCCAACCTTTCAGCCTCGGCAGCAGCTGCCGCCTCGGCCGCAACCCGCTCTGCTTCGGCTTGAGCCGCAGCTTCTTGGCGGTCCCGCTCCGCGGCGGCTTCGGCCAGTCCCTTCTTCTCCTCCGCGGCCTTCTTCACTTCAGCGGCCTTCTCCTTCTCGGCTGCAGCCTTCGCCGAGGCTTCCTCCGATTCCAGGGACTTGGCCGTAGATTCAAGGGTGAGAAGTCGTGATTCGCCGGACTCGATTGTGGACGTGAGCCGGCCTAGAAGGGTCGACCCGGCAGCGGTTGAATGTGCAAGCCAGCGAACGGAATTCTCGCCTGCTTCGAGCGCGGTGCGTAAAGTCTCTGCTGCTGCAATCGCGGCAGCAAGTGCGCCAACGGTCGCCGCCGCTGCCGCAGCGGTTTCTCCGAGGGGTTCTTCCATCGTTTCGTCGACAGCTGCCGTCGCCTGCTCAATCTCCGCCGGGACAGTGCACTCCGCCGCAGGATCATAAAGACCCGTCTCGTTGGCGGTGGCCTCTGCCTGCGCTTCTTTCACGATGTCGTAGTACTTGCTGTTCGGCTCGAATAGGACCGCGATCCCGAATCCCTGACGAGCGATTTCGGCATTGATCAGTGTGCCGTCTTCCAGGGCGACGGCCGCTAGCACGCGGTCGTATCGGTCGGTCAGTTCGACGTCGAAATCCAGGCCCACCGGAGTTCCCGGCGGAAGCATACGTTCGAGATACTCTGTCGCCTCGGGGCCGAGGCACTCAACTGCCTTGTCGGGGTGTTTCGTTTCGGGAGTGTCGACATTGAGCAGCCGGACGGTCTGGTCCTCATTCTCGAAGTTGATCACCAGGGTGTCACCGTCGATGATCCGGACCACCTCGCCGGTTTGGGCGCCCGCGCTGGCGGTACCGCAGCCCGATGCACCAGCTACTACTGAAGCTGCCAAAACCACCGCGATTGACAGACGAAATCGCTTCCGGGCAGAAAATACCGACGACGGACTAGTTTCTTGCATTGATTCCCCATATTGCCAAAACCCGAAAAGCTGATGAAACGATCATACTTTCTTGTTCATCCGCTCATCTCGTGGGAACGGGTCTTTCCCTTGGTGAAACAGGCGGTATCTGCAGCTTCTTATGCCATCATCGGGTGATGGTGTTTCCTATCCCATTCCCGGAGCAGCTCCGCAATGACGACCTCCTACTCCGGTGCCTGACAGAGGACGACTGGCGTCTCGAATACGACTTGAGTCGGGTTTCAGACGTTCCTCAGTGGACCTACTATCCACCGAATCTCGAGGAACAAGGTGCCCGCACCCGGATAGTCAGAACTCAGGAACGTCATCGGAATCGGCTCGTTGCCCGGTACGCGATACTGCTCGATGGCTCGGCGGTGGGGACGGTTGGGATGGGGTGGCGCGACGGCGGCGAGCCGGAAGTCTTCTACGCCCTGAAACGCGCAGCCCGGGGCTGTGGGACAGCTACAGAATCTGTTCAACTCCTTGCAAACTGGCTTTTCGACAATGGTTTTCCTGCGGTGGCACTGGAGACAGTCGAAGGCAACACCGCAAGTGAGAGAGTCGCTGAACGTGCGGGATTTCGACGGACGACCTCTTTCGAGGGATCTCAGGGAGGAACCTCAGTGCGGGTCAACCGATGGCTCCTTCACAAGGGGGCCATGTGAAGCCTTTAACGACCGACCGTTTACTGCTCCGAATGTGGGAGCCAACCGATGCTGACTTTGTCTACGACCTGTACTCGCGGTGGGAGGTCCAACGCTTTATCGGGTTGGTTCCACGGGTGATGGAAGATCGCTCCGAGGCTGACAGGCTGATCGAGAAATGCCGGAGCTTCCATCACCCTGTTCAGGGTTTTTGGGCGGTGCAGCGAGCAGAGGATTCCCGTCTGGTGGGGACCATCTTGCTGAAGGGGATCCCCGCATCGGGTGAAGCACCACTCCAACCATCAGGTGACACGGAAATCGGGTGGCACTTCCATCCCGATTACTGGAGGAATGGATACGCAACCGAAGCGGCCTCAGCCGTGCTGGCACACGGTTTCAGCGCAGGCCTGGACCGGGTCATCGCGGTAACCTCGGCTGAGAACACAGCATCGCAGAGTGTGTGTAGGCGCATCGGAATGAAGCATCAGGGTGAGACGAACGACTATTACAACGCAACGTGTGAGCTGTACCTGGCAGAGGCCGCCAGCAAGCTAGCGTAGAACCGAGTCCGCGTGTTCCGGCGGCCACACCACGCTGCACCAGTGAAACCGCCGATGCAGATTCCCAGAAGACAAATGATGATGTGGGCTCACGCCACGGGTCGAGGTGTTCCTTTGTCGCCGCGTGGGAGCGACGGCGCTGGGCGGGAGCGGGCGTACCACTGGGCAAAGATGACGGCGGCAAGAGCCAGCTCAATGAAGTCGCCGCCATAGAACATCAACATGCCGCCGGTCTGGGCATCCACAACCGTTGTACCAGCGGGCGGATGAATATAGATGTGCTTTGCGAGGATCGAGTGGCCAGCAATTGCGACCAGTAGTACCCCCAGGCGCAGCCTGAAACTTGCCCGGTGTGGTGTCGGATCAACATTCACGAGTGACACTGTGAAGAGGTAGCCGACAATGAAAAAGTGTACGAGCAGCAGGTAATGAAGTAACGGATTGCTCTGCATCACTTCGCTGAGCGAGGTGGCATAGAGCGCCCACAATGATCCGAGATTGAAGACAGCAGCCGGGATTGGGTGGGTAAGGAATCGGGCAGGGCCGCTATTCAGCATCGTCGTTATCCGGCGTGCTGGCACCACGTGAAGCGTTCGCAACGCCAAGGTGATGGGAGCGGAAAGAACAATCAGCAGCGGGGCGAGCATTCCGACCAGAAGATGCGCTGCCATATGCGCCGTAAAACTGGTGTGGGATTGTTCTGCCAGTGGTCCTACCAGGGTTGCCGCTATCGCGCTGAAGCCAAGTATCCCGAATATTAGCCGGTATGTTGGCCATTCCCTTCTGCCCCGGCGCTTTTCGGTAATCGTGGCTCCGATATACGCTGCGGCAGCCAGCCCTAGCGGAATAAGAAACACAATACCGAGGTCATAAGAGCCCTGCGTATGCCCCTGATGCCCGTCCATATCGTCAGTCTGTAGCCTGACGGCGAATGGCTACAACCGTGAGGATGATTCCGGCGGTCAACAGCATGAGTCCGACTCCGTTCCATGCCAGATCATAGGGGAGAATATCGACGTCGTAGCGGATCTGGTGCAGGCGCAGCACCTTATGGTCGATGATTCCATCCCATAACTGGAAGAAGCCAAGTCCGACGAAGAATCCTGCCCAGGCTTCCAATGGAGAAAACAACGCGCGTCTCCGGGCATCGGCCAGCAGGAAAAAGCCTGCCACCAGCGCGATCAGTTCGCCAGCGTGAAGCAATCCATCGGAGACTAGGCCAATCTCCGACGTCGAACCGTCATAGAAGTGATGCCACCCCAACAATTGGTGGAAAACAATCTCGTCAACGCCAGCCATGATCGCGACACCGATGAGGAAAGCCGACCAGAACGATTTCTCACGTAAAACACCGACTGAGGGATCCACGGATGTCACCGCCATTTAGTTCGCGCCCTTCTCCCTCGCATTTTGACAGACGTTACACGGGGCAGGGCGGAACATCTAGGGGGACTGTTTCGAGTCAATCCAGCTCCTGTTCGGCTTCAGCAGTAAGACCGAAGTTGTGGATCAACGGGACTTTGTGATTCCGGTACGTAGCCGCATTGGATGAGCGTTGCAGAACCGCCGCCGGAAATGGGTCCGCGCAGCGATCCCTTGATGAGGCCGCCTCCGCAGTCTGCCTCGAACGGTACGCGGGTGGTCATGACTTCGAACCCCATGAAGTATCGGCCTTCGTTCGGCGCTGGTTCGGCATCGGCGAAGGCGAAAGGGTCGATTGGCTCGCCGAAACCCTCAGGGACCTGCCCGGTGCGGCGCACGTCCTCAACCAGGGCAGTGAACAGATCGTCGCGGTCATCCAATTGGTATACGGACACCACCAACGGGTTGATATCGATGAGTTCAACCTCGTGATCAAGTACCGTGTCACTTCGGGTCGTTGTGCCATCGGCTGCGATGACGAACTCGCTCAAGCCGATGAGTTGGAACCCCGCATCGGACGCGGACTGCCAGGTGATCTCACCTGCGGCGGGGATGCAGGGTACGGCAGAGGAGCTCGTCTGAGGATTCGGGCTCGGATCGGGCGAAGAGGTGCATGCGGTGATCGCAAGCAGCGGCACAGTGGCCACGAAGACAAACCATCGACTGGATCGCATCAGGTCTCCTTTGCCACTCCACGCTACTTGATGTCTGAAGGCATCTGCAGTGTAGGTGCCCAATTCTCGTCGTTTACCGGCGGGTGGTGGAATCCGACAGGCGACTCAGGACGCCGAACCTCTCCACGCCTTAGCGTAGAACCGAGTCCGCGTGTTCCGGCGGCCACACCACGCTGAAACGCTCGAAGACGATCTCATCGCTTTCCGACCAGTGCCGACCCTGAGCTGCTGACACCCGGGTCCAGTACCGGCGATGTTCACGCTGCCAGCTCTCCAGACTTAGATCATCCTCGCCTTCATCGGCGGCAAACTCGGCATCTGCACTGGTAAAACCACCGATGCGGAGTTCCAGACTACGAATGATGATGCGAGGAGTCCCAGCTCCATCGCAGGCAATCCAGTGGGACCCGATGCGGGGCACCTGATCACCGCGAGCGATGAAATCGCGCACCAGCTCCGCCGTCGCCCGCTTCCGTCCGCTGAGGACAAGGGCGAGCAGTTCATTAGCCAGTCGCCGGGTGTCACCGAAGTGTTCAATCGTGTACTCGGGTGACGCTGCCACCGCCTCGGGGTGAGCGGCACAGTAGTCCTGCCACATCCGAGTACCTGCTTGCTCGTCGACGGGTGCGACAGATTGAGATTCCACCACCCCATCGTGCCAGAAGTCGCACCGGACCGACCAAACTGGGACGGCGTCCTGGACATCTGACGGTCGACACTCAGGAGCGTGCGGCGGCGAGCACTCCAAGAGTTGCCACCCCGGCCATGGCCAGCGCCATCGCCGGATATCCGCCGAGGAGCCCCGCAAGGAGAGGCCCAGCCGCAGGAGCCAGAGCACCGACGGCTGTCACCGGCGCCACGAACACACCCTGCACGGCACCGAAGTTCGCGGTGCCCCACCGGTCGGCAACTGCTGTCGCCTGGAGCAGGGTGACGCAGCCACGGACCGCGCCCGCCAGAATCGTCACTGCGATGAGCGCAAACGCTGGCCCGGGCAACAAGCCCAACAGCCAAAGACTGGTCGCGCCCGCGGCCAGCAACAGCACCGCCCGGCGCACCGGGTCCCCCCTGCCGGGGAGGATGGCGAAGAACAGCCGGCCGATGACCTGGCCCACCCCAATCAGGCTGAACGCGAGCACTGCGGTCCGGTAATCGAATCCGCGTTCCAGGAGCAGCGGAATCAGATTGAACGTCACCGCGAAGAGGGCGAGGGTGGCTGACGCGACCGCCACCTGCAGCATGATGAACCGGCGGCTGCGCGTCGTCACCCGGACGTCGCGGGTTACCGTCCGCCGGGGTTGAACAGGGACCGGTGCCGACCAGTGCGCATTCAGGAAGAACCAGTGCAGCGGGATGGTGACCACCCCCAGCGCGGCGGCAAGCACCACATAGGACGAGCGCCAACCGACACTCTCGATCAGCAGCGCCGTCAACGGCGCGTAAATGGGGGAGGCAAACCCTGCGACCAGGGTCAGGGTGGTCAAGGCTCGCACCCGGGCTGGCCCATACCAACGGGTCAGCACCACAAAGGCGGGTTGATAGAACACGGCGGCCTGCGCCAGCCCCGCCACCAACCAGGCGGCCACAAAGACGGGCAGGTTCGGAGCCGCGGCCACCAGCAACAGCGCAGCCACACCGACCAGGCTGCCGGTCACCATCAGGCGCCGCGGTCCGTGCTGGTCCAGCAACCGGCCCACCCAGATCCCCACCACCGCCGAGACAATCAATCCGGAGGAGAACGCCGCGGTGATCGCTGCTGCGCTCCACCCAGTGTCCTGTGCGATGGGCACCACGGCCACGGGCAACGAGTAATACAGCAATCCCCAGCTGGTGGTCTGGGTGATGCACAGGGCGGCAAGCCCACCCCGGGGGCGCCGCTCCACCTCGTCGGTCATCCGGTTACTGGGCGATCCGGTCCGGACACCGGATCGACCAGGTCCTCCCACAGCGACGTATCCTGACCTCCCACGGCACCCCGCAGGAGCAGCTTCCCGGTGGATTCCAGGTGCCGACGCATGGCGGCACCGGCTGCGCCCGGGTCGCCGTCGTCGATTGCGTCCAGGATGGGCAGGTGCTCCCGGCACACGTCGTCCAGAGACCGCGATTGCTTGATCGTCGACGCGCCGACCAGGCGGGTGGCATCCCTCAGGTTCTCAATGATCCGGGCGGCATGCGCGTTGCCGGCGAGATCCAACATCAGCCCGTGCAGGCGCTGGTCGTGCAGCATGAAGGCCGTCTCGTCGCCCGCGAGCACCGCCTCCTGCATCGCCAGGTGCTCGGCGTGCAGGGCAACCCGGGCGGCGTCGGTGGCCCGGACCGCCGCCCGCTCCGCTGCGGGCACCTCGAGGGCCAACCGGACGGCGATGATCTCGGTCAGTTCCCTGGCGCCGGGCACCACCACCCGAAATCCGCGGTTGCGTTCGAACGCCACCATCCCGGTTTCCGCCAACCGCAGCAGTGCGTCGCGGACCGGGCTGCGGGAGACACCCAGTTCATCCGCCAGCCGGTAGACCGAATACAGTTCGCCGGGGACCAGGGTGCCGTTCCGGATTCCCTCCCGGACGGCCTCGATGGTCCGGTCGGTGAGCGACGGCGGCCGGACGGCGGGGGTGCGGGCGGCGTCGTCGGCGGGTGACATGACTCCAAGGGTAATGCTCGACGGCGGCGCACCAGCCGTCCACGGAGCGTGCCGGGCGGAAAGCCGGCTAGAAATCCTCGCGGTAGGCGTGAGCTAAAGCGGGATTGGGGCTGAACTCGCCGATGAACGCCTCGTCCGCTTTGTGACGCCGCCGGATGATGAGTTCGTTGATCAGGGTGAGGAGAACCGCGGCCAAGGGGAAGCAGAGAGCCAAGGGTAGCTGAACAGTCCCGGCCATCATGGGCCAGAAGGACAGGATGAATAGTAGGGAGGTCACATGCCGTAGATACTCCATGCGCTTCACGCTACGTTCCCATCGTGAGTTCCACAATGCTTCATGGAGGGAAGGGCTGGACACGGTGAGTAACATGTTACTCATGGCGACGATGCTCACAGCACCCACCTCCCTGGTTTCCGAACTCCAGTCCCGGGGCGTCCCCGACGTACGGGTGGATCCGACGTCACGGGCCACCTACTCCTCCGATGCGTCCCTCTACCGGGTGCAGCCCACCGCCGTCGTCTTCCCCCGCCACCTTGATGAGGTGCTGGCCACCCTGGAGGTCTGCCGGGAACGCGGTATCCCCTTCACCTCCCGCGGCGCCGGCACCTCACTCGCTGGGAACTCCATCGGCGCCGGCGTGGTGATCGACTTCAGCCGCCACCTGAACCGCGTGCTGGGCTTCGACGCCGAAGCCCGCACTGCCATCGTCGAACCGGGTGCCGTGCACGCCACCCTGCAGAAGGTTGCCCTGACGCATGGCCTGCGCTTCGGGCCCGACCCGTCCACCCACACCCGTTGCACCGTCGGCGGAATGATCGGCAACAACGCCTGCGGATCGCGGGCGCTCGCCTACGGGCGCACCGCCGACAACGTGACCCACCTCGACGTCGTCACCGGTTCGGGCTCCCGGCTCTACCTCGGCGCTGACGGCACGCCGTCGTCGCCGGAAACCGACGCACTCCGGTCGCTGGTGGGCGCTGAACTCGGCACCATCCGGACCGAACTCGGCCGCTTTGGCCGACAGGTCTCCGGCTACTCCCTCGAACACCTGCTACCGGAACGCGGCTTCGACCTGCGTCGGGCCCTGGTCGGCAGTGAAGGCACCCTCGCCGTCGTGCTCGAAGCCGGGGTGCGGCTCGTCGCCGATGCACCGCACAAGACCATGGTGGTGCTCGGGTTCGAAACCATTGGCGACGCCGGCGACGCCGTCACCAGCGTCCTGCCGTTTAGTCCCACCGCCTGCGAGGGCCTGGACTCGCGCATCGTCGAGGTGGTCCGCACCCGGAAGGGACCGCAGGCAGTGCCGGAACTGCCGGGCGGGGCGGCCTGGCTGTTCGTCGAAATCTCTGGCGACGACGCCATCGACGTCGCTGATCGCGCCGGGCGCCTCAGCGCCATCGCGCAGGCCAGGCATGCCCGGATCATCACCGACCCGCGCGAAGCGCTCGCGCTCTGGCGGATCCGCGAGGACGGTG
Organism: Arthrobacter flavus; assembly: GCF_039526005.1. Classification (NCBI taxonomy): domain Bacteria; kingdom Bacillati; phylum Actinomycetota; class Actinomycetes; order Micrococcales; family Micrococcaceae; genus Arthrobacter; species Arthrobacter flavus. The sequence goes on along the minus strand of NZ_BAAAIJ010000047.1, from coordinate 515,507 downwards.
GCGGACTCGCAGGCCGATCACCGGCAGGAGCACCAGCCCACGCCGGCTGGGAAGATGCCGCCGTGCCGCCGGAACGGTTGGGCGACTACCTCCGCGACTTCGACGACCTGCTGCTCACCCACCAGCTGACCGGTTTCCCCTTCGGCCACTTCGGCGACGGCTGCGTCCACATCCGCCTCGACTTCCCCCTGGGGCACGAAGGCACGACCGTCTTCCGCGCCTTCCTCACCGACGCCGCGAAACTGGTGGCGCGTTACGGCGGCTCCCTCTCCGGTGAACACGGCGACGGCCGCGCCCGCAGCGAACTCCTGCCCTACATGTACTCCCCGGCGGCCATATCCCTGTTCGGGAAGGTCAAAGGCATCCTCGACCCGGACAACATCCTCAATCCCGGCATCCTCGTGAACCCCGAGCCGCTGGACGCGAACGTCCGGGTGGCCGAGGCCGGTCCGCTCCGGTCCAGGCTGGGCTTCGGCTATCTGCACGACGACGGCGACTTCAGCCAGGCGGTCCACCGCTGCACCGGTGTGGGGCTGTGTCGGGCGTCCCACGCGGACAACAGTTCGGTGATGTGTCCGTCCTACCTGGCCACCCGTGAGGAAAAGGACTCCACCCGCGGCCGGGCCCGGGTGCTGCAGGAAATGATCAACGGATCGGTCACCGGCGGCACTACTGGCGGTACACCGAACTGGCGGGCACCCGAAGTGCACGAAGCCCTCGACCTCTGCCTGTCCTGCAAGGGGTGCGCCTCGGATTGCCCCACCGGCATCGATATGGCTGCCTACAAGGCCGAGGTACTGCACCAGAGCCACAAGGGCAGGATCCGACCGGCGTCGCACTACTCGCTGGGCTGGCTACCGCGCTGGGCGAAGCTAGCCGCTGTCGCACCCCAGTTGGTGAACGCCCTGGTCCGGTTGCCCGGCGTTCGTCAGTTGGGCCTCCGGCTGGCCGGCGTCGACCAGCGGCGCTCCATCCCCGCGTTCGCCCCGCAGACCTTCCACTCCTGGTTCACCGCACGGTCCAGCGTCCGGGCGAGCACCGGTGCCGGTGGCAATGGCGGCGAGAATCGGCCGCAGGTGCTGCTCTGGGCGGATTCGTTTACCAACAACTTCTCGCCCGATGTGGGCCAGGCGGCGGTGCGGGTGCTGGAAGCCGCCGGCTATGAGGTGCTGATCCCCGACGCGCCGGTCTGTTGCGGTCTCACCTGGATCTCCACCGGCCAGCTCGATGCCGCCCGGAAGATCCTGCGCTCCAGCGTCACGGTGCTGGGGGAGTCGGTGGACCAGGGCATCCCGATTGTTGGCCTGGAACCGTCCTGTACGGGGGTGTTGAGGTCCGACGCCGTCGAGTTACTCGGGCAGGCGACGGCCGGTCGGGTGGCAGCAGCCACCCACACCCTCGCCGAGTTCCTCGCGAAGGTACCCGGCTACACCCCACCGTCACTGGAGGGAACCACTGTTGTTGCGCAGCCGCATTGCCACCACCACGCGGTGATGGGTTGGAGCCCCGATGCGGCCCTTCTGGAGGGTGCCGGTGCCACGCTGCAGAAACTTGGCGGGTGCTGCGGGCTCGCCGGGAACTTCGGCGTTGAGCGCGGGCACTACGACATGTCGGTGGCTGTGGCGGAGCAGCAGCTCCTCCCGGCCGTCCGGGCCTCAGCGGACGACGCCGTCGTGTTGGCCGACGGGTACTCCTGCCGGACCCAGCTGGAGGATCTGAGTGACCGCCGGGGTATCCATCTGGCGCAGTTGCTGGACCCCGAGAGGCCTGCTGGCTAGCGGGTGCGCTGTCCCGGACCGACTTCACGGTAATACGAGCCCAGACCGTGCTTCACTCCCAGACGGATGATCCAGTAGAGGACAAACGCACCGATCCCGACAGGAACGATAAAGGCAATTAGTGGCACGAGGATTGACAGTGCTTCCATGGGTCCCCCAGGGTCTAAAACGAGCGATTCGTCGTACGACCGTAGCAGCAGCGACCAGCTCGCTGACTAACTAGTGGGCCGGGTGGACCCGTCGCCCACTGATTTTTTCCACGGTGATGCCGAAGAACACGTTTCGTTGGCCGGGTGCCCAGGGCTCGTCAGCGCGTCTACCCCACAGGGCTGTCAGCAGCTCCGGATTGTCGACGCGTTCCAGTGTGCCGTTGACCAGGATGGTCCATCCGCTGCGCGTGGCAGTGTCGATGTGGTCCAGTTGGAATGCTGCCCGCTCCAGGTGGCTGGTGGCAATGACACCCTCCTCGGCGGTACGGAAGTACACAGCACGGTCATGAATGATGCAGTTCAAAGGAAAAATGGTGACTAACCCGTCGTGCAGGAATCCGATCCGCCCGGATGTCTGCCCCGCCATCAGGGCCCAGCATTCGTCGGCGTTCAGCTGCTCGGACGCGCGCAAAAGGCCGGGGGTGTCCCAGAATTCGTCGTTATGGGTCATTGAGGTCATGGGTGGGGCTCCCTCTGCGGTGGATGTGTTGCGATCAAAACCATCTGATCGCTCAGCGTAAGTCAATGTCGCCGCCGCCAGTAGGGTCTTTGGTCCGCCCGGCTGGGATCAGACCGGTGATGACGATGTCGCGCTGGACCGGGTTCCGGTGAAGGCAGCGAAGTCAGCCTCGTTCTGGTCAGCATATGCCGCTGCAAATGCGGCAAGGTCCCGGTCGAAAACCCCACCAGTTCCCAAATAGGAGGCTATGGCTTGCGGGTTTCCAGTGCGGGCATGGGCTCGGGCGAGCGTCCATGCGCACAGACGGGAGTGGGCGGCGAGCCCCGGCCCCGAGACCCTCCCGAGATCGGTGGAGGATTTCCAATCCCAGAGCTGACGCACGTAAAAGTCCCGGTCGACCCCATCCAGACCCTTGGTGCGTAACCATCCGAGCAACACATCACCCGACGCCTGAATGAGTCGTTGCCCCTCGATCACTCGCTCACCATGGTTCTGGTAAGTACTTGGGCCGAGGAAGGCCTCCAATACAGCGGGAGTGGCCTGCTTCAGCTGCAGTACAAGTGGATCACCATGTTCTCGTCCCACCAGCAGTACTATCCAGCTGCGCGTCCCGACACTGCCCACACCAACCACCTTCCGAGCAACGTCCTTGAACTGGTAGTGCCTCAGCAGGAACTGCCGGTCGCGGGGAAGGGTGAGCCGGTAGCTGGCAATCACTTCGCCGATTCCTTCGGCTAACAACTCGGCTTCGACGCCGGGCACCAACTCGGTCAGAGGTACCACCAGAGGCGGATCGCTGATGATCCTCGGCTGCCCGTGGACAAGGTGGGTCAATTTCCGGGCGGCCTTTGTACTGGTCTTGCTGAGAGCGCGGTTGATCTCGTGTTGAACATCCCTGAACTGCTGAGAACTGAGGCTCCTTCGGATTTCTGGCAGCATGGACGCGACATCGAACAATTGGTACCAAACCTCCAGCGGCGTCATGGCGGCGAAGGATCCCATTGCTTCCCTGTAGGTCCTGGCAGCGCCGAGTACTGCGGTCAGACGCTGCTCTTTGGGGAAGCCGCGGTTTCTCGCAGCGATCTCGACACTAGCCACCAACCTCTTGAGATCCCATTCCCAAGGCCCCGGCAGCGTCTCGTCGAAGTCGTTGATATCGAAGATCAGTCGTCGTTCCAATGAGGCGAAAACACCGAAGTTTCCGATATGGGCGTCCCCGCAGAGCTGAACGTTGAGCCCCGTGTGAGGGGTATCGACGAGGTCCGCGGCCATGACGGCTGCCGCCCCGCGGAAGAAGGCAAAGGGGGACTCTCCCATTCGCTCATTTCGCAGTGGAATGAGTTCCGCGACCCGGCCCTGTTCCTGAGCATGAAGAACCTCCAGCGGGTTCGGCCGGTCAGGGGATGGGCGCCATGCTCCGTGGCTTGATCGGGGGGTACTTTTACGCAGTCGCCGACCGTCGGTGTCCAGGGTGTTCACATTTACCACCTACGCGGACTAGCGGCGGATTCCCTTGACGAAGTAGAGGACCGGGCCGATGAAGTTGATCGCGATGATCGCGGTCCACACCAGCTTTGGCCCGTTGACCTGAGCAGCAGGTCGTTTGGCCAGGTCAGCCCACGCGGTGGCCGCGAGTGAAAGCTGGATAGAACCCAGCACTAGGGTGACAGTCTGCTGCCGGGTGGTGAGGTCGCTCCATTTCCGGCACTTCTTGCCTCTGTGTTTGGTATCCATCTGCCCACCGTAGCCTCAGCGACTACCGGCGGATAAGGGCCTTTCGGCACTGGATCAGGTGCCGTTCGAAGGCGCAGGCTTGAATTCATGAGCCAGCAGCCGGTATTGAGTCCTGCCCAATTATCGAACATCCACGCCTGGTGGCGTGCAGCCAACTATCTTTCGGTGGGACAGATTTACCTGATGGACAACCCGCTCCTGCGGGAACCACTCCAGCCCGAACACATCAAGCCCCGGTTGCTCGGTCACTGGGGGACCACCCCGGGTCTGAACTTCATTTACGCTCACCTGAACCGGGCCATCATGGCCCGCGATCTGGACATGATTTACATCATGGGACCCGGCCACGGTGGTCCGGCGGCGGTCGGGTCGGCCTGGCTGGAGGGGACGTACAGCGAAACGTACCCTGATATTTCCTGGGATGGAGCCGGGATGCGGCGCCTCTTCCACCAGTTCTCCTTCCCTGGCGGCATCCCCAGCCACGTGGCACCGGAAACTCCTGGCTCAATCCACGAGGGCGGCGAGCTGGGGTACGCCCTGTCCCACGCCTACGGGGCCGCATTCGATAACCCGGATCTGACCGTCGCGGCGATCATCGGCGACGGAGAAGCGGAGACCGGCCCGCTCGCGGCCAGCTGGCACTCCAACAAGTTTGTCGATCCCCGACGGGATGGGGCGGTGCTGCCCATCCTGCATCTGAACGGCTACAAGATTGCCAACCCCACGGTCCTGGCCAGGATCAGCCATGCAGAACTGGACGGCCTGCTACGCGGTTACGGGCACACCCCGTACTACGTGGAAGGCTCCGACCCGGAACAGATGCACCAGGACTTCGCCCGCGTGCTGGATACCTGCCTCGATGAGATCCGGGACATTCAGAGCCGGGCACGCACCGAGGGAGAGACCGAGCGGCCGCTGTGGCCCATGATCGTGCTGCGCTCGCCGAAGGGCTGGACCGGGCCCGCCGACGTCGACGGCGTCAAGGTGGAAGGCACCTGGCGCGCGCACCAGGTGCCCTTCAGCGGCGCCCGCGAGAACGCAGGGCACCGCGAGATCCTGGAGAAGTGGCTGCGGAGCTACCGGCCGGAGGAACTGTTCGACGACGACGGCGTCCCGGTTCCCGCCATCCGCGGCCTCCACCCGGCAGGCTCGCGACGGATGAGCGCCAACCCCCACGCCAACGGGGGGATTCTGCTCCGGGACCTGCAGATGCCAGACTTCCAGGACTACGCGGTTTCCATTGGATCTCCGGGAACCGGGGCCGTCGAATCGACGAGGGTGCTCGGCACCTTCCTCCGGGACGTCATGACCGGGAACATGAAGTCCTTCCGGGTCTTCGCCCCAGACGAAAACAACTCCAACCGGCTAGACAATGTGCTCGAAGCAACGGACAGGGCCTGGAACGCCAACGTAATCCCCGGTGATGATCATCTCGCGAGGGACGGGAGGGTCATGGAGATCCTGTCCGAGCACACGTGCCAGGGCTGGCTGGAAGGGTATCTCCTCTCCGGCAGGCATGGTTTCTTCTCCTGCTACGAGGCGTTCATCCACGTGGTCGATTCGATGTTCAACCAGCACGCCAAATGGCTGAGCACCACCAACGACATCCCGTGGCGCCGGCCCGTCGCCTCGTTGAATTACCTGCTGACGTCCCACGTCTGGCGTCAGGACCACAACGGTTTCTCGCACCAGGACCCCGGCTTCATCGACCATGCGGTCAACAAGAAAGCCGACGTGATCCGCGTGTACCTCCCGCCGGACGCCAACACGCTGCTGTCAGTCGCCGACCACTGCCTGCGCAGCCGCCAGTACGTGAACATCATCGTGGCAGGCAAGCAGCCCCAACTGCAGTATCTGGACATGGAGTCAGCAATCCAGCACTGCATCAAGGGCGTTGGTATCTGGGAGTGGGCGAGTTCCGACGCAGGGCAGGAGCCCGACGTCGTCATGGGTTGCGCCGGCGACGTGCCCACCATGGAGACCCTTGCCGCCGTCGAAATCCTGCAACACCATTTCCCGGACCTGCGGATCAGGGTAGTCAACGTGGTGGACCTGATGCGGCTCCAGGACCAGGGCAGCCATCCGCACGGGCTCTCCAGCGTGGAGTTCGATGCTGTGTTCACCCAGGACAAACCCGTCATCTTCGCCTACCACGGCTACCCGTGGCTGATCCATCGGCTGACCTACCGGCACACAAACCACAACAACTTCCACGTGCGCGGGTACAAAGAAGAGGGCACCACGACCACGCCGTTCGACATGTGCGTGATGAACCAGATTGACCGGTTCAATCTGGCCATCGACGTCATCGACCGGGTGCCCCGGCTCCGGGATGTTTCCTCCCATGTCCGCGAAGAGCTGAAGGACAAGTTGATCCAGCACCATCAGTACATCAGGAGGGCTGGTGAGGATCTGCCGGAGGTCAGGAACTGGCAGTGGACGGGTGGTTCCTAGCTGGGTGGGGCCAGCTCTGGATGTTCTAGGTTCGGGGGCGCCGGGAGATCAGAATGTTCCCCTTGGCATGATGAAGAATGGCTTGGGCTGTTGACCCCATAGCACCCAGGAAATTGCCCTGCCCCGTCTCGCCTACCACCACGATCCGGGCGGACTCGGCCGCTTCCAGGATGGTGCCGGCCACCGAATTGCCAGTCTTCAATACGGATTCGATTTCCACGCCCGGGGCGGCGGTGCGGGCTCGGAGCTCGGCGGCAGCAAGGATCTGCGTGGCTTTGACATCCGAATCGAGGTCGGAGCGGTTCCGCCCGAACAGCCGGATGTCGTCGCGCACGTGGATGAGCTTAAGCGGAGCGTTCCATAGCGCAGCGAGGGCGATGGCGTCGTCCAGCGCGGTATCGCTCTTCGGGGAGCCATCAAGGCCCACCAGCACTGATCCGGTTGCCTCGGTGTGCTCACGTACCACCACCACAGGACAGGACGCCGTGTTAGCGAGTTTGAGGCTGACCGAACCGACCAGCAGCCCCATGAATCCACCCAGTCCGCGGCTTCCGAGCACCACCAGGTGGGCGTTGCGTGACATCCGATCCAGGATTGCCGATGAAACCCCGGAGATGAGACTCGACTTCAGGTCCAGCTCTGGAGCGAGACGTCGCGCTTCGGCTTCCCCCTCTGCAACGATCGCCTCCGCCGCATGCCTCAATCCGCTGTTAGCTACACCCTCGACCGGTCCCAGATCGTCAGTGAACAGGGGCCAGATCCAGCAGTGCACCAGATGGAGGGTGCAGTGTTCCAGCATCGCCTGCTCCACCGCCCACTCGAGTGCGGAGCGGGACTGAGCTGAACCGTCGTAGCCAACAACGATGCTGTTCTTCATTCATTACTACTTTCTTGAGGAGGGTGGTGTTTCAGGGCCGTGGGCGATCAGCACCGGACAGGAGGCATGCTCGGCGACAGCGGAACTCACTGACCCCAGAAGCAGTCCGACAAATCCGCCGTGTCCCCGGCTTCCGACGATCAGCATCTGAGCGGCACGACTCTCATCAATCAGCACTCCGGCTGGTGGGCCCTGCCGGGTCAGCGCGGTGACATACGTGGGCGGTTCACCGTCGAACGCCGTGTCCAACGCATTGGACACGATGGTTTTGGCAACGCTCTTTGGATCCCACCCGGAGACCGGGAATTCGTAGTAGGTGAAGGGCACCTGCCAGGCGGCGATGGCCCGGATCGAGGTGGCGACGGTTGGCACAAGCCGCGCCGCCCACTGCAATGCGAGAACCGACGACGGTGAGCCGTCGACTCCGACGACGATGTACGTGTCTTCCATGGCTGCCCCTTTTGTTGTCCTCCCACTATGAAGTGGCAGGTCGGCCAGAGCCAGAGACTTTGGTCCCGGCCTTCGATCCTACGGGACGCCACATCAGGAAGTGGTGGCCGGCGCCTCCCGGTTTCGGGCGACGTGGCTGCGGGCATGTTCCACTGCCGGTTCCAGGGCAGTGAAGAGGTGGTTGTGGTGACGCAGAGATTCCAGTACGCCAACCCTGGTGATGAGTCGCAGATGACGATCCTGAACTCCCTTGACCAGAACCGTGATGCCGCGGCGCTCCAGCGTGTTGACTAGATCCGCGATCACCCTTGCCCCGGTCGCATCCAACGACTGCAGTTGAGACATTCGGATGATCACCACTTCAACGTTTTCGATGTCGCTGACCCGCTCCAGAACCCGTTCCGCAGCCGCAAAGAAGAGAGCTCCCTCGATCCGGTAGACGGCGATCCTTGAGTCGCCGTCCTGGGCGGGACCGGAGATTTCCTCCCGGTGCACCCCGCCGGACTTCACCAGGGCGCGTAGGGCGAAGAAGGCGGCCACCAGCACGCCGATTCCCACCGCCTGGATCAGGTCGAAGGAAACCGTGACGGCTGCTGTCACGATCAAGACCACCGTGTCTCCGCGGGTTGAGCCCACCACACTGCGCAGGGTAGAGAGCGAGACCATCCGGACGGCCGTCACCATCAGTACTCCAGCGAGAGCCGCCAGGGGAATGCGGGCAACGGGGCCGGTTGCGAGGTAGACCACAAAGAGCAAAACGAAGGCGTGGGTGATTGCCGCGAACCGGGTGCGCCCTCCCGAGCGGATGTTCACGGCTGTGCGGGCAATTGCGCCGGTGGCGGGCATACCGCCGAAAAACCCGGACGCCACCGATGCCAGGCCCTGCCCGAAAAGCTCACGGTCGGCGTCGTAGGAGCCAGTGTCCGAGATTGAGGTGGCAACCCGAGCGGAAAGCAGAGACTCGATCGCCGCGAGGATGGCGATGGTGGCTGCCGGTCCGGTCAGTGCAATCACCAGTCCCCAGTCCCAGCCCGGCACCGTGGGTGCTGGTAGCGAATCGGGGAGGGCTCCGATCCGCGCGACCGGCATGGCCAGCAGCTCGGCCATCACACTGGCCACAATGATGGCGATGATGGAGCCAGGAATGCGATGGTGGAGCAGCGGCGCACCGATCATGATGAGAGCCACCACCGCAACGAGCACAATGGCTGCCAGGAACTCGGTCGTGGAGGCGGCGCCTGCGGCCTGGAGCGCTGAAACGGCCGCATTGCTGCTTGGCCCCGCGTCCTCACCGATGGCGGCTGGCACCTGCTGCAGGAAGATAATGATGGCGATGCCGAGGGTGAAGCCCTCAATGACGGGCCACGGCAAGAACGAGACTACGCGTCCCAGTTTCAACACCCCCGCAGCGACCACCATCACCCCGGCAAGGACGCTCACCAAAGCCAGCGCCTCGATCCCCTGCGATGCGATGACTGGTCCCAGCACCACGACCATCGCGCCGGTAGGACCGGACACCTGAACGTGGGATCCTCCGAAGACTGCCGCCACCAGACCCGCTACCACCGCGGTGATGAGACCACTCGCCGCGCCCGCGCCGGAACTGACCCCGAACGCGAGCGCCAACGGCAGCGCCACAATCCCGACCGTCAGGCCAGCAAGGAGGTCGCCCCGCCAGGTTCGGGGCAGCTCCGCATAGTCCCGCACTGAGGGGAGTAGCGCGCGGACTGTCGGGAGGACTCTCATCTGCTGTCCCGGTTGACCGTCGTGGCTCCGGTGTCTGTCGAGTACTCCAGGTCTTCCTTCGTGGCACTGAGCACATTCTGCAGGAGTCCACGTGCTACCGCGAGCAGTTCCGCCGCCAGGGGGTCGGCAAGGGTGTAGAACTGCTGAAGCCCGCGCCGCTCCGACTTCACGAGTCGGTAGCGTCGCAGCACCGACAGGTGCTGGGAGAGATGCGAGGCCTCTAAGCCTGTCGCCGACAACAGTTCCGACACTGAGACCTCGGGCGCGGCGGAGAGGAGTTCCAGGACGCGGATCCGGACCGGATGAGCGAGTCCCTTGAAAAGATTCGCCTTCACTTCGTAGAGGGGTGCGCGGAAGTCGGCGAACTCTGTTCGAGAATTCTGGTTCATTGGCACTCACTCCAACTATTTGATGATTTGATCATTCTATCATTCAGTACGGGTACAAAGACTCTTACTCAGCTGAGCCGTCATAGTCCACACTGGAGGAAGCTGCTGCAATCCTGCTGTGCTGACAAGAGAGGTACCCCATGGGAGCAGCTGACGTACTGGGTCACCGCGACAAAGGCCATTCCGGCCCCAGGCACCTGGCGCAGGCCGCCGAACGGACCGGGCTCTCAGCCGCCGACGTCGCTGTCCGTGTCGAATCCGGACTGACCAACAACGTCCCGGATCAATCGAGCCGAAGCCTCTGGGATATCTTCAGAGCCAACGTTCTGACCCTCTTCAACGCCATTGTTGCCGGCAGCTTTCTGCTGCTCCTCTTCCTCGGACAGTGGCGGGATGCGCTCTTCGGGTTCGCTGCAGTCGGCAACGCACTCATCGGCGTCATACAGGAGTTCAAGGCCAAGAAATCCCTTGACCGTCTTGCGGTTCTGAACGCCCCACGGGCGAGGGTCCTCAGGGACAGTACGGTCCAGGACCTCGACGTCAGAGACGTCGTCAAGGACGACATCCTGGTACTCCGCGCCGGGGATCAAATCCCGGCCGATGCGGTGATCCTCGAGGCCGAAGGTCTCGAGATCGACGAGTCTCTACTGACCGGAGAATCAGAACCTGTCGACAAGGTGATCGATGATGAGGTGTTGTCCGGATCCAGCGTGGTGAGCGGGCAGGCATGGGCGATAGTCAACCGAGTCGGCGCCGACTCCTTTTCGAGCCGTCTGACCGCCGAAGCCAAACGCTTCTCCCTGGTCCACTCAGAGATTCGGCAGGGCCTGAATCAGGTCTTGCGATGGATCACCCTCGCGCTGCTGCCCGTGATGGCCATTGTGGTCAACGGTCAGATGCAGAGCCAGGGAGGATGGGAACAGGCGATCACCACCGGCACCTGGAGGACAGGGGCAGTGGGCGCCGTCGCCAGCGTTATTGCCATGATCCCCTTGGGCCTGGTGCTCATGACGAGTGTCGCCTTTGCCGTCGGAGCCGTGCGCCTGGCCCAGCAGAACGTGCTCATTCAGGAGTTGGCGGCTGTTGAGGGGCTGGCCCGCGTGGACGTCCTGTGCCTCGACAAGACAGGAACGTTGACCGCGGGGAAGATCATTTTCGATGAGGTTCACACCATTGGAGTCGTCCCCCAAGAGGGGTGGAAACAGGCTCTTGGCTGGTTCGGGGCAGACCCGAACGCCAATGCCACTGCCCGGTGTCTGGCTGAAGCCTTCGACGACGACGGCTCGCTCAGGCCCGCCGCGACGGTACCGTTCTCCTCTGCGCGGAAGTGGAGTGCGGTCAGTTTTCCCGACGGCGTTCCACCAGCCGGGACGTGGCTCCTCGGGGCCCCGGAGATCGTGCTCGACTCGAGCACCCAGAGCACCCAGAGCACCCAAGAGGCACTGGACGCGGCCGCTCGTCTTGCTGGCTCCGGTCTGCGCACCCTGGTGCTGGCCTATGCGCCCAGCCCTCCGTCGATCCAGAATGACGATGACGCTGTGCTGCCAGCCGATCCCACCCCGGTGGCCCTCCTGACCTTTCGTGAGCAAGTCCGGTCAGACGCCGCCCAGACGCTCGCCTACTTCACGGAACAGGGCGTCTCGCTGAGGATCATCTCCGGAGACGACCCCCGAACTGTCGCTGCCGTTGCCCGAGAGGTGGGCGTGGCTACGGACGGAGGCTTCGATGCCCGGGAGCTTCCCGAAGACCCCGAGGAGCTGGCCGAAGTAATGCAGCACCACACGGTCTTTGGCCGGGTGACGCCGGCCCAGAAGAAGGGCATGGTCATGGCCCTGCAACGGCGCGGGCACGTCGTGGCAATGACCGGCGACGGGGTCAACGACGCGCTCGCCTTGAAAGAAGCCGACATTGGTGTCGCCATGGACTCGGCCGCCGCAGCGACGAAGGCCGTCTCGCGACTGGTGCTGCTGGACGGTCGGTTCGACCGGCTCCCGGGCGTCGTCGCCGAGGGACGCCGAGTGATCGCCAATATCGAACGCGTATCGATGCTGTTTCTGGCCAAGACGGCCTACGCGGTCATTCTCTCGATAACATTCGGAGCGCTGCTCTGGGACTTCCCATTCCTGCCCCGGCAACTGTCGGCCACTGACGGAATCACCATTGGAATTCCTGCGTTCTTTCTGGCGCTGATGCCCAACACGCGCCGTTATCGCAGCGGATTCTTGAAACGCTCCCTGTCCTTTGCCATACCGGCAGGGTTGATCATCGCGCTCGCCGTCGTCGCGATCAACGCCTACTCCCGGTGGACAGGCACCGGCACCACCGCCGAGGTACGAACCGCAGCCGCTCTGGTCTTGGCGTTGATCGCCCTCTGGGTGTTGGTTGTCCTGTCACGTCCGCTGAACCGCTGGCGGGTGCTGATCATTGGAGCGATGTTCGTGGGGCTGGGCCTGGTGCTGACGGTGCCCCTGCTCAGCGACTTCTTCGACTTCACCGTGCCCGGGTGGAACCATCTCCTGGCGTCGGGCGTCGTCGCACTTCTGGGCGTAATAGCTATCGAAATCCTGTTCCGGCACCACCGCCGTCTCCTTGCCGCGCCCGATGACACCCCAGAACGGGCCCTAAGACCCTAACGCTCACGAGCAGGCGCGGGTGAGACTGATGGAAGCTGCTGCAACCTTGCCGCGCTGACACGGGAGGCACCTCATGGAAGCATCTACCTCACCCCGCATCGTCGTCGGAGTTGACGGCTCCGAGCAATCGATCGCCGCGCTGCGTTTCGCCCGGAAAATTGCACCACCATTCAACGCAGTGATCCAGGCGGTCAGCACCTGGGATTACCCGCCAGAGTACGCCGGCTATGTGCCGATGGGTAGCGACAATTTTGAGGAGATCACACACAAACACCTCGATACTGCGGTCGAGTCCGCGTTCGGGGATGACCCGCCCGAGGGATTGGAAAAAATAGTGCTCTTTTCCCATCCATCGAAAGGGCTGGTCAAGGCGGCCGAAGGAGCGGTGATGCTCGTCCTCGGACGCCGTGGGCACGGTACTTTCAGAGGGCTGCTCATGGGGTCAGTCAGTGGCGCCTGCGTGGCTCACGCGAAATGCCCCGTCCTCGTCGTCGAGGGCGCAGCCGGTGAAATGCCGAAGGACCACGCGTGAGGGCGCTGCAGTACCGCACGGTGGGATCGGCGCCCGAACTCGTCGACATTCCCACCCCAGTCCCCGGTCCTGGAGAAGTCCTGCTACGCGTTACTGCGGCAGGTGTTTGCCATTCGGACCAATTCATCATGGATCTTCCCGAGGAGCAGTACATCTATGGTCTGCCGCTCACGCTCGGCCACGAGGGCGCAGGTACCGTCGAATCCTGGGGTGCCGGGGTAACCGGGCTCCAGGTGGGGGACTCCATGCTTGTCTACGGCCCATGGGGTTGCGGCCGATGCTATACCTGCGCCCAAGGCCACGAAAACTACTGCGAGGTAGCAGCAGCGCAGGGGATCGCACCCCCGGGCCTCGGTGCACCGGGCGCGATGGCCGAGTTCATTCTCGTCGACGACCCCCGGCATCTGGTGCCCCTCGGTGACCTCGACCCGGTGGCCAGCGTGTCGCTCACCGATGCCGGCTTGACCCCGTACCACGCCATCAAGCAGAGCCTGCCGAAACTGGTCCCAGGCTCGACTGCTGTGGTCATCGGTGTCGGTGGGCTCGGACATGTCGGTGTCCAGATCCTTCAGGCGCTGAGCGCGGCGACCATCATCGCTATTGATACGTCCGAGCAGAAGCGCGCGCTAGCGCTCGACGTCGGCGCTGACCATGTGCTGGCCCCCGGGGAGGAGGCCGAAGCACAGATCCGCACCCTTACCGGTGGCAAGGGCGCCACTGCGGTTTTTGATTTCGTGGGTGCTCCCGTCACTACAGGTTTCGCCTCACGGGTGGTCGCTATCGGTGGGGACATTGCCATTGTGGGGGTCGGGGTGGGCACCGTCGACGTCGGCTTCTTTTCCACCCCGTGGGATGCTCAGGCCCGCGCCCCCTACTGGGGATCCCGGGCGGAGCTGATGGAGGTGGTGGAACTGGCTCGAGTGGGCAAGATCCATGTTGAGTACGAGCAGTTTTCCCTGTCCGATGGACCGACCGCGTATGAGCGGCTCCGCGCCGGAACGCTTCGAGGCCGTGCGGTCATCGTCCCAGAAGGGGCGACTTCGTGACCGACGCGACAGGCGCTGAGCTTGTCGAGGAGCGGCCCATCGTCGTCGCCTTCCGGGATGAGTTGACCGGCCCGGCACTCCTACGCTGGGCCGTGAAGCGTAGCCTGCAAACGGGTCAGCACATTACGATGCTGCATGCCATCCCCGACCCGTCACTGGTGCTCCCCGTGGCGGCGGGTGGGGCTCCGTACGGAAGCCTGATCGCTGCGGCTCGACAAGAGCTCGATGAGGAGTCCAGGAAGGTATGCATCGACTATCCCGACGCCCATGTCACGGCCAACGTGCATTGCGGCGACATCGTGGACGCCCTGGTGAGCCTCTCCGAGGATGCATCACTTCTCGTTGTTGGTGCTGACCGGCTGGACGGAAAGACGGGCGAATACCTCGGATCCGTTGGGCAGCAGGTTGCCCTTGGCAGCACCTCACCGGTAGCAGTCATCCCGCGGGATCGCAGCACCAGCGTTGGCTCCGGTGGAGCCGACGACGGCGGCGACGTGGTGGTGGGTGTCGATGGCTCGGCGGAATCACATGACGCGCTGCGCGTGGCAGCCGCCGAAGCCAGCCGATCGGGTCACGGGCTCAAAGTCGTGACCTCGGCGACAGAGATTACCGCTGACGAAACCAACGCGACCACTTCGGTGCTCGAGCAACTCAATGAGGCGTACCCGTCACTCACCGTCACGAGGGTCGTCGATGAGGAGCGGGCTCCCGTGGAATCTCTCCTGTTCCACGCCGCTGACGCGTTCCTGCTGGTGATTGGGCGGCACGGTCGCGGTGCCCGACCAGGAATTATGCTGGGCTCAGTGACTCACACGCTGTTGCTAGCCCCGCCGTGCCCCACCCTGGTTGTTACTCTTCGCTCGCTACCGGCATCCGCTCCAGCTGGGGGGCCGGCATAACGTCGAAGCTCCGACCGGTGATACTCGTGGGCACTATCCGCATGAAGCGGTCTTTCCGGCCGGGCTCCCACGGGTGCAAAGGAAGGTGGATCGTGGACATCAGTTCGGCGGTGCGCTGAATGGTCGAGGCATTCCCCTTGATGACCACGCTCCAGGCTCGTGACCCGTCCTGCAGGACACCATCGGCCTCGAACGCGACCGGAGCGCCTTCGGCCGCCCGTTGTTTTGATCCCTCGGAGGTACGGAACACCAGCGTTCCGTGGTCCACCTGCGCATTAATAGGGTAAATCTCAGGCTGCCCCTCGACGCATAGGGCCATCCGACCGTAGGCGATCCCGCGCAGTAGCTCCCAGCAGGTGTGGGCCGGTAAAACGGCCGTGGGTGTATCCTCGGATTCCATAGCCTGACAGTATGGTCGGACGGCGCGCACCACTAGGGCCGGAAGACCTATTCTGCCGGGTCGGCCCCGGAATAATCCTCAAATTCAACACGACCATGAATCGAAGACCAGGGTTCAACTCACTGGAGTCGCACAATGAGTCCCATCCGAACCACCCCAGTCACTGATCCCGAGGAGGTGCCTCCTCCGCTCAGTTCCCCGGCTGGGGGAGTCGATCATCTGCTCGCGGGATTCGCCGCCATCGCCGAAAACCAAGGCCTGCAGACCGTGCTGGAACGAGTGGTTGAGGCAGCCTGTCGGTTGGTGGACGCGAGGTACGCGGCCCTTGGTGTCATTGGCCCAGACGGAGAGCTGAGCCACTTCATCACCGTGGGCCTCGACGAGAACCAGATCAGCAGCATCGGTGCTCTACCGGTGGGGCACGGGATGCTCGGGCTGCTCATCAGCGAGCCGAAACCTCTTCGCCTCGAAGACCTCCGCCAACATCCTGCAGCCTTCGGATTCCCAGCGGGTCACCCCCAGATGACATCCTTCCTCGGGGTGCCGATCAGGGTGCGCAACACGGTCTTCGGCAACCTGTACCTGACTGAAAAGAACGGCGGCGGGAACTTCTCACAGTCCGATGAGGATCTGACGGTTGCCCTCGCGGCGGCGGCCGGAGTGGCCATCGAGAACATGCGCCTTTTTGAAGCCGAGACGCGACGTTCCCGATGGCTGGAGTGCGGGCAGGAGGCGGTCCAAGCGCTACTGAACTCCGACACGGAGTTGAACCTCAGCGATGTGGAGGTCGTTGCCGAGCACGCGTTGGCTGCCTCCGGTGCATCCCTGGTCCTGATCCTTACCCGGATGGCGCCCGACGAGTCCTTGTATTGCGAGGTGGCCCTGGGCCTCCACAGCGACAGTTTTCGCGGGCGGCTTGTGGGCGATGGAACGGCACTCCGCAAGGTAACGCTTCCGTTCAGGGATACAGCAGTGCTCAACGGGGGCGACCTCCAGGACCTGCTGCCCAACTCTGAGGCAGAGGTGTTTGACGCCGCCATGTACACCCGGATCACTGACCGGGGCAGTCATGCCCGGTTCCTGGTCATTGCCCGCACCAAGGATGATCCGCCGTTCTCGCCGGTGGATCAGCGGATGGTCGCCGCGTTCGCCTCTCAGATCTCCACGGCCCTCGAACTGACCCAGATGCAGATCCAGCGTGAACAGGACGCGGTCTTCGGGGACCGTGACCGGATTGCCCGGGACCTGCACGACCTGGTCATCCAGCGGATGTTCGCCGCCGGACTCAGTATCCAGAGTCTTCGTAAGCATGTGGTGGGGGACGAACCCCTCGCACGGATCGATTCCGTCACAACCGAGCTCGACGCGACTATCGGCGAACTGCGGGCCACTATCTACTCGCTGCAGTCGGTGACGAACAGCGAGGACAGTCTGAGCTCACGGATCCTTGCGCTCGTCCGCCGGGCACTCGACGGTTCCGACGTCGAACCGGTCATCCACTTTTCCGGACCTCTCGACACTGCGGTCGGGTTGGCGACGGCGGCCCACCTGGAAGCAATCCTGCGGGAAGCACTCTCCAACGCGCTGCAACATTCTCAGGCCACCACCATCATGGTGACGCTGTCCGCGGGCGTGCAGTCAGTCAACCTGCGGATCACTGACAACGGACAGGGATTCGAGCAGACCGGGCGTCGCAGCGGGCTGCGGAACATGCAGCAGCGGGCTGAAGAGCTCGGCGGAAAGGTCACGGTCGAATCCGCGCTGGGCCATGGCACCACCATCGATGTGACATTGCCCCTGAGCTGACGATCCGGTGAGGAACCTGGACAGGCTGCGTCAACCTGGACATTCGGGGCAGAGATGGTGGCCACCGATGTCTAGGTTGCTCACCGGAACAGGTGCAGACCGGGGCTGAGGGGGCGCGCGGGCTAGGTGCGCGGGCGCGAAATGAAGACGGCCGCCTGCGTCCGGCGCTGGAACCCAAGTTTCGCCAACACCGAGGACACGTAATTCTTGATGGTCTTCTCGGCCAGGAACAGTTCGGCGCCGATCTCCCGGTTGGTCATCCCTGCCCCGATCAGTGCCAGCACCTTCTTCTCCTGGACGGTCAGGCCCGCGAGGCGCGGATCCTCGGGTTGCGCGGCTGTGAAACCGGCGATAACCCGTGCCTTGACGTCCTCATCGAACAGCGATTCCCCATTGGCTGCACGGCGCACCTTCTCCAGGAGGTCCGACCCCACAATCTCCTTGAGAATGTAGCCAGCAGCACCTGCCAGGATTGCACCCCGCATGGCGTCGTCGTCGTCGTAACTCGTCAGGATCACGCACCGTAGCGACGGGTCCACTGACCGGACGTCCCGGCAGACTTCGATGCCGTTCCCGTCGGTCAGCCGCGCATCCAGGATAGTCACGTCGGGCGCCAGGGCTGGAATGTGGCGGACTGCCTCAGCGGCAGACCCGGTCTCGCCGATGACAGCAAACCCTTCGCCCTCCAGAAGATCCCGAAGCCCCCGTCGGACCAGTTCGTGGTCATCCAGAAGGAAGACCGTGACCGGTCGGGTTGGCTCGGGCGTTTCTAGCGTCATCATCGTCTTTCATCATCGGTCAGTTGTTCAATCATCGGCGGCGACACTCCCAAGCGGCAGTGCCAAAAGGCCCGATCAGCGGGAATCAGTGCGGAATTTTTTCGTGTATCACCGGCTTGCCGTAGAGAGGACAGGTTGCCTCGAAGGGCACTGACACACATTTTTGCAACACAAGGAGACCCGATGAGTCACGACGAGCAGGCGCCCCCATCCAACGAGCAAAGAGGGGGCACCGCACTGGTGGTTGGTGCCTCCGGCATTGCCGGGTCCGCCCTGGTGGAGAAACTGACTGACGAGGGATGGCAGGTGCTCGCCATGTCACGCAGCGCCGGCGTGCCCAGGGCCAACGTGCAGTACGTCCCCGCCGACCTCTCCTCACTCCAGTCGCTCAGAGACGCGTTGGCGGAGGTTGCCCCCACCTACGTGTTCTTCACCGCGTGGGCGCGCCAGGACACTGAAGAAGCGAACATCCGGGTCAACGCCGCAATGCTGCGCAACCTGCTGGATGCGCTCGCCGACAAGCCGGTGGCCCACGTGGCGTTGATGACCGGGCTGAAGCACTACCTCGGCCCGTTCGAAGCCTACGGAGAAGGGGACATGCCGGACACGCCCTTCCACGAGGAAGAGCCTCGCCTGCCGGTCAACAACTTCTATTACGCCCAGGAAGACGAACTGTGGGCCGCCGCTGCGGCGCGAGGCTTCTCCTGGTCGGTGCACCGCGCGCACACGGTGATCGGCCACGCCGTCGGCAATGCCATGAACATGGGCCTGACCCTCGCCGCCTACGCGGCGCTCTGCAAGGAGTCCGGACGCCGGTTCATCTTCCCGGGCTCCGAAACCCAGTGGAACTCCCTGACTGACATGACCGACGCCGGGCTCCTCGCCGACCACATGGTCTGGGCGGCAACCTCGCCCAACGGGGCTAACGAAGCCTTCAACGTGGTCAACGGTGACGTGTTCAGGTGGCGCTGGATGTGGCAGCAGCTCGCCGCGTACTTCGGAGTGGAAGCCGAAGGATTCAAGGATGAGCCGCGCACCCTTGAAGTCCAGATGGCCGGAGCGGAGCCTCAGTGGGAGCAGCTCGTCGACGCCCATGGCCTGGCCGAGCCGCGCCTGGACCGGGTGGCGTCCTGGTGGCACACGGACGGCGACCTCGGCCGCAACCTTGAGGTGGTCGCGGACATGAGCAAGAGTCGCGTCGCCGGATTCACCGGGTACCGCCGCACCCTCGATGCGTTCACCGACCTCTTCGAGCGTTACCGCGCCGAAAAGCTCATTCCCTAGAGCTACCGGCTGGCGGCGTCCTCGAGGTGTGAGGAGCGCCGCCACCCGATGGCCGGGGCCACATGGGCGGCAACGTTCTCCAGCAGCCGCGCGTTGTAGTCGACGCCCAGCTGGTTGGGGACAGTGAGCATCAGAGTGTCCGCCGACTGCACGGCGGCGTCGTTGGCCAGCTGCTCGGCGATGACGTCCGGCTCACCGATATAGCTCTTCCCGAAGCGGGACAGGGCGCCGTCGAGCACTCCAACCTGGTCACGGGTTTCCCGCAGGGCGCTCAGCGCGAAGTACTGGCGGTCCTCGTCGCTGACCAGGGGAATGACACTCCGGCTGACTGACACCCGTGGCTCGAAACCGTGCCCCTGCTCGGCCCAGGCGTCGCGGAACATCTGGATCTGCTCGGCCTGCAACTCGTCGAAGGGGACTCCGGTGTCCTCGGTCAGCAGGGTGGAGCTCATCAGGTTCATTCCCTGCTCGGCGGCCCAGACGGCCGTCTTGCGGGTCCCGGCGCCCCACCAGATCCGCTCACTCAGTCCGGGAGACTGCGGCTGGATCGGCAGCAGCCCCGACCCCATGCGGGGGTCGGCCTCCGCGATACCGGCGCCGCTGATCCCATACCTGAACACCTCGGTGTGGCGGCGGGCCAGATCGGCGTACTCCTCGCCGTCGGCCGGGACGTAGCCGAAGGTCGCCGCCCCGTTGAGTGCTGGCTCGGGTGATCCCCGGCTGATGCCCAGCTGTAACCTGCCGCGGCTGATCAGGTCGGCGGCGGCAGCTTCCTCAGCCATGTAGAGCGGGTTCTCATAACGCATGTCGATGACACCAGTGCCGATCTCGATCCGACTGGTGCGCGCGGCAACGGCAGCCAGGAGCGGGAAGGGCGAGGCATGCTGACGGGCGAAGTGGTGGACGCGGAAGGACGCGCCGTCAATTCCGATTTCCTCGGCAGCGACCGCCAGGTCAATTGCCTGGAGCAGCGCCTCACCGCCGGTCCGGGTGCGGGATCCCTGCGCCGAGGACCAGTTACCAAAGGACAGAAACCCGATTCTCTTCATGCCGGGTGCAACCATTGCAGACGGGACGGCATTCCCTAGCTGGGTTGCACCCGAAGCCACCGGTAGTCGCGGGGCTCCAGCGTGATCCCACCGTCGATTCGCTGCGCCGCAGTGGTCAGCAGATTGACGACGTCGGGTGCGAACCCGCTCAGGGTGAGGGCGTCCACCGTCTGCGGCTGGTCGCTGAAATTCGCCAGCACCAGGATCGTTGAGTCCTCACCGGGCCGCTGGTAGCCCAGCACGCTGCGGTTGCCGGTGGCGAAGTCGACCAGCCGGGTGCCCGCGAATTCGCGGGTGGCGGCACGGACCTCGATCATCCGGCGCAATCCGGCGAAGACCGCCCCCTCGGGGGTGCTGATGTCGTGGCGGCGGGCGTAGCGGTCTTCCGGGAAGCGGGGGCGGTGCACCCAGCGGCTATCGGCGGCGTGGCCATTCTCGAACATGTACTCGTTGTCGTTGACCTGGGCCACCTCATCACCGAGGTACAGCAGGGGAATTCCGCCGGTGCTGAAAGTGATCGAGTGCGCCAGCAGGATGCGCTCGACGGCGGCTGCCTGGTCGTGGTCCACCCCGCACAGCGACGCCGTCGTCCCGGAAATCCTGCAGTCCCCGGTGCGCGGGTTGTCCTGGAACGGCACCCCACGGGCAAAGCTGCCGGGGAACCGGTTGACATAGAAGGAGTTGAGGAACTTGCGGTGCTCGAAGCCGTTGATCCCCAGCTCCGCTGCGTCCTCGTCGGCGAAGGTCCAGCCGATGTCGTCGTGGCTGCGCACATAGTTTACCCAGGCGGTATTTTCAGGGATGCTGTGGCGCCGTTCCAGCGCCTGGCCAAGCAGCGACGCGTCGCGGGTGGCGAGGGATTCCCAGATCAGCGCCATCTGCAGCGGGTTGTAGGAGAGCTGGCATTCAGCGGGGTCGATGTAGCGTGCTACCTCGTCCGGGTGCACGATGGCTTCGGACTTGAACAAGAGCGACGGCGCAGCCAGCCGGCAGAGGGCGTTGAAGGCCCGCAGGAGCGTGTGCGCTTCCGGGAGGTTCTCGCTGGTGGTGCCCAATTGCTTCCAGATGAAAGCGACGGCGTCCATCCGCAGAATGTCGATGCCCTGATTGGCGAGGAACAGCATCTCGCGCGCCATCGCCCTGAAGACCGCCGGGTTGGAATAGTTCAGGTCCCATTGGAAGCTGTGGAAGGTGGCCCACACCCACCGTCCGTCGGGAGTGGGGACGAACGATCCTGGATGGTCGTCGGGGAAGATCTCCCGGACATGCTGTTCGAAGGCGTCCGGCATGGTCCGGTCCGGGAAGATCCAGTAGTAGTCGCTGTACTCGGGGTCCCCGGCGGCTGCCTTGCGTGCCCAGTCGTGCTCGTTGGAGGTGTGGTTGAAGATGAAGTCCACCACCAGGGAGATGCCGTTGGCCCGCAGCTCAGCGGCAAGAGCGCGGAGCTGAGCCATCGAGCCGAGTGCCGGGTTCACCTCGCGGTAGCTGGAGACGGCGTACCCGCCGTCGGAGTGTGGCTCCGGCGCGAGGAACAGCGGCATCAGATGCAGGTAGGTGAGCCCCAGTTCCTTGAAGTAGGGGATCTTCGCGTGGACGCCGCCGAGGTTTTCCGCGTACCGGTCGACGTAGCAGACGCCGCCGAGCATCGAGTTGGAAAGGAACCATCTGGGGTTCGTTTCCTTCGCGGCGTCGATGGCTTTCAGGTCGGTGGGACGTTCCCGCCAGGAGTGGGCCGCCTCGAGTACGAGCCGGGTGAGCTGGTCCAGCCAGTCGTTTAGCGGCCCGTAGAGCGAATGGAACAACCGGCATAACTCGGGGAAATGCTTGTCGAACCGGCGTAGGAAGGTGCCGTCGTCGTCGTCCGCCACCCACGTTGACTGGCTGGCTAGGGCCGCGAGCACATGCTGCCGCGCGTCCTGGGCGACGATCTCGTCCATTGAGGAGGGTCCTTCCGTGAGGTGGTCAGGACTATCCTTTCATCTCCGGGCCAGAGTCCGCCGTCGCCCCGGTCTCACAGGAGCGACGGCGGACCCGGTCACGCCACTAGATGATGCTGCGTCCGGCCTTCCGGGACTCGGCCCAGTCCTTCAGGAAGCCGCGGCACACGGTCCAGAGGACCCCCGTGACGATGATCGGCCAGATGAGCACGTACACGGTGAGAAGGATGGTTTCCACGGGGATCTCCTACTTTCGGGCGGACAACGTGACGCCGTCCAGGTCGTCGTCCGGGGTGTGGGTGGCGTCGTCGGCCACGGGGTCGTAGTCGCCGATGCGCTGTTTGATTAACGCGAAGTCGAAGTTCTGCGTGCTCCTGACGGACATCAGGTAGCAGATGATGGTGCTCACGGCGTAGGCCACCAGGGAACCGGTGAGGACCGTGTAATCGTGCAGGAAACCGATGACGAACGGCGCCGAGGCAACCGCCGCGAGGGCGCCGACAATCTTCGCGGGTTTCAGCCCGAAGAAGCCGAAGACCATCAGGCCCAGCACAATCCCGATCCCGGCGACCGAGAGGATGTCGAAGAGGATCCCCGTGACACCGTCCATCGAGAGCCAGGAGAAGCGGACCGGGATGAACACTGCCAGCGCAACGATCACCGACGTCGTGAACGCCCTGTTGGTCACCTTGTCCCAGTAGAAGCTGGCGATAACCGGGAAGACCAGGGCTCCCCACAGCGCACCCACGAAGACCAGCAGATCGAGGATGTCCATCTGTTGGCTGGCAAAGACCAGTGCTGCAGCGGTGGCGACGATCATGGTGATTCGGCCGACCAGCAGCATGGTCTTGGGATTGGCCTTCTTGGCGATGTTCTTTCCGTAGACGTCGGCCATCATGATGGAGGACAGCGCGGACAGGTCCGAGTCAGCGGTGGATGAGAGCGCGCCGAGGATCATCACGAAGAACAGGCACAGCAGGACCGGACCGAGGTAGGTCGAGGCCATCTGCGGGATCAGGTTGTTGACGTCGCCGCCGACCGGGCTGACGCCCAGGTACAGGGCCATGACGCCGACCATGCCGATGCCGATCACGGTGGCGCCGTAGCCGACCGTCGCGGTGACGAAGGTCTTCTTGATCAGGTCCTCACGGACGGCGAACAGTCGTTGCGCGATGGTCTGGTTGCCGATGGCGTAGGCCAGCACCGCTGCGATGTAGGGGGCGCCCTGGTTCAGGAAGGCATCGCTGGAGAAGAAGTTGGACTGCTGCGGGGTCAGGTTGCTGGCACCCTGATCAAACATGGCCGGCCCGCCGGCGGCAAAGAACACCACCGGAATGATGACGGCGACGGCGCCGAGCATGGCGACCACCTGGGCGAAGTCGGTCAGGACGGAGGCCCTGAAACCAGACCACAGGGTGTACATCAGGACGCCGACGGCGACTGCAAGGACTCCCTGGCCGAAGCTGAACGGGGAAAGCAACGCCACCAGGGCGCCACCGGCAATGAAGTTGGAGGTCAGGCTGATGACGCTGCCGACAATGTTGGAGCCGGCGAGCATCAACTGGCTGGACCGGCCGTGGCGGGCGTGCATCACCTCGGCCAGGGTGTGGGCTTTCGGTGCGACCGCGCGGATGCGCTTGCCGAAGGGGTAGATGAACAGGATCATCAGGGCGCCCCAGAGGCCGTAGTGGATGGGCCCCGAAATGCCGTAGGTGTACCCGGCCGTGGCGGACGCGTACATGGAAGAGGCCCAGATCCAGGTGGCGGTCATGCTCGCAGCGGAGATGCCGAAGCCCACCTTGTTGCCGGCGGTCATGTAGCCGTCGGCGTTCTCCTTCTTTTTCCCGATGTAGGCGGACACCAGCAGGGTGCCACCATAAACCAGGACCAGAAGCAGAATCACCATCCATCCACTCAGTTGATACAGATCAGCATCGTTAGGCACTGTCATCCCTTCGTCACGACGAGTAACGCTTGCAACTCGACACCGTCATCGCGCTGGCCTCCTGTGGGCCGTCCCCTCCGCAAGCGTTTTCAGGCGCGGAGACCGAGCCCAGTTTCGGGCGCAAACGCGTCAATCCCGTAGAAAATTACCTGAGGCAATCAAACAGAGCGCATAGCTCGGTCCTTCGGCGGCGCGCGGCCTACCGATTTGTGGGTGTTTTCCACCCGTACGGGGGCAGGTGATGCTCTGCAATCTTCACCGCTAATCAATCCCAGTCACTGGGGGAACGGTTACTCGCGGGCAGGCGTCCTGCAACGCAGTCAGGCTAGCATGCTTCGTCGGCGGACCCTAGGGGAGTGCGGTAGCGCGAGGTGAAGGAAGCCGCTGTTCAGGTCCAGGCGGTAGCCTGCGCTTGCTGCGCCGATGCGCATAGGTGCGGGAACGTTGGCTGGTCAGGGCAATGATCAGGAGAATGTCCAGGCCCAACCCGATCAGGTTGGTGCTGAGGGTGATCCCCGGTCCGCCATTGACGACGTCGGCCGCTGCGGTGATGATCCCCGCCACACTCAGCAACATGGCCGTGATCCGCGCCCGGTTGCTCCCCCGCAGCAACAGCCACGCCAGGAGGAGTTCGAGCAGGGCGAAGGCACCGACGACGCCAACGACCACCGGAATGTATTCGTTGACCTCCTGCCCCGCCACGACCGTCAGGTCCCCGGTCCAGAGCGAGACGGCAAGGAAGAGTGCCGTCAGGCCACGCAGAAACACCAGGGTAGCGCCGAAGGTGGTGGGTGCCGGGCGACGGTCCCGACTGTCGGTGGAAGCCAGAACGGCGGATCGGGAGCCGACGTCGATGGGCCGCAGATCGATGACCGGCAGGTGTCCATCGGTCTGGATGTTGTCGCCGCCTCCGTTGCGGGAGTGGTAGCCGGTGGAGAAGTTCCGCAAGATCCGCACCGTCGCCCCCGGTTCGGAGGAGGTGAGCGAGTCGATGACGTAATCGCGTTCCTCATCGATATCGGTTTCGATCTTGTGGGTGATTTGCAGGGTGAAGAGGGAGAATCCCACCGATTTGTCATAGGTGCCCGCCGCCAGCCAGTCCACGTCGGTGCCGCCCGGCAGGACCCATTCCGGCGGGCAGCGCCAGAACCGGATGTGGTGCCGTTTGCCGGGGTTGCCATTCACCTCTTGCTGGTAGGCGAAATCCTGCTGCCGACCGAAGACAAACAGGGGGCTCACCGGCGCTTCGTCGTAGCTTCGGCGGGTAACGGTGGAAACGATGATGCGCCGGGTGCTGGTGGCGTCGATCTCGTCGGCGCGGGTCCAGCCAGCCTTCATCATTGCGGTGTGCACCGCGGCTTCGGAACCGAGTACGGTCACATTGATGGGATCGCCCAGCAGCCCATCGCTGGTGCGTGCCCTGCCGATGAAGTAGTCGGGCAGGTAGATCCGGCTCAGGATCCGGTGCAACCGGGGCAGGACCAGATAGGCGAGGACCGCCCAGAAGATGATGGTGAACCACCAATGGTTCCACTGGAAGCTCTCCTGAAAAAGGAGCGCAGCCAGCCAGACCGCGGCCAGGCCGCTGAAGACGAACAGCGCCGTGTCGAGGGGGCTGCCCTTCGCGGGCTCATCGTCCGCCGGAGTGCGCGCCCCGGAAGGGGAACCGGTCATGGTCAAGAAAAGCATTAATCAGGCTCTATTTGAAGGGCCTTCAGGCTCTAGTCCCACCACTCGGCAAGGCTCCCGGGAGGGCCCCCTAGCCACGGTCGGTGTAGCGCCCCTCTGACTGTTCCGTGATGGAGCGGTTCGGTGAGGTCACATAGGTGCCGCGGACCTGGACAGCACCGCCATTACGGGTGGTGACGTAGGTTCCCTCGGCGGGGGTGCCGAAGGTGCGAGTCGTCACGTACCGCCCACCGAGCAGGGGCAGTGGGCGAACGGGGGAGGTGGTTGCTCGATGGGCGGCGGTCGGGCGGGTGGCGGTGGTGGTGCGGTTCAGGATTGACATGGGTGATGCTCCTATTTTGGGCTCGGCAGAAGTGCCGAACAGTTCAGCGTTGAAGTGGTGGTTTTGGGCAGGGCTGATCGCGGGATGCCGCGTCAGCGGGCCGTGAGAATAAGAAGTGGCTTAGCCGGTTTCGGGTGAACCACTGGTCTGGCAGGTGCGACATAGGCCATTGAAAGTGACCTCGGCCGAATAAATGGTGAAACCTGAATCATCGGAGGGGGTGAGGCAGGGCGCCTCGCCGATCACGCAGTCAACATCCTGAACCAACCCACAGCCAACGCATGACAAATGGTGATGGTTGTCGCCGACCCTGCACTCGTACAGGGCTGGAGAATTGGGTGGGTCGAATCGTCTGACCAATCCGGCACCGGTGAACGACGCCAGAATCCCGTAGATCGTCTGGGCTGATATTTTGCTCAGGCTCTTTCGTGCTTCATTGAAAACCTGATCAGCACTTGAATGGGGTGCGCTCTGGAGAATCTCCAACACCGCCACTCGAGGTGCAGTCACCTTCAGTCCCGACTCGCTGATAACGGCCCGAAGAGGATCGGCTTGGGTCTGCGAGACGGTACCTTGTGGCATACCCCTACTGTACGGAGTTGTTTTGATTAGGTCAAAACAACTCCGAGGTAATCTTGGACAATGACTGAACGTTACCGGTACGACGTCGAGGTGCTGCACCTGCTCGTCTCTCCAGCGCACGCCTACTTTGGCCGCGCCCGCGACGGTGCTGCAGACGTGCCCACGACCGACGCCGACCGGGTAGCCCTGGTGGCAGGGAAGGGAATCGTTGGGGACCGGTTCTTCGGCAAGGCCGCACACATGGACGCCGCGGTGACGGTGATGGCGGTGGAAGCGCTTGAGGAGATTGCGAGTGACCTGGCCGCAGCGCCCTTTGACCCGTTGCTGACCCGGCGAAACGTGATGCTGCGGGGAGCACAGCTTCATCCGCTGCTGGGTCTGGAGTTTGAGCTGGAATCCGCTGGCGATGTCGTGCGATTGAAAGCCGGGCGGCCCGCGCATCCGTGCGCGTGGATGGATCGCATGCTCGCTCCTGGTGCGCACGCTGCGATGCGTGGCCGAGGCGGGGTGCGCTGCCAGGTGCTGTCGGACGGGGTGCTGCACCGCGGCCCGGCGGTGCTGGTGAGCCCGGTGTTATTGGAACCGGATCGCGCTGGAGAGGCCACGATCCGACGTCCTTCACGGTTGCCCTGATCGCTTCACGCCAGCGGGGAGGAATACCTTGCCGCCCACCGGTGTTGGCAAAAGGGGACCAATTTTTAGCAAGCTATTCTGCAGGAGCTTATCTATGCCTACGACCGTCAACGCCTACGCAGCGCCATCCGCTTCCGAGGACCTCATTGCCACCACCATCGAGCGCCGCGACGTCGGCCCCGATGACGTCATGATCGACATCAAGTTCGCAGGAATCTGCCACTCCGACATCCACACCGTCCGCGGCGACTGGGGGCCCCAGAGCTACCCGTTGGCACCAGGCCACGAGATCGCCGGGATCGTCACCGAAGTCGGCTCCAACGTCACCAAACACTCGGTCGGCGACCGCGTTGGCGTCGGCTGCATGGTCAACTCCTGCGGCGGGTGCAAGAACTGTGAGGCTGGCGAGGAGCAGTATTGCCTCAAGGGCAACACCGGCACCTACGGCGCCACGGACCGCGACGGTTCCATCACCCAGGGCGGCTACTCCACCCACATCGTCGTCACCGAGGACTTCGTGATCCGGATTCCCGAGGGCATCGACCTCGACGTCGCAGCACCCCTCCTATGCGCCGGTATCACCACCTTCTCGCCCCTGAAGCACTGGGGCGCCGGACCCGGCAAGAAGGTTGCTGTTGTCGGGCTGGGCGGACTCGGCCACATGGCCGTGAAGCTGGCCGCAGCCATGGGCGCCGAGGTCACTGTGCTTTCACAGTCGCTGAAGAAGCAGGAAGATGGACTGCGCCTGGGAGCCAAGCACTACTACGCCACCAGTGACGAGAACACTTTCTCCGACCTCGCAGGGTCCTTCGACCTGATCATCAACACGGTGAGCGCCACCCTCCCCATCAGCGACTACCTGGGCCTGCTCGACCTTGACGGCGCGCTCGTCAACGTTGGAGCGCCGGCCGAGCCGCTTCCCGTCAACGCCTTTGCCCTGATCGGTGGCCGTCGTTCGTTCGCTGGCTCCCTGATTGGCGGCATCCGCGAAACCCAGGAAATGCTGGACTTCTGCGCCGAGCACCACCTGGGCGCCGAGATCGAGGTCATCTCCGCAGACAAGATCAATGAGGCCTACGAGCGTGTCCTCGCCTCGGACGTCCGCTACCGCTTCGTCATCGACACCTCAACGCTGAACTAGCGTTTCGCGTGAGTGAACCCCCGGCAGGAGCTACTCCTGCCGGGGGTTCACGCGTTAAACTCGGGCTATGACTGCGCACCTGAATATCACCGACGATCCCGCCGCCGACAGGTTGCTCTCCGAGGAGCCTCTAGCCCTAATGCTCGGGATGCTGCTGGACCAGCAGGTTGCGATGGAAACGGCCTTCGCAGGCCCGGCCAAGATCAAGGAACGGCTCGGCGCGTTCGACGCGGAGACCATTGCCCACAAGGATCCCGACGAGTTCGTTGAACTCTGCCGCACACCGCCCGCCATTCACCGCTACCCGGGGAATATGGCGGCCCGTATCCAGACCCTTTGCAGCACGCTCCTGGAGGACTGGGACGGCGACGCCTCCCAGATCTGGACCCGCGACAACCCCAACGGCGCCGAAGTTTACAAGCGGCTCAAGGCCCTGCCCGGATTTGGGGAACAAAAAGCCCGAATTTTCCTTGCGCTGTTGGGTAAGCAATACGGGTACGACGGCGACGGCTGGCGTGAGAGCGCAGGCGCCTATGGCGAGGAAGGCAGCTTCCGCTCGGTAGCCGACATTGTGGATCCTGAGTCGCTCACGAAGGTGCGCGAAACCAAGCGTGCGGCGAAGGCTGCTGCGAAGAAGTCGAAGGCTTAGCTCACCCGTTGGTGAACTCGGGCGGCAGGTCCCGCGCCGCCCGACTCCCCAGCTTCGCGCCATAAAGCACAAAGCCCAGCAGGGCCAGTGAGCCGATGAAGACGGCGACCATGGCGACGGACATGGAGACCGGAAGAATTGACGGGATGCCGCTTGTGATGGCGCACCAGCCGCCAATTTGAGTGGGCCTCTCAGCTGCCTGATGCGCGGCGAGCCATGCGCGATCGCTCGCCATCGTCACCTGGATTCGGATGCCCGCATAGGGGTTGCGTTGCAGCCGTCCGCTGGCCGCGGCCCTCGCCAGCCAGAGCATCAGGATGCCCGATCCCACCATGACGACGAACAAAACCACCCGAACCACGATCTCCCCATCCATGATTTCACCCTAGCAAGCAACTGACGGAGTCCACCGGGAGGGCCTCCGTCTGATGTGCAGTTGTGGTGGGTGCGCGCGACGCTGGGGTCGCCGTCGTGAATCGGATGTGCAGTTGTGGTGGGTGCAAAGCCCGAGAACCCGCCACAACTGCACAAACCCTCGAGGCATCCCGCCACAACTGCACACTCCAGGGCATAGGTGGGCTAGATATGGCTAGTCCGTTGGGACAGGGGCCAACGGTGAGATCAGATTCTCCTCGCGAAGGGCCGTCCAGAACGCGGCTGGCACCTTTTCGCCTGCGGCCGCTACGTCCTCGGCAATCCGACTCGGCTTCGTTGCACCTGGAATTACTGCCGCTGTGGCGGGGTGAGCCAGCGAGAACTGCAAGGCAGCGGACTTGATGCTGATAGCGTGCTGCTCCGTCAGTGCCTTGATGCGTTCCACCTTGGCGATGATCTCAGCCGAGGCTTCCTGGTACTCGAAGTGCTTGCCGCCTGCCAAGATGCCTGAGCTGTAGGGTCCGCCAACCACGATGTCCACCTGTTGTTCCAATGCAGCCGGGAGGAGGCGCTGCAGGGCGCGGTCATGGTCAAGGAGCGTGTACCGTCCGGCCAGAAGGAAGGCATCGGGCTGGGGCTCGTCCAGGTCGAGAGTCAGCTCCAGCGCCTCCGCGCGATTGACGCCGACGCCCCACCCCTTGATGACGCCCTCATCCCGCAACCGGGTGAGCGCGCGGAACGCCCCGGTCCGAGCCGATTCGAACATGGCCAGCCACTCGTCGCCATAGAAATCCTGAGCGATGTCATGAACCCAGACGATATCCAGCCGGTCGGTCTTCAGACGCTCAAGGCTGTCTTCGATGGAACGGAGGGTGGCATCTGCTGAGTAGTCGTTGACCACCTTGTTCGGGCGACCGTGGGCGAACAGGCCGCCTTTCTCTCCCATGTCGCGGGCTGAGACGTCCTCGGTCTCGTCGAGGATAACGCGGCCAACCTTGGTGCTCAGCACGTAATCGTCCCGCGGGTGAGCGGAGAGAACATCGCCGAGGCGTATCTCGGCGAGGCCAGCCCCGTAGAACGGTGCTGTGTCGAAGTACCTGATGCCCTGATCCCAGGCCGCCGCGACGGTGGCCGCTGCTTCCTCCTCGGGGATAGCCCGGAACATGTTGCCCAGAGGGGCCGTACCGAAGCCGAGGGGGCCGGGAAGTAGAGACTTGATCGTCATGCGAGGATTCCTTAGTTCGACGGCGGGGAAGCCGGTATCCCAGACCTAGGTCGGTGACAGGCTCATCCAAGATCAGCGCACGGTCAGGATCGGATATTCCTGACCGATCGGGTCGAAGGGTGTAACCGCGCAGGATTGCCGCAGGATCAACGAAGTAGGCCTGCTTTGTTTCGGTGGTCGTTATACTGAAAAGGGAATCGGAAATGGTCAAGAATAACGATTATTCGGCAAATCGGACGCTTTGGCGCAGGGTGTGTTTTCTTCCCTCCGTTTCAAGCGGAAGCAGGCTTTCAGCCATCGTCGTTGACCACTTTCGTTCAGCTGAATCACGGATTTGGTAGGTAGCGAAGTCCTTCGATGCAGTACCCAGCGGCCTGAGATATCCCGGTCGCTGAACCGTAGACTCCGGTCGAATGACCAGAAAAGCGAATCACCCTCATGCTCGATCCCGCACCAGGCGCCAATAGCCATTCATCAAGCGACGAAACCCGCGCAGAGCTGCCCAACGAAGAGTTGGCCGCCGATCACACGAATTCTTCTTACACGAGGGCGCTCGCTGAAGTTCAAAGCTGTGTCTTTGAACAGGTCGGCAGTCCTGCAACGTCAAGCTTCAATTACCTGATGACCCACGATTCGCTCACCGGCTTGCTCCATCGGAGCGGGTTTATGGCGGAGCTACAGGTTCGCCTGGCACAGCGGGCCGGGAAGAAACAGCGCCGAGGACTGTTGCTAGTGGACCTGGACTTCTTCCGAGCGGTCAATGTTGGCCTGGGGATCGCTGCTGGGGATGAGGCTCTGAGAATCGTCGCGCAGCGGATGTGTGCCGGGGCGCATCCATCTGCAGTCATCGCTCGCTTGTCCGGTGACGAATTTGCGGTACTGGCGGATTTCGCCGACGTTTCGGAGGCACAGTCGGCGGCCGCCAAGCTATTGGCGGAACTGAGCGCGCCGATGGCGGTGGGTGGGACCAGTGTTGAAATTACTGTCAGTATTGGCGTTTCAATGGTTAGGGAAACCGACATTCCTGACCGGCTCGTTGGTCGGGCTGGCGCGGCACTGCACCAGGCCAAAAAGCGGGGCCGCAACCGCTGCGAGCTGGAGTCCAGCGCTCATGGCGATCCCGACGACGGCCGGATGAACCGTCGCGGAGAACTGCGCCGGGCCATCGAGGACGGGGAGCTATGCCTGTTCTATCAACCTCAGATTGACCTCATCAGCGGTCAAATGAACGGATTCGAGGCGCTGGTGCGCTGGGATCACCCCGATAGGGGCCTGCTGGCACCCTCAGCCTTTATCGACTTCGCCGAGGAATCCGGTTTGATCCTGCCGCTTGGAGCCTGGGTGATCAACGCGGCCGTCGCACAACAGGCCGCATGGCACCGATCTGCGTCGGAACGGCCCCCAGTGCGCATGTCGATCAATATCTCTGCCATTCAGCTCAACGATCCTCGCCTCGAAGAAATGGTCACTGAAGCGCTTGAACGCCATGGTGTTGCTCCGGGGCTCCTGACCCTGGAGGTTACTGAAACTGCGCTCACTGCAGATCCGGATGCAGCGCTGCGGACCCTCGAGATCCTCAAGGCCCTAGGAGTCAGGTTGGCCATCGACGATTTTGGTACTGGCCATTCCAGCCTCACCTACCTCAAGCGCTTTCCAATCGACGAACTGAAAATCGATCGATCCTTCATCGCTGGGCTCACTACCGACAGCAAGGACCACGCGATCGTAGCGTCCTGCGTCCAGCTTGCCCATGCCACTAACCTGATCGCCGTCGCCGAGGGCGTCGAAACGCCGACCCAGCTGTCAGCGTTGACCGAACTACACTGTGACCTCGCGCAGGGATACTTCTACACACGACCCATGTCGGCCGAGGACCTCGAACCCTGGTTCATCCCGCGGCCTGAGAATATGCGCCTGGACGAATCTCAGCTGGTCAATCAGTAGAATTGCGGGGGTTCCTTGCTCAGGCAGGCGATTCTGCAGGAAGTTCTGTTCGTCGTCGTCGGGTTCGAGCTGATTTATGGTGGCATCAACGACACCAGAGGCCGCGCCTTAACCACCCCATCCTTGGGCTCACTGAGCCATTCTGGCGGTAGTCTCGAGTGTTTGTGCTGCGACCCGTCCCTGGCCTGTGGGGCTTGGTCGCGGCGCCGGTTTCAGCACGCCCAGCAGGCAGATGCCTGCAGCGGTGACAAAGGCGGCGGTGAAGCCCAGCTCCTCGATTAACGAACCGGTCAGCGTGGCACCCACGGCCTGCCCAAGCACGAGGCTGGTGAACAGGATCGACGTTCCGGCGGCGCTGTGCGTCGCCGAGTGGGTGGCCCAGATGATCAGGACCGAGCTGGCCGCAGTGTAGGCCAGGCCAAACAGGGCCGCCGCAGCGAAACTGAGGGGCAGGTTCTGCGGCACCAGGGAGAACAATCCCGTGGCGGCGGCCACCGCCGCAACGGTTGCCGGCCAGGTGGTCCGGAGGGCGTGCCGGGCCAGCCACGGTGCCGTGAGCACCGCGACAGCACCACCAATCCCGAGTGCGATCCAGGCTCCTGCCGACAGGGTCACTGCCATTCCCTGATCTTCGAGGAGTGTGCGACCGTGCACCCAGATCGCGGATGACCCCACTCCGAAGACGAAGGCCGCCACGATCGGGTGCCACAGGGCGCGCAGCTCGGCGCCTGTCTGAGCGGGCTGAGTCAACTCCGGGTCGGTTGCCGGAACGGCGCGCGACCGATCGGTCCGCAGCACGCCGATCAGTGCACCCAGAGCGACGACGGCGATCAACCCCCAGGCCAGCCGCCAGGACGTGCCGACCACCAAGGCCAGCACACCCGCGACGACCACGCCGAAACCCGTACCTGAGTTCACTACCGACTGAACCTTGCTCTGCTGTGTGGGCGCGATGTTGCGGTGCACCAGTTCCACCAGCGCCGGGGTGGCGAAGCCGGCCCCCATCCCCGCAATCAGCACTGCAGTAGTGAAGACAAGGGTGTCCTGGGTGGTAGCGATTCCGGCACTGCCTAATGTCGCCGTGGCTCCGGCGAGGATCGCCATCAGGCGTGGGCGGGTTGGTGCATACCGGAACCCGACAAGTGCCGACACGCAGTAGCTGGCCGATGCGCCGGAGGCAAGCAAGCCGCCCACGGTCGGCGTAAGGCCGAACGTCGCGGAGAACGAAGGGAGGAAGAGGCCGTAGCCTAGGCGGGCCAGGCCATAGGTTGCAGCGATGAGCGCTAGCGCCATCACTGAAAAGAGGGGGCTGGCAGCGGTTTGAGAAGACTGTAACGTGCGTTTCATTGAAACGAACGTTATATGGTTGGGCCATGACTTCACAACTCAGCGCACGAGATCGCCTTCTGGACGCGGCGGAGGATCTGGCTTTCACCCAGGGCGTTGCAGCCACTCCTGTGGATGTCATCCTGAAACAGGCGAACGTTGCTCCGGCCACGCTGTACGCCCACTTTGGGAATAAGGAAGGGCTGATTGTCCAGGCACTTCAACGCAGGTTAGGCCGGTGGGACGAGGCCTGGCGGCTGGCGATAAATAAGGCGTCGACGCCACGGGAGCGTCTCGTAGCGCTCTTGCCAGGGCTACAGAACTACCGGGAAAGTGTCACTCCTGCACGATGGTGCCCATTTCTTGGCGTCGCCGCTGAATCCCCACACCCCGGCGACGCGCTGCAGGAAGCACTGGCCAGTGATACTCAGCTTCTCAGCACCCGCCTGCGCGAACTGGCGATCCCGGTGGTGGGTGCAACGGGTGCTGGTGCTTTGGCCGAGGAGCTGCTCCTCATCTATACGGGGGTGCTGGGGATGATTCTCCGCGGGGTGGCGACCGGGGACGCCGTCGCACTGGGACTGAAAACCTCGCAGCTGGCGATCGACGCCGCCCTGAACGAGTCGGGGTGACGTTGGGTCCGACGGCGGAGGCTAGCGTCCCTGGTTCGCTGGTCTGTGGCCAGGAAAGTCTTCCTCCCCAATTCCGCCCGGTTCGTAAAACGATTCAACGAACCCCCGCGCCTCCGACATCAGCTCTTGCCGCGACATCGGGCTTGGCTGGCTCAAGCCAACGGTGAAACCATAGGTTCCCTCATCCGGACCGTTGAGCCAGGCGAAGTGGTAGCTCAACCGTCCAGGGGGTTGGCTTCTCTCGCTGACGCGGAACAGTTCCCCATCAATCGACAGGTCGAGGTCATCCATGCCTCGAGTGTAATGACTGCGGTCAGTACTTGCCGGACGCGCCCCCGCCGGTGAATCCGCCGCCTCCGCCGAACGACGAGCCGGACTGCGTGCTGGGG
Source organism: Arthrobacter flavus (assembly GCF_039526005.1). Taxonomy (NCBI): domain Bacteria; kingdom Bacillati; phylum Actinomycetota; class Actinomycetes; order Micrococcales; family Micrococcaceae; genus Arthrobacter; species Arthrobacter flavus. Next base: position 480,193 of record NZ_BAAAIJ010000047.1, on the reverse strand, counting down.
GTGGAACCCGAATACAGTGCCGGGTTGGCGATGTACAGGGGGAGCCAAGTCGGCGGGTAGTTCACGGCGTCGTTGTCGCGTTTGCTGTAGCGGTACTTCCGATACGCCTTGCGTTGTTCCTCGGTGAGGCGGAAGGCCGGGTCCTTCTCTTCCGCCCCCCGAATCTCCTCGTCAGCAATCCGGCGACGGCGTCGGGAGTCGGCGGAGACGAGGTAAATAATGAGTCCGATCACCGCAGACCCGACTCCCACGACCCATGCGAGGATCTCCCAGTTGAACGGTTCCTGGACCGGTTCCTGCCCGTCGGCGTACAGGTAGATCTGATCCACCGCCTCAATGAGGCCTTCGGCATACTGTTCATCGGCGAACGCCGGTTCCAGAACGTCCTCGATGACTGTGGCTGCCTCATCGTCGGAGAACTGCTGTCGGACGCCGTCGGCTGTTTCAATGCGCAGCTCCCGCTCGGCGGTGTCGGCGACCACAAGTACTCCGTTGTCTGCCCCCGCGTCGCCCACTTCCCACTCAGTGGCGACGCTGCGGGAGTAGTCCTCGATGGACCCGCCGGAATTCTCGACGGTGAGCACGGCGACGCGGGCGTTGTCGGTGCCGCTGTTTCGCTCCTCAATCAGCGCATTGAGGCTCTGTTCCTCTGCCGGCGTCAGGACGTCGGCGAGGTCGAGCACGTTGCTCTCGGCGGGACGCTCCGGCACGGTCGCCGGTTCGCTGCTGCCGCATCCGGTGAGTGCGAGGAGCAGTATCGTCAGGGCTGCGGCTGCTCCTCCAGCACGTCTAATGATCGTCACGGTGTCCCCTTGGGTTGTCCAGTGTTCTCCCGCGAGTCTAGCGAGCGGTATCAGAAGCTCCGGTCAGAACGTGCGGGGCGGTGTCTGGTGTCCGACGCCGTCGAGCATCAGGAGTGGGGCTGCCAGTGCCTGGCCCTGTGCGGGAGGAAGGCGCGGGCCCGGAGGTTGCCTGTGCCTGGACGGATTCGTCTCCGACAGATGTCTCTGGGGCTGGTGCCCCGGAGTCAATGCCGACGTTGACCCAGTACGCAAGCTCAGCGTCGTCGTCGAGCTGGTGGCGTGGCACGGTCAGCCAACCGCGTCCCATTGGTTTGTCCTGGCCCATCAGCGCCGGAACAGCGCCGCGTCGGAGGAACTCGTTGTAGTCAGCCGGGTTGGTTCGCACCAGCAGGTCACCGGCTCGATCGGCGGCGACTGCCATGCGGTCATTCACCATGAAGGAGATGCCGCCGAACATCCGGATCTCTCGCACGTCTGGATAGGAGGCGAAGAGGTCTCGAAGCCGTTCGGAAAGATGGTCTCGCGATGAAGAAGTGTTGATCACGGCAGCCCCCTCGGTTATTGATGCCCTTTGAATATGAGAGCAGGGGCAGATTCTGTCAAGGGACCTTCGGCCCCGGTGCCCGGCCCATCCGCTGCTTCGCCGTATTGTTACGCTCCCCGATGGGGACGTGTGCCGTCGCTTTCGCGAGGCCGAACAATGGCATTCCGTTGTAGACGGTCTCGATTCCGGTGGTCGGGACCTGGTACGTTTCGTGCCAGATGCCAACATCGCCGGTGCCTGAAAGTTCCTTCATGAACCGTCGCCAAGGTTCCAGGTGGGGAGATTCCTTATCCGCCGCGAATTTCCGCAGGTGTTCAGGACTCTCCCAGTAGCTGAGCAGCATGGTGGTGCGGCCGAGCCACTGCTCGTAGCCCAGCATCCCCGCGGCGGGGTCGGTGGCTAGATGCTTGAGCATCCGCGGCATGGCAGCAGCGACTCTGCTGACCTTCCTGATCTTCCACCAGCGGTTGGCTCGCATGCCGATCAGGAATACCGTGACGGTTTCGCTTGCTGGGTCAGCAGTGTGTCGACCCGCGTAGATGTGCTGTGCCATCAGAACTCCCTGGGCTCAAACTTCCATAACGTTGTTACAAAACAATGTTATGAAACAATGGGTCCCATGGCAAGACCTGTAGTCCACAACGATTCCCTGCGACAGGACCTGCTGGCCGTCGCCGCTGACCTGATTGACCGTGACGGGCCTGCGCGCGTGACGCTGCGCGATGTGGCATCGGCGGCCGGGACGTCCACGTCGGCCGTGTATTCGCTTTTCGGCGGTAAATCCCAGCTGTTGACGGCCGTCGTCGACGACGGGTTCCGCTCGTTCCGTGATTCGCAGCTGGCAGCCGCCGACGGCGGGTTGAATGCGTTGGGGGTCGCTTACCGGACCTGGGCGCTGGAGCATCGGGCCTTGTACCGGCTGATGTTCGGTGGCGCGCTGGCTGCGTATGCCGATTGTCAGCCGAACCCTGACGCCGCGAGCGATGCGATGCAGCCGCTAATGGACGCGGTCGCGTCGGCGCAGACAGCGGGTGTGCTGGTGGATGCTCCGGTTGAGTTGGTTGCGGTCGCGATTTGGGGACAGGTACACGGGATTGTCAGTCTGGAGCTGGCACAAATGGGGCGTCCCGACGCCGATTGGGCTGCGGTTTACCTGTCGGCACTCGACGCCGTTGCCCGTGGGTGGGCCGCCTAAGTTAACTGGCAACGGGCAGAATAACCAGCCGGCGACGCAACTCGGGTCGGTTGCCTGATGGGCTAAACATCCTCATCGCGCGATTAGATGTGGGCGTTCGCTGCCCGTACCAGCAGGGCCGCGGTGAATTGTCCTGGAGTCAGCTCCGGAGTCGTTGCGCTGAGGGAGTCATGCGTCGGCAGCGGGGAGGTAGCGATCCGTTCCAGCACCGGAGCGGACGGGCACGCCAACTCGGGGGCCACCCCGCTGACCGCCTCACCGGTAAGGGCAGTGACCGCCTGCCAGTCGAGGGGACCTGACACTATCTCGGCTGCTACCTCCTCCAGCCCGGGAAGGACGCTCTTCTTACCCATGCGGGTGCTGAATGTCCAGGCATCACCGAAGGGTGTGAGCACTAACCGCTTTCCGGCAATATCCTGCAGAAGGGCGCCTACTGCGGGCCGCATGCGGGCCAGGGTGACATACCCGGATATTCGGGAGATCCCGGCGCCGCCGGGACAGGCTCCGCACATCACTAGCCCTTCCTGCAGGAATTCATCCCGCGTTCAGTCTTCTTGGAGTGGGTTTTTTCTATTGTGAGCAAGACACCGTAGGCAGTGGCTTACGGCATCACGTCGCCGCTGTTGGGGCCGAGGGTTTGGCCAGTGTAGAGGTTACCGCCTGGTGAAGAGGCGAGCAGCAGCGCCGTGGGCGCCACTTCCTCAGGCGTACCGAAACGGCCCACAGGCAGCTCAGCTTGCTTTGCTGCTTTCCATTCATCCGAGAGACCTTCGATCAACGGGGTGAAGATCGGCCCGGGTGCAATGGCGTTGACAAGGATTGAATGCGGGGCCAGCTCCAACGCTAGGGCCTTGGTGAGGCCAATTACGCCTGCTTTCGCTGCCACATAGTGGGCCAGACCGGTGCCGCCCTTGATCCCTAGTTGCGAGGAGATGTTGATGATCCGTCCGCCGCCACGCTTCACCATGTGCGGCGCGGCCCAGCGTGCGGCAAGGAAGACTCCGCGCAGGTCCACATTCATGGTTCGGTCGTAAACTTCCGGGCTGAGCTCCAGAAACGGGGTTTCGTCGAGGATGCCGGCGCTGCTGACCAGGATATCGATCCCGCCCAGCAGCTCCGCAGCGGCATCCATGGCGGCCCTGACGTCGTCGCTCTCCATGACATCCACCCGTCGTGCTACAGCAGTGACACCCGTTGACGAGCACTCGACGGCCACGGCATCCACCTGGGCCTTGTCTACATCCAGCAGGAAGAGGTTCGCACCCTCGGAGGCGTAGAGCCTGGCGATGGCCGCTCCGATACCACTGCCGGCGCCTGTGATGACGGCTGTTTTGCCGTGAAGTTGGGTCATGATCGGGGTCCTAACTGCAAAGGGTGGCGGAAAGATAAGCGGGCCGCGGCGTCTAGCTTGGCCAGCGGACGGTGAGGCCGCCGTCGACAATCAGTTGCTGCCCGGTGACGTAGGCAGAATCATCGCTGGTCAGGAACCTGATCGCTCTGGCGGCTTCGTCCACCTGGCCCACCCGACCCCACGGGATGATCCCGCCGGCCGCGTCCAGACCGTCCTTCCCCAGGGAATTTGTGCCATCGAGTGACTGCGGGCTTTCGATTAGTCCCGGAATCACAGCGTTGACGCGGATCTTCCCCGGGGCCAGTTCCACGGCGAGGGACCGGCACATGCCTAGCAGTCCGGCCTTCGCCGCCGCGTAGTGACTGTGATCCTCCCAGCCGTATACCCCACCAGCAATGGAGGAAGTGGCAACCATCGCCCCGCCGTTGTTCATGCGGGCGGCGCAGGAGCGGAAGGTGCGCATTACTCCGGAGAGGTCCACCGCCATCATGTCCTCCCACGCGTCGTCCGTCATATCTGCAAGGGACGCCCGCCGGAGGATTCCTGCGGCTCCGATGGCGATATCCAGCCTCCCGAAGGTGTCGAGGGCGGCTTGTGCCATATTCTCTGTGTCCGCGTAGCTGCGAACGTCCACCGGCACTGCAACACAGGTGGCGCCCGCCGCCTCCACCAGCGCCACCGTGTCGGCGACGTCGTACGGATCGCTTTCCAGGTAGCCGACCACCGTGTGGGCGCCAGCGCGGGCATAGGCAACGGCCAGGGCCTGGCCGATCCCGCTGGCACCGCCCGAGATGACGGCTACCTTGCCTTCGAGCCCGTCATCGCGAATCATACTGTTGCCGCCGCGGTGGGGGCGGTGTGCTGGGTGACCTTGCGGGTGCCGACCATGCAGAGGGCCGAGATGAAAAGCCCGCCGGTGCCGGTGATGATTGCCGCCCACTGCATCTCCAGGCCGAGGAACAGCATCAGGCTCAGCAGACCGGAGCCCGCAATGCCGCCCAGGGGTGCCATCACGTGGGCCACGTTGGTGCCCATCCCGCGGACGTGGGCTGGGTAGGACTCGCCCATGTAGTAGAGCAGGGCGGCGTAGGGACCGGTGAGGAAGAACAGGGTCATCGCGTACATGGAGATGATGAAGACGTCGCTGCTGGGGCCCAGCAGCATGATCAGGCTGGCGACGCCGCCGCCAAACCAGCCGATGATGACGGTTTTTTGCCGGCCGATGCGGTCGCCGAGCCAGCCGTGGAAGACGTATCCGGCGAAGCCAACCGCGTTGGCGAGGACCAGGATCAGCAGCGCGTTTTCGAAGGTTACGTCCTTGGCTTCGACCAGAACGGTGGTGCCCAGAACGGAGAAGACCTGGATCGCGGCCCAGTTGAACAGCCACGCCAGCGACAGCAGGATGGTGTGGCGCCGCAGCTCGGGGGTGAAGACGTCCTTGATGCCGGTCTTGTGGTGGCTGCCTTCTTCGAGCTCATGCTGGGCTGCGAGCTCGCGGGCTCCCTCGATGTCTCCGGCTGCCTGGCGGCGACGAACCTCTTTGATGGCTGCGAAGGTGGGGGATTCAGGTAGGCGGGAGGCCATGACTGCGACCAGCAACGCCATGACCGCGGCGACGACGAAACTCCAACGCCACCCGATGATTGGCAGCAATAGTGCCGAGAGGCCGGCGGACAGGAGCGCGCCGACGGGCCATCCACCCTGCACGATCGAGTACATCAGGCCGCGGTTCTTGACCTTCCGGTAAATCTCGTTCAGGTAGACGGCATTGACCACTTCCTCCGACATGGAGAACCCGGAGAATGACCGGATGATGATCAGGCTGACCGCACCAGCTGCCAGGCCGGTGAAGCCTGCAGCAGCGGCGCCACCAAGCATGAGGACGATCAGTGCGTTCTTACGACCCAACCGGTCGATAATGGTGCCCACCGCGAGAGCCACAATGAAAATACCGACGTGAGCGATGGTGTTCACTGCGGTGGACTCGGCGGCGCTCCAGCCGAAGTCGTCAGCGATCACCGGCAGGAGGGTTCCGAAGAGGGTGAAGTCGTACACCGAGATAACCCAGGCGATGAAGCAGACCACTGAGACTTTGCGGACTACTTGCGGGGTAATTTCAACGTCCCAGGGGGCGACTTCGACGGGCGGGCTCTTGGGGGGTCGAGGTGGAGGTCATGGCGGGATCCTGTTCTGGTGCCGGGTAGCGGGTTAGGGTGCGGTGCGGGGGTAGCGGGCGGAGAAGTCGCGGGCGATCGTCTCCATGTTCACGAACTCGACGCCGTCGTGGCCGGCGATGTGGTCAAAGAGGCGTTCAAGCATCAGCAGGTTCTGTGGCCGTCCGGAGACGTCCGGGTGGATCGTCAGGGGGAACACGGCGTAGTCCATTTCGCGGTAGACCCAGTCGAACTGGTCCTTCCACATCTGCTCAATGTCGCGGGGGGAGACGAAACCGTGGCTATTGGCGCTGCCCTTGATGAACATCATCGGAGGCAGGTCATCGAGGTACCAATTGGCAGGAATCTCAATCAGGTCCGTCTCTTTGCCACGAACCAGCGGCTTCATCCATTCTTGGGCTGAGGCGGCGTCGTAGTTGATCTTGGTCCACGAGTCGCCCACTCGCACGTAGTAGGGGGTGAAGTCGTTGTGCATGAGGGAATGGTCGTAGAGGAAGCCGCGCTCGAGCAGGATCTCGTTGGTGACGTTGGAGAATTCCCACCACGGAGCCACGTAACCCACCGGCTTCTTGCCGGTTCGGGTGGTGAACAGGTCAATGCAGTGATCCAGCACCTCCGTCTCCTGCTCGCGGGTCATCGCGATGGGGTTCTCATGGCTGTAGCCGTGCACACCCACCTCGTGGCCGGCGGCGACGGTGGCTTCGAACTGCTCGGGGAAGGTTTCGATGGAGTGTCCGGGCCAGAACCAGGTCACCGGCATTTCGCGGTCCTGTGCCAGCTTCAGTAGCCGTGGCACACCGACCTCGCCGGCGAAGATGCCCCGGGAAATGTCTCCAGGCGAATCCTCACCGCCGTAGGAGCCGAGCCAGCCACCGACTGCGTCAACGTCAATGCCTACCGAAACAAAAATCTTCTTGGCCATACTGTTCCTCCTGGATGGGTTGGTGCTGGGTACTGCCGGGTGGTTCAGGTCGACTAGCTATGCGCTGCAAACCGGTGCGGGAAAGTCGTGGGGTCTGGATCCGCTGCCAAGAGCAGGGCGGCAAGAATCCGGGACTGGAACGGGTTGAGGTCGCGGGCGATCACGGCGCCAGCCCGGACCAGGTCTTTGCCGCCGCCGTTGCCATAGGTGGGTACCACCGGACCCCAGGGGGTTCGGCTGCTGAGAATCACTGGCACGCCTGCAGCGGTGAGGTCAGCCACCGCGTCAGCGAACCCAGCTCCAGCGTTACCGATCCCCGTTCCGGCGAGCACCAGAGCTCCAGCGCCCGCGGCCGCGGCGTGACGCAACAGTTCCGGCGTTGCTCCGGGGTAGGCGGTGATGATCTCCACCTGAACGTCGTCAAATGCCTCGGTCGGTAGCGGTAAAGGCGGGAGGCGGGAGGGTGCTGCGGTGACGACGACGTCGTCGCCCGCCAGGTGCCCCACCTCCACCCCGCCGGCGAAAGGACTGGCCGCGGTGGTGTGTGCCTTGCGGGCGCCACGAGCCGTCCTGACCGACCCCGCGAACGAAATCAACACTCCGGCGCCCTGCAGGCGTTTATCCGCTGCCGCCATCACGGCTTCGGTGAGGTTGCGTGGACCATCGGGGGAGTCGCTGTCGGCGAGTTGCTGGGCTCCCGTGAGGACTACCGGCTTGAGGCTGGTGTGGACCAGATCGAGAAGGAACGCAGTTTCTTCCATGGTGTCGGTGCCGTGAGTGATGACGACGCCATCGACGTCGGGCTCGGCAAGTTCGGCAGCGACTTCCTCGGCAATGATCCGTAGATCCCGCAGGTCCAGGCAATAACTGCCGACGGTGAGCAGGTCCCGTGAGGTGATGTGGTGTGCGTCGGACAGCGCTGCGGCCAGCGAGTCGGTGCTATCTGAGGCGATGGCGCCGCTGACGCCCTGGCCACGGGACGCGATGGTGCCGCCTGTTCCTAGTATCCGAATCGAAGCCACGTATTGGTTCACTCCCTAGTTGTCGTTGTCTCGACTGCAACGAAAGTACTGGATCAATCGATTGCAGCAAACGTATGCCGCAAACGTTTGTGTATTGCGTGATAGCGATACTATGGGGAAGTAGATGTGAAGCGCAACACATTTCGCAACTGTTTACATTGAGCTCATTTTCGACACGAAATGGAAACATGCACGGCACCGTACCTGTCACACTCAAGCTTCTGGCCACCGAGCTGGGCCTCAATGTCTCCACTGTGTCGAGGGTGCTGAACGATCCCGCGGGGGTGGAATCGAAGTGGGCGGCCCCGCAAACCACGGAGCGGATATTTTCGCTGGCCCGGGAGCGCGGTTATAGCCGAAACCCGCATGCGGCGTCGCTGCGAACCGCGCGTTCAGACACTGTGGGAGTTATTGTCCCGCGCCTGCAGGACTTTGTGCTGGCCACCATCTACGAAGGAATCGATGAGGCTGCAGCGGAGAACGGTCTGTTCGCGGTGGTCGCCAACTCCCTTGATGACAGCACCAAGCAGCGTGCCAAGGCCGAGATGTTGCTTGGCCGGCGCATCGACGGACTGATCTTCGGCGACGCACACCTGCGGGAGCCGTATCTCGACGAGTTGGCCACGCGTGGTGTCCCACTCGTCCTGGTCAGCCGTACCTCCGGCGACCACGTGAGCGTCACCTGCGACGACTATGCCGGTGGCCGGCTGATGGCCGAGCATTTCCTCGCGACAGGACGGCGCAGTTTTGCGCTGATCGCAGGATCGGAAGCGACCTCAACGTCGAGTGATCGTACAACCGGGTTTATTGACGTGCTCGACGACGCAGGGATCGTCGTTCCGGAGGAATGGGTGATCCACAATGGCTTCGATGCTGCGGCTGGACAGGAAGCGGCATCACGGATCCTGGCATCCGGTCGGATGCCAGAAGCGGTCTTCGCCGTCAACGACTTCGCCGCAATCGGTGCTCTGGGCGTGTTCCGAGAAGCGGGGCTGTCTGTTCCTGCGGATGTTGCAGTGGGGGGATTCAACGACACCCCGCTCGCCGCTGGCGTGAACCTGACGACGGTCCGTTCGCCGATGCACGAGATGGGTCGCCAGGGCTTGCACGCCCTGCAGACGCTGATAGGGGGCGGTTCGCCGGAGAGTCTGCGGTTGACTCCCGAAATGGTGGTTCGGCTCAGCGGTTAGAGCGTTTTAAGGCTCGAGCGGGAGCTGGTTTCATGCCAGGGCCGTGTCCTTTGTCTGTCCGAAAAAATCTTTAAAATTCTTTTTATGCACCCCTGATCTTCCCCTTATTTTGTCAGTGGCGGGTGATCGAATAGAGCTATGGAAGGCACAGGAGCTTCTTTTAACGAACCGGAGATTCCGCCCGGATCCGGCGCGGATTCTGCTTCTGATTGCGGGTGCGCTGCGACTTCTTCAGGCTATGGTGCGGCTGGTCCGTTGGGTGTTGAGTCGGAGTGGACGGCCCCGGTCGTTGAACCGCCGGAGCCCACGACCGACACGGACTCGAACGAAGCGGATCCGAACGATGCAGCTCCAGAACCGGACTCAGCGGAGTCCGATTCAACAGGGTCTGGTTCGACTCGGTCGGGTTCGGATGGTTCTGGTGGGGCGTGGTTGTTCTCGGAGGCGTGGGCTTCTTTTTACTTCGGGGATGACCCGGATCTGCGGGTGCGTTCCAGCCGTGAGCCTCCTGCGCTGTCGGGTCAGCTGCGGATGGCTGCGGTGGGTGGTTTGGATGCGGCTCAGGTGGTGGACGCGTTGAAAGACATCGACGAAGCACGGTCCTGGTTGGACGCCCAGGAAGCCAAAGTCGTGACCCGGGCCCTTGACCTCCAAACCGAACAAACCCGCCACGACCCCCGAGACAGGGGTTTCGAGAAAACGCTGACAGCTAGTGAGATCGGGGCGGCGCTGCATGTGCCGGAGCGGACGGCTGGGTTCCTGGTGGAGCACAGCACCCTGTTGACCCGGTATTGCCTGGCGACTCTGGAAGCGTTGGAGGCCGGGAAGCTCACGAAGCGGCACGCGTGGGCTGTGGTTGAGGAAGCCACCAGCATCCCCGATACCAACCCCACAGTGACCGCGGACTACGAAGCCCGGCTCATTAAAACGGCGTCCCAAACGACCGTTGCGAAGTTCCGTCAGCAGGCAAACCGACTCAGGGAAACCCTGCATCCCGAAGCGATCACCACCCGCCACCGCAAAGCTGTGAAGGAACGCGGGGTGTTCCTGACCCCCAGCTATGACGGGATGGCCTGGCTCGAAGCCTACCTACCGGTTGATCAGGCGGCCGGGATCTATCACCGCCTCGACACCGCCGCCCGTGCACTCCAAGGACCCGACGAACCACGCACGCTCACCCAGCTACGGGCCGATGTGCTCGCGGACGTCCTCACCAGCGCTGGCACCACTGGTCACATGAGTACGAACTCCGATGGCACCACCATTGGAGCAATAACCGCCGACGGCGCTGGCGAACCGGATGGCCTCGATAGCCCGGATGGGACGCACAGGGTGAGCGGACCAGGAGGGTTGGCCGGTCGTGGCGGTGCGGCCGTCTACTGGGGAGTGCAGGCGAAGGTGTTCGTGACGGTCCCCGTGATGACTCTCCTCGGCGGTGATGCCCCGGGAGAGCTCGAAGGGTATGGTCCGATTGATCCCGAGACCGCCCGGAAGCTCGCCGGTCACGCACCTTCATTCACGAGGATCCTCACCCACCCTTTTACCGGGGCCAGGCTCGGAGCTGATGCGAGAACGTACCGGGTCCCGCAGGACCTGAAGGACGCAGTCAGGGTCAGGGACCGGACCTGTAGGCATCCGGGGTGTAACCGGTTGGCGGTGTTCTGCGAACTCGACCACACCAAGCCCTGGTCACAGGGCGGGACAACCAGCTACGGCAACCTGGTTGCGTTGTGCAAACGCCACCACAAACTCAAATCCGAGGGCTACTGGCAGTATCGACAACCCGAACCCGGCATGATCATTGCAATCTCCCCCGCCGGGGAAACCTACCTCACACGACCAGACCCACCACCAGCACCGCCACCCGACATACCCCCACCCTTCTGAGGTGCAGTCTCCGATCAGACCAGGCCCGCCTGGCAACTGCTAGAAAGTGACTCCGCAACGCAGCACTACGTTGGCGTAGGGAGTCGCCTCGCCGGTCCGAATGATCAGCCTGGCCGAGGGGAGCAGCGCCTTCAGGTCTTCGTGGCTCACAAAGTCAGGGTTCAGCCCCTCAGCACGGACGATCTCCTCAACGGAGGACCCGGTCGCTTCGGAAGCCAGCAATGACGATTCAACCTGCACATCAGCCAACACCGCCTGCAGCACCTCGGTGAAGGATGGGATGCCCTTCACCAGGGCCAGATCAACCACTGTGTCCGTATCAGGCAGCCGCATGCCGACGTCGGCAATCACCACCAGATGTCCATGACCAAAGGTGCCGAGGATCCCGTTCAGAGGTCCGTTGAGGATTCCGGTCTTCTTCACGCGTCAGTGTCCTGTCCAGTGGTGATCAGTGAGGCCGGTGCGGCAGGCAGCGGATTCTCAAGCGACGGGTAGGACGGCTGGGCGCCCTGGGCCCCGACAGCGTACGCCCCGACCAGCACAGCAACCCGGACGGCGTCGGGCAGGGCATCCCCGGCACTCAAACCGGGCAGCCAACGCACCGGTGAAAGCGTCACCAGCGCCGGTGGTGTCCACGAGGTTGAGTTCCTGGTGGATGGTGGCGATGCCAAGGCGGGCCGGCGATGTAGCCGATGCGGCGGTGGCCCTGGTCGGTGAGGTGGCGGACGGCTTCCTGGATCCCGGTGACGTTGTCGGGAGTGACGCTGGGGACGTCGATGTCGGCGATGACGCGGTCAACGAAGACGGTGGGGATGCCGCTGTCGAGGATGCTGCGCAGGCTGGCGAGGTCGCCGAGGGGCGCGGCGATGAGGCCGTCCACACGCTGAGACAACAGCACGTCGAAGTAGCGGTCCTGCTGTTCGGCGCTTTCGTTGGCGTTGCCGAACAGGGTGAGGTACTTGAAGTCGCGGGCGCGTTGTTCGATGGCGTGCGCGAGGTCGGCGAAGAAGGGGTTGCGGACATCAGGGAGGACCAGGCCGATGGTTTCGGTGGTGGTCTTGCGGAGGGAGCGGGCCTGCGCGTTGGGCCGGAAGCCGAGTTCCTGAGCTGCCTCGGTGACGGCGGTGCGGGCCTCGGCGGAAGTGGAGGGGTGTCCTGAGAGCACGCGGGAGGCGGTTGCTACTGAGACACCCGCATGCCACAGGTTCACGGGGCGGTCAGCAAACCCCGCGAAACAGGAGATTGACCGATTGACCAATAGTGGTCATTCGGTCAACAATTAGCTTATGACCAATCCTAATGACCAGCCACGCGCAATCGTTCTTGACCGTGGGGGCAGTCGGTTGCATGCCTGGGTGAGCGGCCCGACCTCGGCCCCGCTGGTCGTGCTGGTGCATGGCGCGACGATGGACCATTGGATGTTCAACGCGCAATTGGAACCCCTGCTCCGCGCGGGATACCGGGTGATGGCTGTCGACCTTCGGGGGCACGGCCAATCCAAACCCCTGGGTCTCACCACCCTGACAGTTTCGGATTTGGCCGACGATGTTCTGGCCCTGGTGGACGAGGAAGCCGTCGACCAGTTTGTCGTCGTCGGGCAATCGCTCGGAGGATATGTCGCCCAGGATCTGGTACTGCGGTACCCAGAGCGGATCGCAGCGCTGGGAATCATCGGATCCACCTGCACGACGGCGCCAATCTCGCCCTGGTCTCTCTTCCTCCTCCGCAGTTCTCTGACCTGGTTCCGGTGGTGGCCATACCGCCATCTCCAGGAAGCGATGGTGAAGTCCCTCGCCCACAGTCCCGAGGTGCGCTCCTATGCACGGGAGGCGATGAGCATACTCAGCAAACAGGAGTTCCTCACTGTCTGGGAGGCGGTTACACGCGTCACCCAGCCGCAACCTGGTTATCGCATGGAGCGACCGATGCTGCTTACCCACGGTGACGATGATCAGACCGGCAACATCAGGAAGGCTGCACCTCTCTGGGCCGCGCGCGACCCTCAGGCTCACTATCGGGTGATCCCTCAAGCCCGCCACAATGCGAACCAGGACAACCCTTGGTACTTCAACCAGGTACTGATGGACTTCCTCGTAGAACACGCGCCAGTTTCGAGCACCCCATGACCGCTCAGAACTCCGATCGGCGGGAAGATCTTCTTGATGCCACCGTCGCCCTGATCCTGCGGGGAGGGGTGCGGCGTGCCTCGGTGGAGGGGATCGCGCGTGAGGCCAGGGTCTCCAAAGGGGCCGTGTACCTCGAGTTTCCGAGCAAGACCGCCCTCGTCGATGCGGCAGTGCAGCGGGAGCTGAGCCGCTACCTGCACTCGACCGCAGCCCGGATTGCCGCCGATCCCGAGGGTGGGCGCCTCTCCGGGATCTACCGTCATTCAATTGCAGAGTTGCTCGCGCGTCCGTTCATGCGGGCGATCTACGAGGATGACGGGCGGATCCTTGATGGTCTGATACGGGGACCGGTTCGCTACCGGCCCCGTGTCCTTCTCGGCGAGGAGTTCCTCCGCACAATGGCCGACGCCGGACTGGTTAGGGCCGATCTCGACCCCGCGACCATGAGTCATCTGCTCAGCGTGCTCTCCGTCGGTCCGCTTCTCGCCGAGCCTGTTCTGCGGGATCAGTCCGCCCCGGCGCTGGAAGCCACGTTCGAGCTCCTTGCCGACCTCGTTGTTGCAGGGTTGGAGCCCACACTCCGGGCAGACCCCGAGGCCGGGGTGAGAGCATTCCAGAAACTTGCTGACGGTGTCACCCTGACCTTTGATGGTGAGCGGCCCCGGTAGTCTTCGACTATGACATTTCGCCACCAACGGGTCCGACCTTTGCGCTTGCGGCAGCGGCCACCAGCGAATCGACGTTAGGAAATGGGCCTGATCTACCTTGGGGCGCTGCTCTTCTCGCTTGGCGGCTCGATGCTCCTGGACTGGAGGTTCGGCCTCACCTTCTGGCGGGACGCCCGCAAGGCGACCTGGACCATGATCCTCGGGATCAGCTTCTTCATTGTCTGGGACCTCTTCGGCATTGCGCTCGGAATCTTTTTCCGCGGCATCACTGACCTGATGACCGGAATCCTGCTTGCCCCCGAACTGCCCCTCGAGGAAGTGTTCTTCCTTGCGCTGCTCTGCTACACCACGCTCAACGTGCTGGGAGCGGTCGCCGTGTGGGACGGAAAACGAGACCGGAAGCGTGAACAGGAGTCGGCGGCATGACGTATCTGGTCCTCAACATCATCTTCTTCGTCCCGATCCTGGCCATCGCCGCCTGGGCCTACCGGACGCGACGCCGTCAGCTTCCCAGCCGGCGGGCGGTCGGCATCACCCTGCTCGTGCTACTGATCGCCACGGCGGTATTCGACAATGTGCTGATCGCAATCGGGATTGTCGACTACAACCCCGACCTCATCCTCGGTGTCCGGCTGGCCCTTGCCCCAATTGAGGACTTTGCCTACACCGTTGGCGCTTGCATCCTGCTGCCAGCCCTGTGGGCGCTGATTCCAGGCCGGACCGCCAGCCAGCTGGCCGACGATAATCCGACGAATAGTGGACGGGAATGAGTCGTGCCGCCCCAGCCTTGTCCGCGGCATCGAGGAGGCCCGTTGGGCATCAACAATCACCGGGCGGGTGCCGTGAGGACATCCGAGGGATAGCTACCCTGGAAAGCTGCATTGGATTCGGTCCAATACCTTCTCAAAATCCTCGGCTCCGGCTACCTTGGCTTCATCAGGAAAGATCCTGCCCGGCCAGGGAGTGCCAGGGGTTTCCTGGCACCACAACAGAATCTTCAGCAGAATTCACAAGAAGGTGTGCCACTGATGTCCAGTCGGCTCTTGTCCGGCCACCGTCCCGGCGGGGTGGTCCTCATCGCGGTCCTCGCGTGGATCGGGGCGGTCCTGCAGATCGTCGCTGGCGTTCTCGTCCTGACGCTGGTACTGAACCCTGACGGGGTGTCCAACGAGACGGCCTGGGTGGCGATCACCGTCGGGGTTATCCACTTCCTTGTGGCGTTCGCACTCTTCGGGGGCAGCAACCTCGCCCGCATCCTAATGACCGTTTCGTTCTCGCTGTCATTTCTCTCCGCGATCTTTTCGTTCCTGGCCCATCCTGCGAACTTTTTTGCCCCTGTCGTAGGTGCCCTGCTCGCCGTTATCGGCCTGCTGCTGCTGCACTCGGAGAAGTCCAACGCTTACTTCGACCAGCATGCGAGAGAAGCCTCGCTGCGCCGGTAGGCGGAGACCCGGCTGTCACCAGTCCGGGAGGCTGATGAAGCCCAGGGCGGCTGCCGCAGCCAGTCCCCTTGAGGCGCTTCCGGCCTTTGGCGCGCTCAGGGGCGCGACGCCTGGACGGCCACGGCACTCAGCGCGCCGGTAACAACCGCTGCCATCGTCCGGATGACCGCCGATGAGGCGGCAGCCGCACCCCAGTCTCCCTTCTCCAGTTCCTTGCCACGGGTGTAGACAGCGCCACTCCAGGGAATCTCGCGGTGGAATTGAGGGAGGGTGCCGCTCGCGGAAAGCAGGGCCGTGGCGGCCGCGGTTCGCGGGTCGGAGTCCTCGCCGCGGAGCAGAACCCCCCGCACCCGGTTGAGGAGTTCCTCCCGCCGTCCGCTGTTCAGCACATACTTCGTCGACGGAATGAAGCCAAGAGACTTGTAACTCTCACGTCGAAGGTCGCCGCGCGCCACCAGACGATCCAGCACCGGCCCCCGCAGGTAAGGACCGATCGCAGCGAGGACGGTTTGCGCGCCACGCGGTTTCTCGGTGAGGTAGTCCCACGCCGGGGCCAGCAGAACGTCGGCAGGCGGGACGGTACCGATCGGGTGGATGGGCTTCGAGAAAAGGCCTGTGGGGCGAGGCTCGGCTCGACCGGTCAGGGCCAATTCCGCGACGGCTGCCCCGCCCAGGACATAGAACAGGATGTTCTCGCCGGCGATCGTCCCCGAATCTGGTTGGAAGAGCAGCAGCAAGATATCCTCGACGAGCGCGCGGTCGGCAGGGATGGTATCGGGCTGGTCTGTCTCGGTAGCTGGTGCGTTGTCGTTCGTTGTCATGCCGGCTCCTCGCCGTCGTTGTGGTCGGTGTGAGCAGCTGCGGCCCGGTCCGTAGCCAGCCGCTCCATCGCCAGCAGGCTTGCGCGGCCCAGCACGTCCAGCTGGGCCGGGTTGAAGAGGGCGGCAACTGACTCCACCAGCGTCTCGCGTGTCACGCGCGGACCCTTGGGCTGATGCGCCCCCGGGGCAGTGAGCCACGAGTACTTGGCCAGGTCACGTGCCAGGGGCACCGCGTAATCCTCGGCCAGCTGCTGGCGGGTACTTTCGTCGGCGTCCGGGGTCAACGCGTCGAAGGCGACGCTGGCGTCGTCGACCTCGGCTGCCACCATGTCCCGCAGATCGGCCATCGCCTGATCGTCGTAAAGCTGCGAGTAGATCAGCATCAGCGACCGTTCGCCGGTTGTGAGCCGGTCGCCGATGTTCTCAAACCCCGCTGGCAGATCAGTGGAGGCCGAACCCTGCAGGATGGACCTGATCTCTGCTCGCGCGCGTTCCAGCCGCTCGATCGTTGTCCCGAGGTCAGCCTCAATGATTTGGAGCGCCTCCACCGATGGATCGCCGCCCACCCCCACCTCTTCGATCTGATCCAGTGGCACGCCAAGCTCGCGCAGGCGCCGGATCTGAAGAATCCGGATCAGGTGGCGCACCTGATACTTCTTGTAGCCGTTCGACAGGCGATCCGGCTGCTCCAGGAGCCCAATCTGATGGTAGTGACGCACGGCGTTCACCGTGGTGCCCGCGAGATCCGCGACCTCCCGTGTGCTCCATGACATGTCTGAGGTTCCGCTTCCCGTTGTTAGTTCCCCTCAAGGGAACACTATGTGGCCACCACATAGTCAAGAGGCCTGACCAACAGCCAGTCCATTGACAGTAAATTTCCGCACTACTAACGTCACCATCACAAGTCCATACTTTTGATCGCTCTCGCCACTTTTGTGCCAGCTTTACGGATGGTTCGGAGTGGCTTACCAATTTCAAATTTTCCCTCTTCGTTGTCTGAGGAGTGTCATGAGCAGTGTTGGTTTGTTGTACGTCGGCGCGGTTCTCTTCATGAATGGCCTGATGTTGATTGGGCTCGTCCCGGGCAAGTCCGCGGCCATCCTCAACTTCTTCGTCGGGGCCATGCAGGTAGTCTTCCCGACCATCATCCTCATTCAGTCCAACAACGATCTGGCCATCATCTTCGGCGCGGCAGGGCTGTATCTGTTCGGGTTCACGTATCTGTATGTCGGGATAATCCAGATGACCGGAATCAGCGGCGAAGGCCTGGGATGGTTCTCCATCTTTGTTGCAGCCTGTGCCGTGGTGATCGGAATCCTCCAGTTCACCTTGGTAGGGGACCCGGTGTTTGGGGTGATCTGGTTGACGTGGGCCGTCCTGTGGTTCCTCTTCTTCCTGCTGCTTGGCTTGGGGCGGGATTCCCTGACCTTCACCACCGGCTGGTTCACGATCTTCGTCGCGCACATTACCGGTACCATTCCCGCATTCTTCCTGCTGACCGGCAGGTACGAGACCAATGACGGGTATGCCGTCCTGGTGGCCATTGCTGCCGCAGCCGCCCTAGGTGCAGCCTTCTTCCTGGGCCGCCGAGGCATCCCTCGGGGCAAAGCGTCGCAGGAAAACCAAGCCGTGGCACCCGCTTAGGAGCCAACCCATAGAAAGGACAGTCTGGCCGATGCCGATCTACGAATACCGGTGCCCCGAATGCAGCATTTTCGAGGTCATCAGCCCGATGAGCGCAGCCTCCGATCAGCAATCCTGTCCTACCTGCGGAGGAGCGGCCCGACGGAAGATGAGCGTGCCCAACCTGTCCAAGGCCGGGACGTCGGCCTTCCAGCTCATCGATTCATCGGAACGTAGCGCCTCAGAACCGCAGGTGGTCACCGGAGCGTTGCCGTCCAGATCCAGACGTAAGAGCCAGCCCTACACGACCAATCCACTTCACAGTAAGCTGCCGCGTCCCTGACCCACGGTGTGCGGCCAACCCAGAGGAGATGAAATGCCCGACGTCATATTTCCACTCGACTCCGCCAAGAAGTTCGAAGACCAGGAAAAAATTGGCCACAACCGATGGCACCCGGAGATTCCCCCGGTGGCGACCGTCAAACCGGGTGACTCCTTCAGGGTCCACTGCCGAGAGTGGTTCGACGGCGCGATAGTCAACGATGACTCCGCCGACGACATCCTCAACGCACCCCTGATGACCGTCCACAAACTCAGTGGCCCCTTCGCCGTCGAGGGCGTAAAGCCCGGTGACCTCCTGGTCGTCGACATTCTTGATGTCGGACCGATTCCACAGGAGGACTCAGGTCCGTTGGCCGGGCAGGGCTGGGGATACACCGGCATCTTCTCTCGCAACAACGGCGGCGGCTTTCTCACCGAGCAGTTCCCCGACGCCTATAAGGCGATCTGGGACTTCACCGGCCAGGTGGCCACCTCCCGGCACGTACCCGACGTCTCCTATGTGGGGCTGATCCACCCGGGCCTGATGGGGACCGCTCCTTCCGCTGAGCTCCTTGCCAAGTGGAACAAGCGCGAGGGTGACCTGATCGCGACCGACCCCCATCGGGTTCCGCCGTTGGCTCTCCCTCCCGAGCCACAGTTCGCGGTGCTGGGTGGCCTCCCGGCGTCGGAGTTTGATCGGGTTGCCGGGGAAGCGGCCCGCACCGCGCCCCCGCGTGAGAACGGCGGTAACCAGGACATCAAAAACATGTCGAAGGGGACCCGCATCTTCTACCCGGTCTTTGTGGACGGGGCGAACCTGTCGCTCGGAGATCTCCATTTCTCCCAGGGCGACGGCGAAATCACCTTCTGCGGTGCCATCGAGATGGGCGGGTTCATCGACCTGCGGGTGGATGTCATCAAGGGGGGAATGGAAACCTACGGGGTCAGCGAGAACGCCATCTTCATGCCCGGTAACGTCGACCCCCGCTACAGCGAATGGATTGCGTTCTCCGGCACCTCGGTAACTCTGGATGGTAAGCAGCACTATCTCGATTCCCACCTGTCCTATCAGCGGGCCTGCCTGCACGCCATCGACTACCTCACCAAGTTCGGCTACAGCCCTGAGCAGGCCTACCTGCTGCTCGGGTCGGCGCCGATCGAAGGCAGGCTGTCCGGTGTGGTGGACATCCCCAACTCCTGCTCCACGGTGTACATTCCGACGTCGATCTTCCACTTCGACGTCCGCCCTTCGTCCTCCGGTCCACATCAAATTGATCCAGGGATGGGAGCACCTAAGTCGCACAACGTGTAACTCAACGTCCGCAGACTGCCGGCGCCAGTGGGCGGGGACGCCACTGGCGCCGGTATTTCGGCCCCGGTGTAGGACGGGGCCCGGTTGTCCGAGGTCCACGTCAGGTCCGGATGACTCGTTGTGTCCTCGCAGTGGCGATAGCTGCGGTGCGGTTGTCGACGCCTAGCTTCTCGTAAATGTGGACAAGATGGGTTTTGACCGTGGCTTCACTGATGAAGAGGTCTTTGGCGATCTGGCGGTTAGTCATCCCTGTCGCGAGGAGACCAAGGATCTGGATCTCCCGGCTGCTTAACGCGGGTGCGGGGTTTTGGATCCGCCCCATGAGCCGGGCCGCCACCTGAGGAGCGAGAGCGGTCTGGCCCGCCGCGGCGGATTGCACGGCCTGGCGGATCTGTTCCGGCGGCGCGTCCTTCAGCATGTATCCGCTGGCCCCGGCCTCAACCGCGGCCATGATGTCGGCATCCGAATCGTACGTTGTCAGAATGAGCACAGGTGGTGCGGAGTCGAGCTTCCTGATCTCCCGGGTAGCCGTAACACCATCCATTCCAGCGCCCATCTGCAGGTCCATGAGAACAACATCCACCGGTTCGGTCAGGCTCACCGCCCGGTTGAGGGCTGACAACGCTTCGGCCCCGTCGGAGGCCTCCGCAACCACGGTGATGCCTTCGAAATCGCTGAGCATGGCTCGGAGTCCGGCGCGAACCACTGGGTGATCATCAACGAGGAGAATCCTGATCTCAGACATGAGACTGTGCGCTGTCGATAGGGGCCAGAGGCAGACGGATAGCGACAACTGTTCCTTCACCGACTGTTGACTCAATGTCCACCACCCCACCCATGGAGGTGACACGTTCGCGCACCGATTGCAGGCCGAATCCTGTGCCGTCGGACCGAGGTGTCGGATCCGAGAGGGTAGCCAGGGCATCGAATCCGGTGCCGTTGTCGTAGACATCCAAGGTGACATCCGGTCCCAGGAACCCGAGCGTCACGACGGCGGTGCTGGCGTGGGCGTGCTGATCAACGTTGGAAAGGGTGGATTGGGCGGCTCGCAGCAGGGCGACTTCGTACGGTGGGGGCAGCTGGACAGGGCCGCCGTCGAGTTCAAACCGGCACCTTAGCGTTGAACCGTGTGCTGCGGCCTGACGTTCGGCCGTGGCACAGATTCGGCGCAGCCGGGTCACGAGTGAATCGGCGTGGGCATTGTTGGATCTCAGGCCGCTGACGAACCGTCGGGCTTCGTCGAGGTTCTCGGCGGCCGTGACCTGAATGGTGCGGATTCTTTCCTTCGTGAGCGCCTTTGACCCGGCATCGAGCGACGCTTCAGCGGCGCGGGAAATGAGAACGATGCTGGAGAGTCCTTGCGCCAGGGTGTCGTGAATTTCCCGGGCCAGACGCTCACGTTCAGCGAGGACCCCCGATTCATGTTGGGTTCGGGCAAGGGCTGCTCTGGTATTGCGTAGTTCATCCAGCGCTCGGCGCTGGTTGACACCCTCGGAGTACAGGCTCTCGTAAACCATTGCCATGACCACCGCAAAGACGGCACCCAGGCCGGGCCCGATAATCATTGCCGCATGCAGTTCACCACTGTGGTTCCATTGGGCCGCCGACACCGCGCCGGTCATCAGAAGGACGGCAACAATCGCGTGCCTGGTAGGAAGCAGATGAAGGTGAAGAAAAAACAGGGGAAAAGCGAGCCACGAGAAGTCTGCGCTGAGCACTAGAAGAACCAGCCAGAGTAGGGTCACGCTGGCCAGCCAGATCTTGCTGTTGCGGCGCGGTTCCAACCTCCAGGGCGGCACCTGTCCGTCGGCGACGCGCTTCTCAACCAGTGTCCCGGCGAGGTAAAGCGCGCCCAAAAGGGCAGAAATCATGATGACCAGCCAGCTGGTGGCCCGCTGGGGTGTAGCCACTGTGCTGACGGTGCCGACAACAAGGAGTGTTGCGAAACCCAGATGAAGGCTCACCCGCAGCACTTTCAGGACCGCTGCTCCGGTGGCGGACTCGGGCACCGGAGTAGCGGGAACGGTCATGTGTTCAGCTTATCGGCGCGGTATCCGGTGGGCATCAACCAAACGATTGATGGTCGGATCAACCACAACAGGTCAGCCAATCAACCGTCATCACGATGTGGCCGCTGGCATTTCACCTCAGAGTAGAAATGGGCCCTCAGGGGCTGCCGACCTACTCGCTGACCTGCATCGAAA
The DNA here is from genome assembly GCF_039526005.1 of Arthrobacter flavus. Classification (NCBI taxonomy): domain Bacteria; kingdom Bacillati; phylum Actinomycetota; class Actinomycetes; order Micrococcales; family Micrococcaceae; genus Arthrobacter; species Arthrobacter flavus. The sequence goes on along the minus strand of NZ_BAAAIJ010000047.1, from coordinate 458,588 downwards.
GAGGAACACAGCATGTTTTTAGCACTACGAGACATCCGTTTCGCCAAGGGACGTTTTGCCCTGATGGGATCCGTCGTCGCGCTGATCACGCTCCTCCTCGTCATGCTGTCCGGTCTGACCGCCGGGCTGGCTAACCAGTCGACGTCTGGGATCGAGCAGCTCGACGCTACAACCATCGCGTTCGGCGCTCCCGACGGCGATGAGCCCAAAGCTTCCTACCCGGAATCCCAGGTGAGCGTTGATCAGCTCCGCACCTGGCAACGGGCTGACGGAGTCCTGGAGGCGGAAGCCTTGGGCATCAGCCAGGCACGGATCCAATCCGGGGGGACCTCCAACGCCGCGGTTTTCGGAGCCGTCCCGGATGGGGCGCTTGCTCCGGGCCAACTACGCGCCGGCAGCGTGGTTGTCAGCCGCCAACTATCGATCGACCTGGCGCTCGCCGTCGGGGATACCGCCACGATCAACGGCACCGATTTCCAGGTGGCGGCCATCATCGACGATCAGTGGTACAGCCACACCCCGGTAGTCTGGACAACCCTGACGGATTGGCAGCACCTCTCGCGCATCTCTGACCCGAATGTCATCGGAACGGTCATCGCCGCCACTTACGACGACGCTGCGGGCCAACTGCCCGACCTTGACGCGGCGGCCCGAACCACCAGTACGACGACGACTGAGAGCTTCGGCGCCCTGGCCTCCTTCGGATCGGAAAACGGATCGTTGAAGATGATGCAGGGTTTCCTCTACGGGATTTCGGCTCTTGTGATCGTCGCCTTTCTTACCGTGTGGACCGTCCAGCGCACCCGCGACATCGCTGTGCTCAAGGCCTTGGGCGGTTCCAACAGGTACATCCTCGGCGACGCGATGACCCAGGCAGCGATTGTCCTGATTGCGGGCGCCAGCCTTGGAGGAATCCTGGGGTTGGGTGGCGGATTCATTGCCGTCCAGGCCGCACCCTTCACCATCTCACCAGCCACCACTCTGGTCCCGATCGTCGGCATCGTCGTGTTGGGGTTGGCCGGATCAGCGCTGGCGGTCCGACGCGTCACCAGAATCGACCCGCTGATCGCCCTTGGCGGCAATTAGAACCATCGATAGTCATCCACCGAGCAAAGAGGGACACCCCATGAACGCGAACACCACAGCCGCCCTGAATCTGGTCAACGTGACCCTTGAATACCCCGATGGCGACTCGGGCACCCTCAAGGCCCTGGACAACGTCAACCTTGCAGTCGCCGCCGGAACGATAACCTCACTGGTCGGACCGTCCGGCTCTGGTAAATCCAGTCTGCTGGCGGTTGCGGCGACCCTTGTCCGCGCAACCAGCGGGCACCTCGCTATCAACGGAATCGATGCCACTCCGCTGAGCGATCAGGACCGAACAACTCTGCGCCGTGAGGAGGTGGGGATCATCTTTCAACAACCCAACCTTCTGGCATCACTCACGGCCCTGGAGCAGCTCATCATCGGAGAACACCTGCGTGGCACCGCACCCCGAGCCGCCCGCCCGCGCGCAATGGAAATGCTCGATATTGTTGGCCTGTCCGATGCTGCCAGCCGTCGCCCACATCAGCTATCCGGTGGGCAGCGTCAGCGCGTCAACATTGCCCGAGCCCTCATGGGAGAACCATCAGTGCTGCTGGTCGATGAACCCACGGCGGCCCTGGACCATGAGCGATCCGATTCGATCATCCGGCTGTTGTGGAGCATCACCCGGGAATTCCGGGTGGCAACCGTCATGGTCACCCACGACACCGAATTCGTTCCGCTTACCGACGCTGTAGCCACCATGCGTGATGGCAGGCTCTCCGCATCCGAACTCATCGCATCCTAGAGACTGCGTGAGCCACGGTGGCGCTGACAGCAGGTTTATCGGCTTCCATCGGCAGGGGTGACTGTTCCGGCGGTGTCCCCGCCGTCGATGACGAACTCGGCACCTGTGACGAAGGACGATTCGTCGGACGATAGGTAGAGGACAAGGTTGGCCACTTCTCCGGGGTGGCCCACCCGGCCGAGTGCGACCCGGCTCATGTCCATGGGCACGTTTTCGGTCATGGGTGTGGAAATGACACCCGGATGAATGGAGTTGACTCTGATTCCGTAGCGCCCCAGATCAAGTGCGGCGCTTTTGGTGAGCCCACGCACACCGAACTTCGAGGCGGTATAGGCCGAGATCGCCTCATAGCCCCGGATCCCGGCTATCGAGGAGATGTTCACTATCGAAGCACCTCTGGATCGCTTGAGTGCTGGAATTGAGGATTTGATGCCGATGAAGGTACCCGTCAGGTTGATGCCAATAACCCTGTCCCACTGCTCCAGCGTGTAGTCCTCAATGGGCGCGAAATCCACGACGCCGGCATTGTTGATCACCACATCCAAAGCACCGAATAGCTCAACGGCAGCGCCGACCGCTGCTTCCCAGTCCTGGGGGCTGGTCACATCCAGATGTACGTAGTGAACCCCGGAGCCTATCCGTTCCGCCGTTTGCTGGCCTTCGTCATCGAGGACGTCCCCGATGACAACCTTCGCTCCTTCGCCATGTAGGCGGGCGGCCACTGCGGCTCCGATGCCGCGCGCACCCCCACTGATCAGAGCCACTTTGTCGATGACGCGGTCCATGTCTCGTTCCTTTCGGATAGTCGGATAGTCGGATAGTCGGATAGCCCGACGGTGTCGGTGCAGCGGTCGACGCCGTGCACGGCTTAGGCGGTACCTGGTCGCCGGTCAGCCACGGCTGATGGGGACCTTCTTCGGTGTGGGTGGCTCAGCGGGTTCTTTCGGTACCGGCAAGCGCACCTCAAGCACCCCGTCGACATACTGGGCCTTGATGTCTTCTTCCTTGACCCCGACGGGAAGCGGCACAGTGCGGCTGAATGAGCCATAGCGGAACTCGGAATGAAAATTGTCCCCGTCTTTATGCTCCTCGCGTTCTTTCCGTTCGGCACGGATGTTCAGGAATCCCTCGTCCAGGGTGATTTCGATGTCCTTATCGGGATCGACGCCAGGCACTTCTGCCTTGACTACCAGGTGGTCGCCGTCAACATATTCCTCTACGCGGATCGGCGTCGCACCCCGTTTGGTATCAAACAGGCGGTCCATGGAATTGAGCAGGTCCATCGGTGACCATCTCGACAGATCAGACATGGCAAGTCCTCCAGGGCTAGGGAATCGCGATGGTCCCGGCAGGGACCTATGGTCCTCTCAGTAAAGACCAGCCCAAAAAGTCTCGACAGGGACTAAAGCCCCGACCTTCAGTGTTCGGGGAGCAGCTAGATCTGGCGGATGGAGGCACGCCAACTGCAGCCGCCACCGTGAGGCATAACGCTACGTCCGCCGCCGGAACCTGTACCGGTTAGCGACCGCCACAGCCGGAGAAATCTGCCGCGTGTTTTCCCTCCTGTGTGACTGACATAGCCCGAGCAGATTGCTGTTCAGCTTCTCTTGACTGCGAGGAGCTATCCTTCTCTCATCGACGCAGCACGCCAGCATGTTCTGGCCTCGCCGAAGTGTCCTGACAGCACATGATTGACGAACACTCCTTGTGGGTGGAAAGAGGACCAAGATGGCACTCAGCGAAGTAGCGATCAGTGCAGACGGTGTTGTCCGTCGCTTTGGTGAGGTGAACGCCGTCGACGGCGTCAGCCTCACCGTCCAGCGCGGGGAAATCTATGGGTTCCTCGGGCCGAATGGGGCAGGCAAATCCACGCTCACGCGTATCCTCTGCACGTTGTTAAAACCGTCAGCGGGTCGGGCGACAGTGGCAGGCTACGATGTCGACACAGAACCCGGGCAGGTGCGCCTGCGCGCTGGCGTCGCGCTCCAGGAAGCCGCGCTGGACGAGCAGCAGACGGGGGCGGAAATGCTCGCGCTGCAAGGCCGCTTCTACGGCCTCTCCAAGAAGGCGACGAAGTCGCGGGTGAGCGAGCTGACGGAACTCGTTGATATCGGGGACGCGCTCAACCGCAGAATCTCCACCTACTCAGGGGGAATGAAACGGCGGCTCGACCTGGCGCTCGCCCTCGTCCACGACCCGGAAGTGCTGTTCCTCGACGAACCCACCACCGGCCTCGACCCGGTGAGCCGAGCCAAAGTGTGGCACGAAGTGCGGCGCCTCAACGACGAGTTGGGAATGACAGTATTCCTGACCACCCAATACCTGGAGGAAGCTGACGAACTCGCTGACCGCGTCGGCATCATCAACAAGGGAAAACTGGTGGCGGAGGGAACACCCATCGATCTCAAACGCGCCATCGGGACGGATGTTGTCACGGTTACCCTTGGCGGCGATGCACTCAAGGCGCGGCAGACCCTCGAAAAGCTGGACCTGGTCGAAAGGATCGACGGCAGTGGGGAAACCCTGACCCTGAGTGTCTCCGACGGCCCATCAGCGATCAGCCCCATCGCTGTGACCCTGGCGCAGGTGTCTGACGTCGAAGTTCTCGAACTCTCTCTGCGCCGCCCCTCACTCGACGATGTTTTTCTGTCAGTAACCGGCGAGCACATTACCGACTCGAGCTCGACGCTCGGCACCTCAGTTTCCTCCCATTCGCAGGAGTCCTCATGACCACGGCAACCACCACAGCGTCCCGGATAGAACCCAGGAGCGCAGGATTCCTCCGCGACCTCATTTCCGTGGCCGGACGGGCCCTTCGGGCTATCCCGCGCGAACCTGCCGCTGTTATCCCCGCCCTGGTCATTCCGCTCTTCTTTTTCGTGGTCAACATCGGCGCGTTGGAACCCGTCGCTCAGGCCACGGGAGTGGAGGACTTCAGGGCGTTCCAGCTACCGGTGGCCATTGTCTTCGCTGTCACGGGAGTATCAAGGGCCAGTGGCCTCGTGACCGACATCAGCAGCGGCTATTTCGACCGACTCCTCCTGACTCCCATGCGCCGATCGGCCCTTCTTCTTGGGCTAATGGTTGCCGATCTGGCCCTGGTCATGGCTCTCTGCGTTCCAGTACTGATCCTCGGGGCCATCGTCGGCGTGAACTTTGCTACCGGACTCCTGGGAGTGGTTGGATTCGTTGTCCTGGCCGGCCTCTGGGGTCTGGCCTTCACCGGATTCCCCTACGCCATCGCCTTGCGGACAGGCAGCCCGGCGGCAGTGAACTCATCGTTCCTGTTGTTCTTCCCCTTTGCCTTCCTCACCACGTCGTTCCTCCCGAAGGAAGCGCTCACGGGTTGGCTCGCGACCATCGCCGACTACAACCCGATCACCTATCTGCTGGCGGCCCTCAGATCCCTGCTGACAGATGGGTGGATCTGGGCTGACCTCTGGCCGGGGCTCCTCGCCATCCTGATCGTCGGGGCCATTAGCTTCACACTTGCGTTCGGTGCGCTCCGCGGACGCGTCTCCAGGGGATAGGCGGGGCGGATTGGACGCCCAACCCTCAACGACTTCTGGTTGACATTCACCCGAAACAAACCCTCAGTACGGTCAGAAAAAACGACCTCCGGAGGGAAATGATCATGAGTGACAGTTTCAAGAGGGAAGCAGCTGAAACCCTGGTCAAGGGGCTGGGCCGGCGAAAATTCATGGGAGTCGTTGCGGCGTTCGGAACGCTGACTGCAGTCACTGCATGCTCATCGCAGGCGGTGGGCGCCGGGTCGGCTGGTTCCACGTTGACGGCGGTGCCGGCAGCAGCGGGAGGCTCGGGGAGCGGGGGCTCCGGCGGCGGCGGAAAGACATCACCGACGAGTGGGTTCGGGCAGATCCTTCAACCCAACAGCGGCACGATCATGGGTGACGCCTACCTGGCCTCCACCCCCGAGGACGTCCTGTGGGGATACGTGCCCACGGTACATGCCACGCCGGTGATGACCATCCGCTCCGGCCAGACGGTCACGATCGACGCCATGTCCCACGAAGGGATCCTCGAGGACCAGGGCCGGAACCCGCTCGAATACTTCGGTGGACTGGGGGTGCCCGAAAGCAGCATCCTCCAGGACGCGGTAAGCATCGCCGCCGAGTACAACCGCACGCCCCGGGACTTCGACGTCGACGGGCCACACATCGTGACCGGCCCGATAGCTGTCGAGGGGGCGCGGCCGGGTGATGTGCTGAAGATCGAAACGCTCGAAGCCGTCCCGCGGGTTCCCTACGGGGTGGTCTCCAGTAGGCACGGCAAGGGCGGGCTCGCGGTGCAGCAGGAGGTACAGCCGCCGGACGGCATCAGCCTTGAGGAAGTCATGCCTCCCGTCGACACCGACAACAGGTCCTCCGGGGTCCCCTCTGACTATGGGAACGTCTCAGTCTTCACGGCCATCGAGGACGGCAAGGGGGTCATGACCAGCGGTGACATGTCAGTTCGGTTCCCGCTGCGCCCCTTCATGGGCATGATGGGAGTGGCTTTCGCCGAGACCGACGGGCTGACCTCACAGGAGGCGAATTCGGTGCCGCCCACGCTCGGTGGCGGCAATATCGATATCCGGCACCTGGGTGCCGGGTCGACTTTTTACCTGCCGGTCAAAGCCGATGGGGCATTGTTCTACGTGGGCGATCCGCACATGGGAATGGGCGACGGCGAGGTAGCCCTGACCGCGATGGAAGGGTCACTGCGCGGTACTTTCCGGTTGACCGTCTGCAAGCCCGGATCCGGGGATGCCCCCTCAGTTGCCTATACGTACCCGTTCGGGGAGACCAGCGATGCCTGGATCCCCATTGGACTGTCGGATCCCGATGGACTGGATGGCGGTGGGGTCAGCGGAGATCTGAACGTCGCGATGCGCCGGGCCATCGTTAATGCCCTCGATTTCCTGCAGAACGATCGGGGCATGGACCGGGCTGTTGCCTACGCCTACCTCTCCGCGGCGGCGGACTTCGCGGTGTCCCAGGTGGTCGACCGCACGGTCGGCGTCCACGGGCTGATCAGGAAGGCCGACTTCGGGTAGCGGTTCTAGCCTTGCCGGATGGAGGCACGCACAATGACGGGCATCTCCACGAGATGCTCACCGTGGGGGGCCGATCCGTCCAGGAGCAACTCGACCGCGCGGGCGCCCATTTCCTCGTGGGGAAGGGCGATCGTGGTCAGGCCGGGACGCAGGTAGGAGGCGATCTCGTCGTTATCGAACGAGACGATCGAGACGTCGTCGGGCACCCGCAGCCCACGCTCCGTCAGCGCCTGATAGGCACCGAAGGCGAGAGGGTCATTCAGGCACAGCAGCGCCCGGGGAAGTGCCCCCTCTGCCAGGAGTGCATCCACGAGGGTGTACCCGTTGGCGGGTGCCCAATCCCAGACAGATTCCTCCCTCATGAAGCTCAGGCCACGCTCCCGCATCTCGTCCCGAATTCCCGCCAGGCGACGGGCGACAGTTGTTGACCGGAAGAGATCCCGCTCGGTCACTTCGTTGTGGCCGAGGAGCACAATGCCCTCGTGGTGACCGGCGTCCGCGAGGAGCGCGACGGCTGCTCGTCCACCGCGTTCCTCATCCGGCAGGACCGAGGTGGCGTGGCTATCGCTGACCGCGTTGAGCAGCACCACGCGGGTCTTCTCGGGGAGGGTCGGGACCATTACTTCTCGTGAGCGCGTGGTCGCGAGGATGATGCCGTCCACCTGTCGATCCAGTAGAGCGGCAATGGCTTCGGTCTCGCGGGTGGGGTCACCGCCGGTTTCGGCCAGCAGGATGACGTGCTCCGCCCGTTCGGCGGCGGCCAACGCGCCCTTGATCAGACCGCTGGCGAAACGGGTGGTGGCGACGGTGTCGGAGATGAAGCCGATGGTCTGGGTCTTGTCGACCCGGAGACTACGGGCGGCGACATTTGGTCGATACCCCAGCTCCGCGGCGGCGCGGTGGACCCGGTCGTGGGCGTCCTTGGAGAGTCTGGTGTCCGGCCGGCCATTGAGAATCATTGAGGCAGCAGAGGACGACAAACCGGCCCGACGTGCGACGTCGGCAAGGGTCACACGCTTGGTGGTCATCAAATTCCTCCTGCTCGATGCTAACTGTTGATAACGACTTGGCAAACTACTTGCGCAATCCGGATTTAGGCTCCAAGCTAGGTGCTGAATGGATTTAGCATTCATCATTGTGGATCTCGTGCAGAGAATCATCGACGAAGGAGTCACCCATGAATTCACCACTACGGCGCCCTGGCCGCCGTCGATGGGTACCCTCAACACCCAGTGGGCCGTGATCTTCCCGTTGTTGGGCCTGTTCATGCCGTTCAGTGTGTTCTGGATGCGCGCGCACTTCATCAACGTGCCGAAGGAACTGTCCGAGGCTTCCCGGGTGGATGGTGCCTCGATTTGGCAGGAGTTCCGCCAGATCCAGCTCCCGCTCGCCGTGCCCGCGCTCTCGGCGCTGGCGATCCTGCTGTTCCTCTGGACCTGGAACCAGTTCCTCCTACCGGTGGTTCTGATTGCCAACCCGCTCGATCGCACCGTGGCCGGTGCACTGACCTTCTTCCAGGGGCAGTACTCGCTGAGTATTCCCCTCCTCAACGCGGGGGCGCTCCTGATCATCACCCCGGCGATCATCGTGTTCCTGATCTTCCAGCGCCAGTTGTCCGCGCCCTGCTCCAGGGCGCAGTGAAGGGCTGACGCCGCTTCACCTCCCGCTTCAACTAAGGACCACCACCATGAGCTTCACTCTCGCCGACCACTGGGTCTGGGATTTCTGGCACGCCGACGACGGCGACACTCATCACCTCTTCTACCTCCACGCGCCGAAGTCCCTGGGGGATCCCAATCTCCGGCACCGCAATGCCCTGGTGGGGCACGCGACGTCAACGGACTTGACGACGTGGGACGACCACGGGGTGGTGCTCGAACCGGGGGAGGCCGACTCCTTCGACGGGAGCGCCACCTGGACCGGCAGCGTGGTCCGTGGTGACGACGGCGTGTGGAACATGTTCTACACCGGGTCGCGGTTCCTGTCCCCGGATGCCATCACCAATGTGGAGACGGTCGGGCGGGCTGTGTCGTCGGATCTGGCGTCCTGGACGAAGCAGTCGAACCAGATCCCGGCGGATCCCCGCTGGTACGAGACCTTGCCCGACGGCACCTGGCATGAAGAGGCGTGGCGAGACCCGTGGATCCACCGTGACTCCACCGGGCTATGGCACATGTTGCTCACCGCGCGCGCCCGACCAGGAGCAGGGCGGGACAGCGGAGTCATTGGGCATGCGACGTCGCCCGATCTGGAGCAATGGACAATGCAGCCTCCACTGAGCGAGCCAGGTGCAGGGTTCGCCCACATCGAGGTTGTGCAGCTGGTGACCATCGACGGTCGGCACGTGCTTCTCTTCTCCTGCGATACCGGACACCTCGCCGGTACGCGCCAGGCGGAGGGAGCACCGGGCGGTATCTGGGCGTTACCCCTGGAATCGGACTCGCTGGAGGGAACCCTCGACACTGCTGCCGCGGTTCGGCTGACCAACGACGATCTCTACGCAGGACGTGCGGTGCAAACCCGATCGGGGCAGTGGGTGCTGCTGGCGTTCGAGAACGTTGACCGGGACGGCACCTTCATCAGCGGTATTTCGGATCCGTTGCCTCTGTCCTGGGCGCCAGATGGATCACTCACACTGTCAACTGCACGAGCAAAGGTCAACGCGTGAGCGACGCCAACGGTATTCACGGCTCAGCCGATGAGCGCTTCGCCTCGGTGCGGGACGCTTTTGCGGCTGCCTTCGCAGGGCGGCCCCGGATGGGCGCTGCCCTGGCGGTGCACCACCAGGGCGAGCTCGTGGTCGATCTCTGGGGCGGGGTGGCCGACGCCCGCGACTCCACACCCTGGACCCGAGACACCTCAACGGTTGTCTTCTCCTGCACCAAGGGGATCATGTCGATCCTCATCGCCCGGCTCGTCGAGGCCGGCCGGCTGGACTACGAAACACCGATCACTGACGTCTGGCCGGAGTTCAGCGCCCACGGAAAAGGTGGGATCACCGTCGGTGATGCGCTGGCGCACCGCGCCGGTGTTTCAGCACCCCGCCGGTCGGTGAGCCTTGAGGAAGCACTCGACTGGGACATCATGACCGGGCTACTTGCCGGGCAGGAGCCACTGTGGGAGCCCGGATCCGGGTACGCGTATCACGCGCTGACGCACGGCTGGATTACGGGTGAGATCATTCGACGGGTCACCGGGAAGATGCCGGGTGAGTACCTGGCTGAGACTCTCGCGGGGCCGCTGGGCGCCGAGCTCCGGGTGGGTGTCCCTGTCGACGAGCAATCGAATATTGCGCATCTTGAGGCGGGGGAGAGCCTCCGTGAGCTGGTCCAGATGCAGATCGCCGCTGCTGACCCTGGAGTCATGGACTGGCCCAACCACGCGATGACGCTGGGGGAGGCTTTCCCTCAGGAATTGGTGAGTCCCAGTTCCGGTTTCAACCGCTCCGATGTCAGGGCTGGTTCGTTCCCGGGAGCTGGCGGCATTGCAACAGCGCGCGGCCTGTCGGCTGCCTGGTCGTCGGTCATCCACGACACCGCTACCACCCGTCGGCTCGACCCGACGGTGCTGAAGCGTGCCACCGAAGCAGGGAGCGAAGGGTCACCGGTGTTCCCTGCGCCGGCTCCGTGGCCGCGTTGGGGAGCGGGCTTCCAGCTCGATTCCGAGGCACGGCACTACGTCTCCGCCGACGGATTCGGCCACGATGGTGCCGGTGGGCAGGTGTCCTTCGCTGAGCCCGACTTGGGTTTGAGTATCGCCTTTGTAACCAACTGGATGGAAGCTGGCGACGATCAAAGGGCGACGAGAATCGTTGACGAACTCAGGAATGCCGACCTACGGATCGGCACCTCAGGATTGGGACTATCTCATCCCAGCTCCGGATGATGGCACCGTTTTTCTTGCCCCAGTACTCTGCCGGGTCCTTGAGCTAACCTACGGGGGTGGCAGGAGGGTATTGAAGCGTTGCTGTGGTTCGCGGGCTTCACGGCTGGTTCCGCCAGCCCTGAATATACTGTCGATTTCCCGGTCGATGATCTGGAGTTCCCGGATCAGGTTCTTGTCAGTGCCGATCAGTTGAAGCCCTCTGATTGTGAGCTCATTGGTATAACTCATTTGCGCTTCCTTTTCGCGGGCCTGGCGTCGACATCAGGACACGATTGATCCGGGGTGAAGGGGTTGGGGGCAAGGAGGTGCGTGGGTTTTAGGCGTACCAAAACCAGCCCGGCGGCTCCCAAGCCGCAGGAGGATTGTGGCCACTGAACTCTCCGCATCGCATACACGTGTAGTTCACGCTGCCCGGCCGTAGGCGCCCTGACGGGAGGATCTGAAAGGGGACAAACTCCTCGTACTGCAAGTATTTGGCAGTGTCACAGCTCGTGCAGAAGGGTACGTTTGGAGCGATATGTGCGGGCTTCATGGCGGTCGTTCCCATCCTGTCGGTAAGGGACTTGCACGATTCGGCAGAGGTAGGGGGTCATACCGGATCGAGTGGTGTCCTGATCTGTTCAGCATGCGCAACCGGTTCTGGAGGGGACAGGGTCTAAAGTCCCTTGATCCTTAGCTGATAGCGGGGAGCGAGTTTCAAAATCGCGGGCCCATGAAGTGTCGCTCCTGGGCGAGAAGCTGGGATGTAAAAACGCCTGGCGGTGGTGGGGTTTCGCGCCGATAGGGTCCGAGGCCTCTATTCCCCGTAAGGATGAGCCCCCATCCAACGGGCCTCGGAAGTCCGGTGGTCAGGACTCGCAGTCGGAGCAGTACAACAATCCAGCTCTTTCACGGGTGAGCTGAGACTGGTGATGGACCAGGAAGCATGACGAGCAAACAAATTCGTCCTTGCGCGGAGGGATGACCTGGATCACTAACTCGTCGGTGATTTCCTCACCGGTCGATGCCTCGGGATCGGCATCGTCGCTCTCTTCGACTTCCCTGATCGCGCTCATGGCCGTCGGAGCTTTGGCCGCTTGCAGCTCTTCCAGAGATACCTCCTGAGCCTCCTTAACTTCCGTGCGCAAGTCGTCGTAATCCATTGCCATCATCACCACCCCTCACCGTGTTCAGGACCCGTCGTGTTATGTGGCCCTTGATGTTTGCCGTCCGTGTTGTGAATGGTTTAGGTGAGGGCGGGCGTGTGGCGTTCACGTCTGCCGACCACGATCAACGTGATCAGGCCGACAGCCGGGACGATCACGAGAAGGGCGAGACCAGCCACCCCGGACACGGTCGTTGAGTCTCCTGCTGGGAGGAACAAAGAGGTGTCCCAAAGGCCGTGAGCGAACATCGAGACGACCAGCAGGCCGCTGATCCTGCGGAACGAGTACAAGATGATGCCCGAAAGGGTGGCCAGGAGGACCTGGTTCAACACTGCCAGTAAAGGTGACCCAGTAATAATGTTCGTTAGGTGGAACAGCCCAAACGCAATCGAGGTGACAATGGCGGCGGTGGCTTCGCTGCGGCCCTTGGTCCGTGTCCCCCTGAGGAGAATTCCGCGGAACAGGGTTTCCTCGCAGAATCCAACGAGTACACCGGTGATGAGGATTGGGGCGACGATGGCGGGATCGAGACCGGCCCAGTCAACAAACACCAGGTGGACAACAATGGCGGCAACAAATACTGCTGCTGCGATATGTAGGATCCTCGGGCCAGTAAGCCGGTTGTGGTCCCGGAAGACGCCGTCCCACCTCGCCCATGCCAGGAACCCGATCAGGAACACCGCCCCTAGGGCCAGGGGAAGGACGGCGGTACGCCACACATTCGGTGCTGAACTGAACCATTCCGTATAAGGAATTCCTGAACTGGCGGCCGTCGCGGTGAAGATCGTTGCATAAACAACCACAACGCCGAGGCCTATCCACAATGAAGGGGAGACCCGGGGAGGGGGCTTGGTTACGGTGCCAGGGGTGGAAGCTGGAATTTGTGCCATGGCTAATTCTTCCTGCAAGCGCCATGCCTTATCGCAGCGATTGCAGGCAACATACTGCCAACCAATGACGGGCACAAGAGTCTTTTCTACAGAATGTAAAAGAATTTTCCTGTGGCCGACGAATCGGTTAAACCGACAGTCAAGGAGCATCAGGACTGGCGAGAACGTAATCGAATCTCCAACAGGCAGCATCGCATGACCACGGTCGGAGTCTTCTCCCAAGCCCCGCGGGGTCGCTCTCCGAATCGCTATTAATCTCGATCATGGGTTAGTCGACCAACGTGGCTGCTGGTGGTCCAGAGGTCCGCCCATAAAGGATTCAGCGCATCGGCACGGTGGGTGTTCCATCCCGCCGTCAGTTTGTGCGTTGACCCTTTTTGAGGCCGGACGTTTGTTGCTATTGTCCGGGCATGGAGATGGCTAACACGAAGCGATCCTTCTTTCCCATCCGGGACACTCGGACCCTCTATAGTCGCCCACTGGCGGGTTGGTTGGTCACGATGGGAAGTCTGCACCGCGACTAACCGGACGACCTCAGTCAAGAATGGCGGTTGCTTCAACTTCGACAAGCACGTCGGGTTCGAAGAGGTAGGCGACGCCGATAAGGGACGCAGGTGGCATCGGAAGGGGCAAGCCGATTTCATCCGCCACGGCCTCGATGCCGGCCATGAAGGCTTCGATCTTGGTGGGGGTCCAGTTGGTCACGTAGAAGGTGAGGCGGACGACGTCCCCAAACCCCGCGCCGACACTGGCAAGTCCTGTGTGGGCGTTACGAAGGGCCTGGGCTACCTGGCCTGCAAGATCACCAGAGGCCACCGGCTTGCTGTCGGCAGTGCGTGCGATCTGACCGGATACGTGCACATGTCGGGTACCAGTAGCGACGGCAACGTGATGGTAGGGCACGGGCTGCATGAGTGTCGTGGGGGAGGAAAGGTGAACGGTCATCGAAGAGCTCCTTGTGTGGATTGTTGGTATCTCAGAGATACCTTGTGAGCGGCGGTCACTTCAACGAAACTAGGTGTCATGATGACTACCAACAGCACTGCAGCTGACCGGTTCGAGATTGGCGCTCCGCATCGTGACCTCCTGGATCAGGTGCTCGATAAGTGGTCTCTTCTTGTCCTCAATGAGCTGTGCGAGCGGCCGATGCGCTTCAGCGAATTGAGGCGCATCATCCCCGCGGTGACGCAGAAGTCACTCACCGCCACGTTGAGGCGACTGGAGCGTAATGGCATCATCCGCCGCGTCTTGCTCAGTACACGACCCGTGGCGGTTGAATACAGCATCACGCCGCTCGGTAAGACTCTCCGGCCACCGGTGGAGGTAATCCTCGACTGGGCCGCCGAGCAAATGCCGCTAATCGAGCAGGCGCGGCGCCGCTACGACGACGAACTAGATCGGCCAGTCGCCGAACAGTTGCGCTGACGAGCATAACCATCGACGCGGCAACATTGCGGCAGGGGTCGGTGGGATGAAGGCCGTTGTTGTTTGCGAATGAGAAGCATTATCATTTAGAGTGCTGGTATGTCGATTACTAAACCACCACTTGCCCTCTCCGTGGCCGTTGCTACGGCCCTCCTGTTATCCGCGTGCGCCTCCGCAACGCCGTCCGATTCGAGCGACTCTGCACCCTCCGCGGGAGGTTCCGCCTCTGCGGCAGCATCCGAAGAGCACCCCGCCGAAGGAGAAGGCCAGACCGAGGTCGCCGCTCTTGCTCCTCGCGCCGTTCTGACCTATGACGGCGGGGTGATGACCGTCGACACCGAATCAGGTGAAGTACTTACCACCACCGAAATGGATGGCTTCCTGCGGGTCAACAACGCCGGAGATGGCCGGCACGTCATGGTTAGCTCCACTGAGGGCTTCAGCCTCTTCGATTCTGGTCTGATCGCTCAGGGCCATGGGGACCACAACCACTACTTCGAAAGCGCACCGACCCTCACCGAGACGACCGTTGAAGCCCCTGAGCCCGGCCACGTAGTAGTCCATGACGGTAAAACGGCCCTCTTCTCCGACGGCACCGGCGCTATCACGGTGATGGACTCCGAAGCTCTCGCGGATGGCGAGATCGGCGACGATGAGATCCAGGAATATTCCACAGACAGCGCTCACCACGGTGTTGCTGTTCCGTTGACGAGTGGGGATCTTCTCCTGACGCAGGGAACCGCCGATGGTACCAATACTATTCAGGTGCAGTCTCCGGAGGGCGAGGTCATCGCCGAGACCACTGATTGCCCCGGCGTCCATGGTGAGACCGCAGCCGCTCCCACGGCTGATGGCGACGTCGTCGCTCTCGGTTGCGAGAACGGACCGGTCGTTTTCCGGGATGGAGAGTTCCACAAGGTCGCTGTCGAGGAGGACTACCAGCGATCCGGTAACCTCTTCGGTCACCATGATTCGTCGATCATCCTTGGCGACTACAAGACGGACCCCGATGCTGAGAAGGAACGCCCCACACGGATCGGGCTGTTCGACACGCTCTCCGACTCGGCCACCACCGTTGACCTCGGATCGTCTTACTGGTTCCGCTCCCTCGCCCGCGGCGCGGAGGGTGAGGCACTGGTCCTAACCTACGACGGGCAGCTGAACATCCTTGATGAGGAAACCGGCGAAATGATCCACGAGATAGACGTCGTCGAGCCGTGGGAGGAGCCCGAGGAGTGGCAGTCACCCGGCCCGATCGTCAAAGTGGGCGCCGATGGTTTCGCCTACGTGACTGACGCCGCTACCCAGCAGCTTCACGTGATCGACGTCGAAGCTGGCACTGTTCTCGACAGCTTCGACCTGCCTGAAATCCCCACCGAGCTTGCCATCGTCACCGGAGACCCTGAATCCTCCAGCCATGAAGACCATGATCACGATCATGAGGATGAGGAGCACGAAGACTAAGAACCCGTGTCGCTTATAGCGGGCACGGCGCCCGGTTTCTGCTGACCTTACGACCCAATGCCCTGCGGTCTCGAATCATCCGAGACCGCAGGGTTCCGGTCCATTACCCATGATGAGGAAACCGATGATGGCTGTTTTGCGTCGCTCACTCGCACTACCCGTTGTACTTGCACTCACTCTTTCCGCCTGCGGCCCGACCGCAGGCGTGAGCGGCGACGGCGATGCACCTCTGGACGCGTTGGCGTCCTTCTACCCACTGCAGTTCGTGGTGCAGGCGATAGCAGGAGATGCTGTCGATGTCGGGTCGGTGACACCGCCGGGTGCCGAACCGCATAACCTGGAGCTTTCCCCGGCAATGGTCAGTGATCTGGCTGAAGCTTCGGTGGTCGTGTACGCGTCCGGGTTCCAGCCCGCAGTAGATGAGGCCGTCATCCAGGTCAGCCCAGACCACGTCATCGACGTGGCCGGTTCAGCGAATCTGCAAACGGCTGACGGATCCAGTCTCGACGACGGCTCGGGGACCGGCTCGGCGGATCCGCACTTCTGGCTCGACCCCCAACGGCTCGCCGCAGTCGCTGAGCAAGTGCAAACGACTCTCAGCGAGATCGATCCCGACAATGCGGCGACGTATGGGGCCAACGCGGACCAACTCACCCAGGAGCTTTCGGCGCTGGATGAGGAGTACAGGACCGGGCTGGCCGCGTGCGCGCGGGACACCATCGTTGTTTCGCACGAAGCCTACGGATATCTGGTCACGAACTATGGCCTGGAGCAGATGGGCATTGCAGGAATTGATCCCGAAGCAGAACCTGCGCCCGCACGGGTCGCAAAGATTCAGCGGGTCATCGAGGGTGAGGATGTGACAACTATTTTCACCGAGTCCCTGGTGAACCCCAAGGTGGCAGAAACGATTGCGGCGGACCTGGGGATCCAGACCGCGGTCCTCGACCCTTTGGAGACTCTTGCCGATCCCAGCTCCGATTACCTCACCGTGATGCGGAGCAACCTCACCGCGCTGCAGGAGGCACTCGGCTGTGAGTAGTCAGACGAACGCTCCGTCAGCGGTCCTCGTCGAGGATCTCTCAGTGGACCTCGGCGCTGGGCCGATTCTGAGTGGGATCAACCTGCGGGTGTCCGACGGCGAGACGCTGGCCCTCTTGGGTGCGAACGGGTCCGGGAAGACCACCCTGGTAAAGACGATGGTGGGCCTGGTTCCGCCTGCTTCCGGCCGGGTGGCACTCTATGGCGCGGACATCTCTGACCGAAGCAAAGTGCCGTGGGCGCGCATCGGGTATGTGCCACAACGCGTGAACACGGTCCCTTCTATGTCGGCGACGGCTGAAGAGGTAGTGATGTCCGGATTGCTCAGCGGCAGGTGCCTCCGGCCTCCGCGCGGGAGCAGGGCTTTGGTGCGGGACGCCCTGGGGGAGGTGGGCCTCGCCGAGCGTGCGGGCGAGAGCGTGCACTTGTTTTCGGGAGGTCAGCAGCAGCGGGTGCTGATCGCTCGTGCCTTGATTCGCAAGCCTCGACTCCTGATTATTGACGAACCCCTGTCCGGAATCGACCGGACATCCAAGATTGCCCTGGCGGCAAGCCTGCAACAACTGCACACAGCGGGGGCGACGATCCTGGTGGTCCTCCACGAACTCGGCGAACTGAGCAGCATGATCCAGCGTGCCGTAGTCCTTGACCAGGGAAAAGTGGTGCAGGACGGCCTTCCGCCTGGGTCGACCGGGAATGACCCCGGGCACCACCACCCGGACGCTCTGCAGACCGGCCGGCATCCAGTGCCTGAACTCAGGATGGGGTGGCGAAAGTGAACACAGAATTCTGGGATACGTTCGCCGCCATGCTCAACAGCTCGCTGATGCAACGAGCCCTCATCATCGCTGTCCTGGTAGGAACGGCAGCGCCCGTGATCGGAACCTACCTGGTGCAACGCAGGCTGGCCCTCCTCGGTGATGGCATCGGACATGTCGCACTCACTGGCGTAGCCATGGGCTGGCTGGCAGGTGCCGCCGCCGGCAGCGACTCGGTAGAAGTGTGGGCCGTACCAGGAGCGATCATCGCCTCCATCGCGGGCGCCCTCCTGATCGAATACGTTCGGGAGAAAGGCAAAAGTAGCGCTGACGTGGCCCTTGCTCTGCTGTTCTACGGCGGAATCGCGGGCGGAGTGCTCCTCATTGGCTTTGCGGGGGGCACCTCGGCGAACCTGACCGGCTACCTATTCGGCTCAATATCGACGGTGGATCAACTGGATGTCTGGCTGACTGTAGGCCTTTCAGCGCTGATCCTCGGAGTCGGCCTGGGCCTTCGTCCTGCTCTTTTTGCACTCTGCAACGACGAGGAATTCGCCCGGGCAAGCGGACTCCCTGTCCGTGCGTTGAACATCCTGGTCGCGGTCACTGCTGCACTGACCGTCGCAATCTCCATGCGGGTAGTTGGCGTCCTCCTCGTGTCGGCGCTCATGATCGTCCCGGTAGCTATCGCCCAGCTGATCGCTACCTCATTCCGAAACACGATGGGACTGGCAATGGGCATTGGAGGCACCGTTTGCGTGATGGGACTGTCCATCACCTACTTCTATCCACTGTCCCCGGGCGCGATGATCACCGTGCTTTCCATTGGTTTCTACGCGCTGTTGGCAGTCCTACTGCCGATGATTCGCCCGTCTGATCGACGCGCAAACCCTCACAAAGCGGAGGGAGGAACCTCGCGAATTGAGGAAGGAATGATGAGCCATGCGCACCACCCGTCGGCGCACCGCACTCATGGACCTACTGCAAAATAGCGACCGGTTCCAGTGTGCCCAGGAGCTCCACTCCACCCTGTCCAAACAGGGGGAATCGCTGGCTCTGTCGACGGTCTACCGCGCGTTACAGCAATTCGTTGAAAGCGGAGAGGTCGACGTGTTCCACTCCCATGACGGTGAGGCTCGGTACCGCCGCTGTCATCGAACGGATCACCACTGCCACTTGATCTGCCGCAGCTGCGGGAGAACCGAGGAACTGGATGCAGAAGCGATCAGTAACTGGGCTGCCGAACTGAGCCGCGACTCAGGGTTCGCCGATGTTTTCCAGGTGACCGGGATCGTCGGAGACTGCAAAGATTGTGTTGGGCAAGAAGCCGGTCTGCCCGAGATCTAGGCCTGCAGGAATCGGAAGTCGCAGCCCTCGTCTGCCTGCGTTACCTCGGTGACGAACAGCTTCCGGTAGCCACGCTCCGGAACGGCTGGTGCCGCGGGACCTATCGCCTCTTCTCGCCGCGCCAGCTCCGCATCGGATACCTCTACCTGGATCAACCGGCGGCTGACACTCAACGTGATCGTGTCACCGGTCTGCACCAGCCGCAACGGTCCGCCCACTGCTGACTCCGGTGTTACATGCAGTACGACGGCGCCAGCGGCAGTGCCGGACATCCGGCCGTCCGAGATTCGCACCATGTCGCGCACCCCCCGCGAGGCAAGCTTCTTCGGGATCGGCAGATACCCCGCTTCGGGCATCCCAGGCGCTCCAACTGGTCCGATGTTCATCAACACCAGGACCGAATCGGCGGTGACCTCCAGTTCGGGATCATCGATCCGCGCCGCCAAATCGGCAGTGTTCTCGAACACCACCGCAGGGCCGGTGTGCTCCAGCAGCGCGGGAGATACGGCAGCCTGTTTGATGATCGCCCCACCCGGTGCCAGGTTTCCACGCAGGAACGCAAGGCTGCCTTCCGGGTAGACCGGGTTCGACAGCTGCCGGATGATGTCTTGCGGGAAGCCGGGGCCGGCGTCGTCAATCTCTTCACCGAGCGTCCGACCCGTCACCGTCGGCACCTCCCGGTGAATCAGCGACCCCAGCTCCCGCAGCACCGCGGGAACCCCGCCGGCACGGTGGAAGTCCTCCATGTAGTACTTCCCGGACGGCTTCAGATCCACCAGCACAGGGGTCTCCGTGCTCATCCGGTCCAACTGCTCCAGCGACAACCGGATCCCCAATCGACCCGCAACCGCGGTCAGGTGGATGATCGCGTTCGTCGAGCCACCGATGGCCAGCAGTACCCGCAACCCGTTCTCGAATGACTCTTGGGTGAGGATGGTGTCCATCTTCGTGCCAGCCGCCGCCAGGGCAA
This sequence comes from Arthrobacter flavus, assembly GCF_039526005.1. Lineage (NCBI taxonomy): Bacteria > Bacillati > Actinomycetota > Actinomycetes > Micrococcales > Micrococcaceae > Arthrobacter > Arthrobacter flavus. Next base: position 438,773 of record NZ_BAAAIJ010000047.1, on the reverse strand, counting down.
CAGCCTGCGTCCCGGTCGCCTCAGCGATCCGCACCCGGTCGGCCGTAACAGCGGGAGCCGACGCCGAACCCGGCATCGCGATTCCCATCGCCTCGGTCAGGCAGGCCATGGTGCTGGCCGTGCCCATCACCGAGCAGGTACCGACGCTGCCGACCAGCCGCGAGTTCACGTCGTCGATCTCTGGTTTGGAGATCTCCCCGCCCCTGAACCTGCCCCAGAACGCCCGGCAGTCGGTGCACGCACCCACCCGCTCGCCCCGATACCCGCCGGTCAGCATTGACCCGGTCACCAGCGAAATCGTCGGCACCCCGGCCGAGGCCGCACCCATCAGCTGGGCGGGCACGGTTTTGTCGCAGCCGCCGATCAGCACGACGGCGTCCATCGGCTGGGCCCGGATCATCTCCTCCGTGTCCATCGACATCAGGTTCCGCAGGAACATGCTGGTGGGTTGCGAGAAGCTCTCGTGGATGGAGATGGTGGGAAAGTCCACCGGCAACCCGCCGGCGAGCATCACCCCGCGCTTCACCGCCTCCAGCAGCGTCGGCATGTTGCCGTGGCACGGGTTGAACCCGCTGCCGGTGTTGAGGATTCCGATCACCGGCCGGTCCAGGGCGTCGTCGGAATACCCGGCACCCTTGATGAACGCCTTCCGCAGGAACATCGAGAACTCGGCGTCCCCGTAGGTGGTCAGGCCCTTGCGGATGCCGGTGGCGGGAATACCGCCGGGAGCTGAAGACGCGCGGGCAGCTGCCTCGCTCACCGGAACGCGGGGACGCCGGTGATGTGGTTGCCCAGGATCAGGGTGTGCACCTCGTCGGTACCCTCATAGGTCCTGACGCTCTCCAGGTTGTTCGCGTGCCGCAGCGGCGAGTAATCCAGGGTGACGCCGTTGCCGCCGAGCATCGCGCGCGCCTCACGGCAGATCGCAATTGCCTCGCGGCAGTTGTTCAGCTTGCCCACCGAGATCTGGTACGGCTGCAGGGTCCCGGCGTCCTTCAACCGGCCCAGCTGCAGCGCGAGCAGTGTGCCCTTGTTGATCTCCAACGCCATGTTCACCAGTTTCTCCTGCGTCAGCTGGTAACCGGACAGGGGCTTCCCGAACTGCAGCCGCTCCTGCGAGTAGGCCAGCGCGGTGAGGTAGCTATCGCGGGCAGCACCCATGGCGCCCCAGATAATCCCGTAACGCGCCTCATTCAGGCACTCGAACGGGCCGCGCAGCCCCTTGGCGTTCGGGAGCATCGCGCTTTCCGGCAACCGAAGGTCGGTCAGGGTGATATCGCACTGGATGGAAGCCCGCATGGAGAGCTTCTGCTTGATCGGCGTCGCCACGAACCCTGGGCTGTCGGTGGGCACCACGAACCCGCGGACGCCGTCGTCGGTCATCGCCCAGATGATCGCCAGCTTCGCCACCGAAGCCAGGCCGATCCAGCGCTTGGCGCCGTTGAGGATCCAGTCGGACCCGTCGCGCTTCGCGAACGTCTGCATGGCGCCGGGGTCGGACCCGGCAGTCGGCTCGGTCAGCCCGAACGCGCCGATCGCGGTCCCGGCGGCCATCTGCGGCAGCCACTCGGTCTTCTGCTCCTCCGAGCCGTGCTTGTAGATGGCGCTCATCGCCAGCGACCCCTGCACGGAAACGAAGGTCCGCAGACCCGAGTCGCCGGCCTCCAGCTCCATCGCCGCCAACCCGTACTCGACCGACGACTTCCCGGGGCAGCCGTAGCCCTTGAGGTGCATGCCGAGCAGGCCCAGCTCGGCCATCTGCGGGACGATCTCCATCGGGAAGACGGCGTCGTCGTACCACTGGGCGATGTTCGGTTTAATCTCGGTATCCACGAACGACCGCACGGTCTCGCGGAGACTGATTTCCTCGGGGGAGAGGAGCGATTCGATACCGATCAGGTCTGACATGTCAGTCATGGTGCTGCTTTCAACGGTTGAGGAAGTCATGGTTGAGGAGGTCACTGGGGATCCTGCTTTCACTGTAGATGGTGCAACGCTGGAACGGCGGGGAGGTCAAAGGCGGCGCCATTGTGCTCGCCCAACAGGGGCGGCGGACGCCGGTACCGGGCGGGGGTCCCGGAGAGGTGGATAGGGTTGGCGACCTGTTGGCTGGTCCGCGACCCGTCAGCATTGGCGATCTCGACGACGGGGGCGAGACCCAGCGTGTCAGCCAGTTCCAGGGCCTCGACAATCGAGTTCACCTTCCCGGCGGGCACACCGGCGATACTGAGCAGCTCCGACCAGTCAGCGGCGGACTTCGATCCCAGTTGTTGTTCCAGCAGGGACTTCAGCACCACCCGGTTGGCCACCCGGCTCGAATTCCCGGCGAACCGCTCATCGCTGGAGAGCTCGGGCACCCCGAGCACCCGGACCAGCCCGGCGAACTGCTTGTTGGTCCCGACGGCGACGGCCAGCGGACCATCAGCGGTCCGCAGCGTCTCGTACGGCGCGATGCTCGGGTGCGCGTTGCCCATCCGCTGCGGGGATTCGCCGGTGGCCAGCGTGCTCGACGCCTGGTTCACCAGCCCCGACAGCAGCGACGACAGCAGGTTCACATCCACCCGTTGGCCCACCCCAGTCTGTTCCAGCGACCGCAGGGCGGCGAGGATCCCGACGACGGCGTTCTGCCCGGTCACGACATCCACCAGGGCCACGCCGACCTTGCTCGGCTCCGAATCGAGCCCGCCGGTGACGCTCATCAGCCCGCCGACGGCCTGCACCAGCAGGTCATAGCCGGGCAGGTGTGCACCGGCGGCGCTGCCGAACCCGGTGATGGAGCAGTAGATCAGGTCCGGCCGCCGGTCCTGGAGGGAGTCGTAGTCCAGCCCGAACCGCTCCATGATGCCGGGCCGGAAGTTCTCGATCACGACGTCGGCCGTCAACGCGATCTCCAGCGCCGCCGCCTGTCCCTCGTCAGTGGTCAGGTCGCACACCACCGAGCGCTTGTTGCGGTTCACGCTGGAGAAATAGGTGCCCACCCCGTACTCGTCCACCGGCGGTGTCCAGCTGCGGGTGTCGTCGCCGGAGGGGCTTTCCACCTTGATCACGTCGGCCCCGAAATCGGCCAGCATCATCGAGGCAAACGGCCCCGCGAGCACCCGGGAGAAGTCGGCCACCTTGATGCCATCAAGGGGGCCCGCCCGTAATCCGTTGTCGGAGGAGTTATTCACTGACGCCACTGCCTTCCTGAGGAGCTCCCTGAACAGACGCAGCTTCCTGGTCGACCACCGGGTTGCTGAGCACACCGACGCCGGGGATGCGGCATTCCGCCACGTCGCCCGCCCTGATGTGCACGGCGCCGGGCGTGCCGGTGGAGATGATGTCACCCGGGTAGAGCGGCATCACCTTGCTGTGGAAGCTGACCAGATACTCGGGGGAGTACCTCATGTTGCCGACCACGTTGCTGCGGTGCACCTCGCCGTTGATCACGGTGGACACCTCGACGGCGGCCAGCGATCCGGAGTCGTCCGCGACCTCCGCCAAGGGCACAATCTCCGGTCCGAAGGAGAAGAAGCCGGGGAAGTTCTTGGACCGGGTCAGGAACCGGGGGTTCTTCTCCAGGATGTCCTCGGCGGTCTGGTCCAGCAGGGTGACGACGCCGGCCACGTAGGACAGCGCGTCCTCCGGCTCCACGTCGCGGCAGTAGCTGCCGATGACTAGGCCCAGCTCGGCCTCGGCGGTGGTCCGCACACTCTGGTGCGGGATGGTGATGTTCTCGCCCGGGCCGATGATGGTGTGATCGCCCTTGATGAACGACGCCGGCTCGTCCGGGACGCCCTCGGACAGATCGGACGCGTGCTCCACATAGTTCAGGCCGATGCCCCACAGCATCCGGGGATGCCGGTACGGGGCGCCGAAGGTTACCGAATCGCGGTCACGGAACACCGCGGTGTCCGCGGACTCGGCGAAGGACTCCAGCTTCCCGAGCGAATCGGTGGCCAGCAGCTCCAGCAGGTCACCGGTGAAGCCGGGAATGAGGTCGCGGACCAGTGCGACACCGCGCACGGGGTGGATCACTGCGGCAAGTTCGTGGCCGCATTCGCGGACTGAGGCCAAATGCATGGACGGCGCTTCTTTCTGTTCAGGTGCAATCAGGTCAAAAGTTTCAATAACGTCAGGAACAGCAGGGGCTAGTACGCGCGGACCAGTCCGCCGTCGCAGCGGATCTGCTCACCCGTGACGTAGGCGGCGGGGATGCTGGCAAGGAACGCGACGACGGCACCGAACTCCTCGGGCGCACCGTACCGTCCGGCGGGAATAGTCTTCTCGGACGCGGCGCGGGCCTCGTCGGGGGTGCTGCCGGTCCGCTTCGCCGCTGCGGCGTCGAGGGACGCCACCCGGTCCGTGTCGATCCGGCCGGGAAGCACCATGTTCACGGTGACGCCGTCGGCTGCGACCTCGGCGGCGAGGGTCTTCAGGTAGCCGGCCAGCCCGGCCCGGCCAATGTTGGAGAGCGCCAGGTTCGGCAGCGGCTGCTGTACGCCGCTGGACCCGACGGCGACGATGCGTCCCCAGCCGCGCTCGCGCATGCCGGGCAGCACCAGATTGGTCAGCCGCATGTGCTGCAGCAGCAACTGGTGCACGGCGGCGAGGGCCTGTTCGTCGCTGACGTCGGCTGCGCCGCCGGGAGGCGGGCCGCCGCTGTTGAGGATCAGCACATCGATCGGGCCGAAGGCCTTCTCGGCCGCTTCGACGAGCGCGGCGGGGGCGCCGTCGTCGGTCAGGTCCATCGCGAGTCCGACGGCTGAGGGCAGCCTGGCCGCTTCAGCCTGCACCACGTCCTCGCGGCGGGCGGCGAGCACCACGTTGGCGCCCTCGTCGGCCAGCGCCTGCGCGATAGCCAGGCCGATGCCCGAGCTTGCGCCCGGCACCAACACGTTCTTCCCTTTGAGTCCGGTATCCATCAGGCAATCTCCTTCACAGCATCAAGGTGGGCGTCGATCATGTCGGCGAGGGCCGGCGGCAACGAGGGGGAGGGCGGGCGCACCGCGGCGTCGGCGATGATGCCGCGGCGGCGCAGGATCTCCTTGCGGAGGGCTAGCCCAATGCCGGGCTGGCCCTCGAAGTTGGCCAGCGGAAGCCACGGGGCAAACGCGGTGCGGGCGGCCGGGAAGCCGCCGTCGTTGAACGCGGTCAGCGCGGCCTGCAGCCCTTCCGGGTGGGAGAACCCGGTCATGGCCCCGGCGGCACCGGCGGCGAGTTCATCGAGCAGCCCGACGCCGCCCAGCCCGCCGAACACCGGCACCGTGGTGGCCGCGGTGAGCGCGGCGATGGGGACAGCGGTCGGGGGTGCTTCGGACTTCACGGCGCTGATGAAGGGGCACAGCTGAAGCACGCTGAGGATCTGCGTGGCGCTGATCTTCACGCCGGAGGCCACCGGGTAGTCCTGCAGCACAATCCCGGCACCCGTGTCAGCGGGGATGACCTCGTTGATCGCCGTCAGGTGTGCGGCGAGCAGCTCGGGGTTGGCGCTGTTGGCCTGCACCATCAGCGCGCCGAGGTTGCTGCCGGCAGCGGCGACAGCGGTGCGTGCCTGCTCGACGGCGACCGCCGTCGACCGTGCCGACAGGCCGACCACCAGCGGGGTGTCCCCGGCCTCCTCGGCGACGGTGGTGACAATCAGGGTCTGCTCGGCGGTGTCCAGGGTGACGCCTTCGCCGAAGACGCCGAGGACCACCATGCCGGTGGCGTTCAGCCCGGTGTAGAGGCGGACCTCGCTGCGGAGCGACTCGGTGTCGACGGCGAAATCACTGCCGCGAAAAGGCGTGGCCAGCACGCCCCAGAGGCCCCGGGCGAGCGGGGAGACGGTTGATTTGGTTACAGGGGAGGCAATCACAGGGCTGACGTGTCCTTTCGGTCGGAGTTGTTCTCAAGTGCCAGCGAGACAATGTGCTCCGCGATAGCGAGTGAGGAGGTGGCGGCGGGAGAGGGAGCGTTCCTGACGGACAGCACCGAGCCCTGCCGGGTGATCCGGAAATCATCCACCAGAGATCCGTCGCGGGTCAGCGCCTGGGCGCGGATGCCGCGGGGGCCGGGGACGACGTCGTCGGCGGTGATCTCAGGAACGTACTTGCGTGCCTCGGCGACGAACCGGCGCTTGCTCAGTGAACCGAGCATCTCGGCGGCACCGGTGCGCCAGTGCTGCTTCGCGAAGGACCTGAAGCCTGAGTACATGACCGCGTCCTTGAGATCCCGCAGTGAGATGGTGGACCACGTGTAGCCTTCGCGGGCCAGGGCGAGCACCGCGTTGGGGCCCACCATCACCTCGCCGTCGGTGGTGGGGGTGAGGTGGACCCCGAGGAACGGGTACCGGGGATCGGGCACCGGGTACACCAGACCGCGAACCAGATGCTTGCGTTCCGGGCGGAGTAGGTAGTACTCGCCGCGGAAGGGCACAATCTTGGGGTCGTCGTCGTCGCCGGCGAGCTTCGCCACCCGGTCCGCCTGCAGCCCGGCGCAGACGATCACCATGTCGTAGGCGGCGGAGGTTTCGGCGCCGCGATGCTTGCCCGTGACCACCGTCTGCCCGGAGCGTTCGGTCAGCGCGGTGACCTCAAAGTCGGTGTGGACGCTGCCACCGGCGGCCTCGACGTCCATGGCCAGGGAGCGGGTGATGGCGCCGTAGTCGACGATCGCCGTGTGGGGTGAGTGCAGCCCCGAGGTGCCCTTGACGTGGGGCTCGAGTTCCAGCAGTTCGGCTTGGTCGATGAGGCGGACTCCGGGGACCCCGTTGGCGACGGCTCGCTCCATGATGTCGTCGAGCCGGCCTTCCTCGACCGGGTTGCGGGCGACGAGCACCTTGCCGCACTCGTCGTAGGGCAGCCCCTTCTCCTTGCAGTACTCCTTGAGCAGGTCCACGCCCTGCCGGCAGAGCTTCGCTTTCAAGGATCCGGGCGTGTAGTACAGCCCGGCGTGGACGACGCCGGAGTTTCGGCCGGTCTGGTGCCCGGCGAGGATGGGCTCCTTCTCAAGCACGGTGACCTCGGCATCGGGCTGGACCTGCAGCAACCGGCGGGCGACGGCGGCACCAACAATGCCACCTCCCACCACTGCGAAACGCGTGGGCGTCATCTCTTCTCCTCCATCGGGGTCAGGGTGTCAGTCGGGTCGGCGGTTCCCAGGGCCTCGGCCGTGAGTGTTTCCGCAGCGGTCAGTACCCGCGACCGGCGGATCATCCGCCGCGCCACCGTGAACGTCACGGCAGCCAGGGCAGCGACGACGGCGGCCGCCAACCAGGCGGTCTCATACGAGGTGGCTGCAGTCAGCAGCCCAAACAACAGCGGACCGGCCGCGGCGCCCAGGGACAGCCCGGTCTGGATGACTCCGGTGGCGGTGGCCGCGTTGGCCCGGTTGTCCCGGACCACTGCAAAGTGCACCAGGCCGGGCCAGGTCCAGCCAGCCCCGTAGGCCAGCAGCGCCCCGAGCACGAACAGCAGTGAACTGGTCCCCAGGGCGAGCAGCAGGTAACCGATCACGCCGAGGGCCAGCAGGTTGGTGATCAGTACCAGCGGGCTGCGCTGCGGATACTTGTCCATGGCGAGGCCGAGGATAATCCGGATCACCAGGCCCAGCAGCGCTGCGCCGGCGAACAACAGGCCAGCGGTGCCGGGCGCCATCCCGGATTCCACCGCCGAGTCCACCAGGAAGACGCCCAGCGAGGTGGCCGCCGCAGCAGCGAACCCCGCGCCCACACTCAGCATCACCAGGCCACCCCTCGGGGTGCCGCGATCAGCCTTCGGGGTTTCCCCCGGCTGGGTCGGCCGGGTGCCGGGTGCGCTGAAGAACGCCCAGACGGCAATGGCGATGGCCAGCAACGAGCCGAGCAGAAACGCGTACCGCCAGCCGACGGCGAGGGCGATCACCGGGACGGCGATCCCGGCGATCATCGAGGCCGCCGGAATGGACGACTGCTTGACGCCGAACGCCAATCCCAGCCGGTTCGGGTTGACCGCCCGGGAGATGCCGAGGTTCGCTGACGGCTGGGCCATGGCGTTGGCCAGCCCGCCGACAAACAGAGCGACGATCAGCAGGGCGAACGTCGGCGCCAGACCTGCACCAGCCAGCGCGACGGCGGCGAGGGTCGCCGAGGCGACCATGCCCTTCGCCGCACCAATCCGCTGGACCAGCCCGCCGATCGGGCGGGCCAGCACACCTGACACCGTGAAGAGGGTGGCGGCTGCCATCCCCATTTCGGCGGGTCCGATGTCCAGATCCCCACGGATCTGCACCGCCAACGCACCCAGCAGGAAGGCAGGAAGCACCCCTGTGGTGGTCACGGAGACGGCCTGCAGCATGGTGACTGCTGCATGCGTCGACGGTGCTTGGGTCATGAAGCGGCGGGACCCGTGGAAGTGGCCGGCGCCGTCGTTCCCGATGCCGAGCCAACTGAATCGGTCGGGTCTGCTTCCGCCAGCTCGGCGTCCGGATCATACGGATGCCGTTTCCGGCCGATCAGGTGCACCAGCACGCCGACGGCGATAATTGCCACGCCGATCCCGATGTTCACCGGATCGAGGGTGAGCAGCGGCAACGAGCCGATGGCCAGAATGACCCGTTCCGGCCAGCGGGCCGGTCCGAGCAGCCAACCGCCGGTGGCGACGGCCAACGCTGCCACCGCCAGGATGGAAACCGAGAACGCCAGCGCCACGGTGGCGACACCGCCCTGAAGTAGCAACCCGACTCCGGAGCCGGAGAGGACAAAGATGAACGGCACGAGGAACGCGGACAGGGTGTACCGCCAGGTGAGCCACATGGTCTTGATCGGTTTGCCGCCGGTGATCGCCGATGCGGCGAACGGTGAGAGCGCCGTGGGCGGCGACACCTCGCTGAGCACCGAGTAGTAGAAGATGAACATCGCCGCGGCGAAGCCGGGAACGCCCACGTCCTGCAGGGCGGGGCCGATGATCACCCAGGAGATGATGAAGCTCGCCGTGACCGGGACGGCCAACCCCAGCAGGATCACGGCGACGGCCGAGAAGATCGCGGTGAGCAGCAGGCTGCCGCCGGCAAAGTCGACGATGATGCTCGCCAGCTTCAGACCCAGACCGGTCAGGGTCATGATGCCCACGATCAGGCCCGCCGCCGCCATCACCGGGATGACGGAGAGGGCACCGGTGGCTCCCGTGGCCAGGGCATCGAAGATCTTCCGGGGAGTCATCCAGGACTCCCGGTCGAAGAAGCTCAGCACAAATGCGAGGCCGGTCGCGAACACCACGGCGCGGAACGGGGTCATGCCCAGGGCCATGAAGGCGACGATCGCGATCAGGGAGCTGAAGTGGTAGCCGAAACGCAGCAGCAGCTTGCCGACGGGCTTGATATCCATCTCCACGGCCTTGGTCTTGAACCGGCGGGCGTCCATCTCAATGGCGAGGATGATGCCGAAGTAGTAGAGCAGTGTGGGGATGGTGGCCCAGATCAGGACCTCCAGGTAGGACACGCCCAGCAGAGCGGCGATGATGAACGCCGCAGCGCCCAGGGTGGGAGGCGACATGATGGCACCGATACCCGCAGCGGCCAGAATGCCACCACCGTGCTCCTTCGGATAACCGGCCTTACGCAGCAGCGGCCAGGAAATGCCACCGAGGGTGACGGTGGTGGCCACGCCGGAACCTGAGACGGTACCCAGCAGGAAGCCCGCCAGGGTGACGGTCCGGCCGGGGCCGGACTTTGACTGGCCGAAGGCCGAGAAGGAGAGGTCGATGAAGAACTTGGTGGCACCCGAGGCGCCGAGCACTGCACCGTAAATGGTGAACAGGATGATGTAGGTGGCAGCGACGTCAGTCGGCACCCCAAAGATTCCCTGGGTACCCATCACGTTGTGGCCCACCAGCCGGATCCAGTCGAACGAGGAGGTGTTGAACGGCGCGGGTATGAAGGGACCCCAGTAGGCGTAAGCGAAGAACCCGATCACTACGAGGGGGACCAGGATGCCGACGGTGCGACGGGCGGCTTCCAGGACCACGAGGATAGCGATAATGCCCATGATCAGGTCGAGGTAGGTGGGGGTGATGGCTCGGCGGAAGAATGAGTCCCAGTCCGAGATGATGTAGGCGAACGGCACGATGGCCACGATCGCGAACACCCAGTCGAGCAGGTGCGGGTTGTCGGACCTGCCAGCTTCCTTGGCCTTCGCCGATCTGCCCCAGCCCCGATACACCAGGAAGGTCAGGGACAGGCCGATCATCAGGAACGCGGGCAGATAAAACTGCGTCGCCATCGGGTTGAACACCCAGTACAGCGCGAACAGCGACAGCCCGGCGCCGCCGACCTTGACCACCATGGCAGGAATACCTGCCAACTGGCGGGCGGGTTTCTCAGCTTCGAACTCGGCGATCAGCGCGTCTTCATCGATCTCGTCGCTGCGCTCGATGGGGTTGATCTCGGCGTCGTCGGGTATTCGCGCGTCGTCGCGGCGGCTCGGATCGATCGCCTGATCGGGGGTGGGGCGGTGCAGCTTGCCGGCCTTGACGGCGCCGTCGCCGTCAATTCGCTCGGTCATGGGGTCTCCTTGATGTCTAGCAGGATGAAGGGCTGATCGTCGTCGACCAGGTCCCACAGCGAAACGGGCGCTGTTCCGGGCAGGTGGAGGGTGCGTTCACCGAGATCGGTGGCGGCAATAGAGAGGTCAGTGAAGACGGCGGGGTGTGCTGGGTCGGGCTCGACCACATAGTTCCGCCGGTCTTGGGGGTCCGCGGGGGTGGGGGCGCCGGGGACACCGTAATACTCTTCGAGCACCGCGAGTTGGTCGGCGGCGATCTGGTGGAGCCGGAAACTGCCGTCGGGGAGGACCGTGTAACGTTCCTCAGCGATGGTTCCGTACAGCGAATTGCGGTAGCTGACCGCGAAAGTATCCCCGGGAAGGGGAACCGAGGCCAGCCCGCCGTCGTCGTTGGTGATCACGATGCTGCGCCCGGGGGCGTCCCGTTCAGGGACCCCCTGGGCGGCAACCGCGAACGCCCCACCGCCCAGCGTGCCAAGGCACACCAGGACGGCGACGACGACGGCAGGCTTGCGCATCAGTGGTTAGCCTGCATTTTCGTCAAAGTAAGCCTGGGCGCCGGGGCAGGTCTCGACGTAGGGGATGTCGCCTGCGGTAGCGGCATCCAGTTCGACGGCGGCGGGGTGCACCTGGGTGAGGGCTTCAACGTTGTCGAAGATCGCCGCGGTGATGTCCTGCTGCAGCTGCTCGTCCATATCCGGGCTGGCAACCAGGATGTTTGGCGAGGCGATGGCGGAGACTGCTTCGGTCTGGCCCTCGTAGGTGTCGGCGGGAATGTCTTCCTCGACGTAGTACTCGCCGTATTCAGTGGCGAGCTGGTCGGCGTATTCGCCGATGCTGAGGAGGTTCATGTCGCCGTCGCTGGCGAGGTCGATCAGCGCACCGGTGGGCAGGCCGCCGGACCAGAAGCCAGCGTCGATGGTGCCGTCCCGCAGGGCTGCGACGGTCTCAGCGGCGCCCAGCTGACGGCGTTCCACCCCTGATTCGGGGTCGATTCCGGCGGCCTCGAGGATGCGCAGGGCGGCGACCTCGGTAGCCGAGCCGGGAGCGCCGACCGAGACGACCTTGCCCTCCATGTCAGCGACACCCTCAATGCCGGTGCCATCAACGGTGACGGCCTGCATGAAGTTGTTGTACGTGTTGCCGAGTGAGCAGATCTCGATGGGGTTGCCGTCGAAGTCGTTGACCCCCTCGACGGCGTCGGAGACAACGTCACCGACGGCGAAGGCCAGCTGGGCTGAACCGTTCTCGATCAGGAGCATGTTGTCCACGGAGGCGTTGGTCTCCTGGACTGTGGCGTCGTAGCCCTCGATGTTCTCGCGGATCATGGTGGCGAAGCCGCCGCCGAGGGGATAGTAGACCCCGCCGGTGCCGCCGGTAGCGATGGACAGGGTGCCGCCGTCGGCACCGCCGCTGGCATCACCGCCCCCGCTTCCGCCGCCGCTGGTGTCGGGGCTGCCGCAGGCGGACAGGAACAGTGCGGGGACGGTGAGTGCCGCTGCGGCAAGCCGGACCCTGCGACGGTGCAGTGGTGAGGTGGTCATGGACGTTCTCCCTTGGTGGTGGTGTGCGATTGAGGGTGAGAATTGGGGGTGGCTGGCGCGCCGACGTCGCCAGCGGCGAGCAGCCCGGCCAGCGCCCGGTAGTAGCCCACCAGGATGGATAGCTCGGTGATGCCGTCGTGGCCGTGGTGCGCCAGCGCGGTTGCATGGTCAGCGTCGGACACGGTCCGTCCGTTGAGGAGGGCGGCGGTGAATGTCAGGGCCGAGAGTTCGTCGTCGGGTAGCCCAGCCGGCACGAATCCGCCACGGAGGTTTTCCAGTTCCGTCGCGGTGATGCCGACGCTGAGGGCTACCCGGCTGTGTGCATACCATTCGTAGGCTGAGCAGCGTTCGGCGGCAACGGCGCAGATCACCAGTTCACGGGCGCGGGCGGGCAGTTTCCCGCCAAACCTGAGTGCTGCGCCCAGCGCCTGCACAGCCTCGCCGATGTGCGGGGCGTACAGCAGCGCGTTGAAAGGCCCGGCCAGATGGCCGTCGTCGTCGACCACCAGGAAGGGGCCCCCGGCACGGGGTGGGCCGGCGATCGTGGTGTAGAGGGCGAGCTGGTCGTCGTCGAGCACTCCCGGCGCGAGCAACGGGAAGCGGCCGCCGTCGGCCTTCTCGGTCGGCTGGCCTTCGGTTGACTCCTGGTCAACCCATTTCTGCTCAGCGCCTTCTTGCTCAGACAAGGGTCCGCCCGCCGTCGACGTAGAGCACATGGCCGGTGACAAAGGCGGCCTGGCGGGAGGCGAGGAAGAGGGCGGGGCCGGTGAGGTCGCCGGTGGTGCCCAGCCGGCCGGCGGGGATGAGGGAGGTGTAGTGCTCACGGACGCCCGGTTTGTCCAGATGACCGCGGGTCAGGTCGGTTTCCACATAGCCGGGGGCGACGGCGTTCACCGTGACCCCATCGGCGGCCCATTCGCGGGCCATCACGCGGATCAGCTGGTTCAGGCCGCCCTTGCTGGCAGCGTACGGGCCGTGGTCCGGGTGGGCGAGGAGGCTCGACACCGAGGAACAGTACACCTGGCGCCCGTAACCGGCGGCGACCATGAGCTTCCCGGCGGCCCGGCCCAGACGGAAGGCGCTGGTGAGGTTGACGGTGATCATGCGATCCCAGTCGGCGTCGCTGGTGTCGAGGATAGGGACCCGGTGGTTGACGCCCACCGCGTGCACGAGGACGTCGAGTCCGCCGAGTTCGGCGGCCGCGCGGGCGATGGCGTGGTCGCACCCGGCCGTGGTGGAGAGATCCACCTCGAGGGGGTGCACCCGCGGGTCCAGGGAGGCGAGACCGGCCGGATTGACGTCGGCAACCACCACGCGGGCTCCCGCCTCGGCAAAGGCCTCGGCCAACGCACTGCCAATACCGCCAGCACCTGCGACCAGCACCCGTTGGCCACCCAGACCGAGCCAGTCACTCATGAAAGCGATCCCCGAAACTTGGCTGCTGACAGTTCGGTACCCCGGGCAACAAGGGTGCGAGCAGCAGTGAGGAGGGCGGCGGTGACCAGATCATTTGGATACTGTATCCAATTATCGGTCACAATGTAACAGGGGTCACAAAAATTACGTGATGGGAATCACTTTCCGTTCAGGAAAGTCCTGAGGGCGTCGACAGCATGGCTGCGGTGTTCGTTGAGTAGCGTGATGACCCGGTCGGCATCACGATCGGCGAAAGCATCGATGATGCGTCGGTGTTCGTCCTCGACCCGATGACGGTTGACCTCGTCGCCGTAGTACACGAACCGGTAGGTCTCGGTGGCATCCCACAGTACCTGGATCAACTTTTCGAGGCGCGGCATCCGGGCTGAGGTCACCATCAGAAAATGGAACCGCCGGTTCGCCTCGGTCATGGCCAGCAGGTCTCCGGCCGCGCTCGCCGTCTCCACCTCCCGGGCTGCCGCTCTCAGCTGGGTGACGACGCCGTCGTCGGACCTCCTGATTGACACCTGGACGGCCTCGGCCTCAAGGATTTCGCGGATGCGGTACACCTCAAGCAAGTCGGTGAGCGAGAGAGTGGCCACCTTGTAGCCGCGATGCGGTGCGTACACTACCTGCCCTTCGCCTTCCAGCACCTTGAAAGCCTCACGGAGGGGGACGCGGCTGACCCCGAAGCGTTCGGCGAGGGCGTCCTGGCGCAATGGCTGGCCGGGGAGCAGCTCGCCGGCGATGATGGCGCGGCGTAGTTGTGCAAGCACATAGGCCGGGGCTGTGGTGGGCCTACCGGGGTCGGTAATGGCGTCGTCGATCACGCTACACCGGGAGTCCGTAGGCAATTCTTCACCTGTATAACTCTAGCCGAATACCCGAAAGGCGATCAGCGGACCTCTTCCGGTGAGCAACCAGGACGCGGGGGGTCAAGGTGGACATTCGTGGTGTAGATTTCCCTATCCGATGTCCACCTTCCTCACCGAACTGTGGTGAGGCGCCGGAGACTGTCGATCACGTCCCCTAGCCCGACCTCGATCCGGCTGTACACCTCGGCGTTGAGCACCACATCGCCGTCGAAATCCCCGGAATTCGCGTAAAAGCCCACCGGCACGGTGGCGGCCTGAAAGAACCCGAACAGCGGACGCAGGGCGTGCTCGATGACGAGTGCGTGCCGGTCGCTGCCGCCCGTCGCCACCAGGATCACCGGTGTGTTGGTCAGCGCGTACTGGCCCACCAGGTCGAAGAAGTGCTTGAACATCCCCGCGTAGGAGCCCCGGTAGACGGGGGTGGCCGCGATGAGCAGGTCGGCCGACTCAACGGCTGCGAACTCCTCCTCGACCGACGGGTCCAGGCCCTCCCGCGACATCGCGCCGGTGAACGAAGGGCCGAGGTGGTAGACGTTGGTGTGGTGGACCTCAATGGCAAGTTTCTGCGAGAGCGACTCCGTAATGAGCTTGACCAGGCCCATGGTTTTTGAGCGTTGGGTAGGGCTGCCGTTGACGACGACGACGCGCAGGGGCCGGCTCATGCGTTCACCGATTCGCGGGAGGCAATCTCGGCGCGGATGACGGGCGCCACCTCGGAGCCCAGCCGTTCGATGGCCTCCAGGTGAGTCTGCTGCGGCACTCCGCCGAAGCCCATCTGGAAGACGGCGCGGGAGACGCCGTAGAGGTCGTGGTAGGTGAGCAGCTTGTCGATGATCTCCTGGGGGCTGCCCACCAGGAGGCCGCCCGCCGGGGAGGCTTGGGCCTCGAAGGCGTTCCGCGGCAGATTGAAACTGGCCCCACGCTGATGGTTGTTCTCGCCCAGACCGCGGGAGAAATAGGGGAAGAAGTCGTCGCGGGCGCTCTGGCTGGTCTTGCCGACCATGCCGTGGGCATTGATACTGATCCGCTGGCTGGAGGGGTCATGACCGGCGTCAACCGATGCCTGACGGTAGAGATCCACCGGACGCTCGAACTGGGTGATGGGGCCCAGCAGGAGGGCCAGCGCCAGGGGCAGGCCGAGCTGTCCCGTGCGGACCGCCGAGGCGGGGGTACCGCCGACGCCCACCCAGATAGGCAGGTCGCTGATCGGGCGGGGTGCGATGTCGGCGTTGACCAGCGGCGCGCGCAGGCTACCCTGCCAGGACACCGGATTTTCGGCGCGGATGGCCAGCAACAGGTCGAGCTTTTCCCGGAAGAGGTCGGCGTAGTCGCCCAGGTCGTACCCGAACAGGGGAAAAGACTCGGTATAGGACCCGCGGCCAGCGATGATCTCGGCCCGGCCTCCGGAAATGAGGTCAAGGGTGGCGAAGTTCTGGAACACCCGGACCGGGTCCTCGGAGCTGAGGACGGTGACGCCGCTGGTGAGCTGGATGTTCCTGGTGGCCATGGCTGCGGCCGCCAGGACCATGTGCGGGGCCGAGGCGACGAAGTCGGTGCGGTGGTGCTCGCCGACTCCGAAGACGTCGAGGCCCACCTCGTCGGCGACGCGGGCCTGCTCGATGGTCTGCTTCATCCGCTCCTCGGGGGAGGGCATGCGCCCGGTCGTCAGATCGGTGGTCAGCTCACCGAAGGTGAGAATGCCGAGTTCAAAAGCCATAGTTTTATCGTCCCTTGTTGAGGTGCTGGTCTGTGGGTGCCTGGTCGGCAGCTGCGGTTTGCTCGGTCGTCGCGTAGGCATGTCCCCACGACGTGATGTCCCGCAGGATGGGTAGCAGGGCCAGCCCGGCGACGGTGAGTGAGTAGCGCACGCGAATGGGACGCCCGTCCATGACTTCGCGCTGAATGAGCCCGTCGGTTTCAAGTTCACGGAGCCGCTTGGCGAGCATGGTGTCGCCGATGTGGGGGACAAAACGGCTGACGTCGGCGAAGCCGGTATTGCCCTTCCCGATCGCCTCGATGATGATGCCGCTCCAACGTCGCCCGATCACGTCCATCGCTGCAACGAAGGAGGGGCAAGCCCCGACGTCGGCCTCGGCGTGATGCGCGGGCACCGGGCTTTCCTGATCGCTCACGGTGCGCTCCCTTCGAAGATCTACTGCCGTTGCAGTAGTAACTACGTCAACTGGAGTGACTCGCAGACTATTCCCGGATACCCATCACGCGCGAGGCGTCAAGCCGGCGATGGGGGCGACCGTTGCGCTGATGGCCTGAATCAGGTCCACGGGTGCCAGCTCAATTTCGAATCCGCGTCGCCCGCCGGATACCAGAATGCTGGCAAAGTTCAGGGCGGACTCATCGACTACGGCCGGACTGGGTTGACGTTGCCCCACCGGGGAGATCCCACCCAGGACGTAGCCCGTCCGCCGCTGGGCACGTTTGGGGTCGGCGAGCGCCGCCCTCTTGCATCCGGTTGCGGCCGCGAGTGCCTTGAGATCGAGGGTACTGGAGACCGGGACGACGGCGACGGTGAGGGTTCCGTCCACATCCACCATGAGGGTCTTGAAAACGCGCCCCGGGTCGACGCCGAGGGCTTCCACTGCCTCCGCCCCGTAGCTGCCCGATCGAGGATTATGGGCGTAGCTCCGCACCGAGAACTGGACCCCGGCGGCGCTCAAGGCGACGGTCGCGGGAGTCGCCGGTGGTGTGCGGCTCATGCGGGAAGCCTATTCGATCCGGTTGCGATCGGGGGCCTGGGGGGCACCTTCGCTGGGGCCGCGGGCGACGCCAGTGTGCTAAACCCTCTGATAGTAAGTATGCTTAGGGAACAAGTTTTGCCGTTATTCAACGGAAATCTATTGGAGGAGTGATCACTATGGCTGGAAATCTACTGGCACGATCCGTTCACGATTTGAGTGCTGCCGCCTGGTTTGGTGGATCCCTGATGGGCGCCGTCGGCCTCAACGGTGCGGCCGCGGAGGCCAAGGACCCGAAAGAGCGCACCCGCCTGGCGACGGTGGGCTGGGCCAAGTGGAGCCCCATCCAGGCCGCAGCCTTCGGTGCCCACGCCATCGGCGGCGTCGGCCTGATCCTCGGCAATAAGGGCCGGGTCGCAGGACAGGACGGCGCACTGGCCAATACGGTCGTCAAGTCAGTCGTGACGGTCGCCGGCATGGGTCTGTCACTGTACGCCGGGATCCTGGGCAAGAAGGTGGGGGAACTCTCCGATGAGGGTGCGAAAGGCGCAACCGAACCAGGTGCCTCCAGCTCACCAGAACTGGCCGCAGCGCAGAAGCAGCTCAAGATCGTCCAGTGGGCACTGCCCGTGGTGAGCGGAGTGGTCATCGTTCTCGGTGCGCAGCAGGGCGAGCAGCAGCGCCCCACGAACCTGGTGAGCGGACTCATCAAGCGGCGCTAGGTAGGTCGCTGCACACATAGCGTGATCCGGCCGAAGTAGACCAGCCGGTATGGAGAGGGGCGGGGCCATCGGCTCTGTCCCTCTTCCTATGCCAGCTGGAGGCATGTCCTGCCTGGCCCGGCGTCAGCCCAAAGCGGCGTGGAAGCGCTCTTCGAATTGCGGCAGGGTTGTTCCGGTGTAGGAAATGGTGAGGTGATTGTCGTCCAGGTAAACGTAGACGTTGCCCACTACTGGGCTGCAGATCCCTGCGGGGCAGATCAGGTCGGTAAGGTCCATGAAGCGAAGCGCGCCGCCCGTTTCCTGCGCCGAGGGTACCGGTGCCGTCGCGGCGAGTTTCTCGCCGACCGGGAAGGTGCACTCGGCTGCGTCTGGACCGTGTTCCTCGATGCAGCTGATCATATTGACTTCGAATCTGGGGTTATCCCGCATTCCGATCACGGGGATGCCTGCTTCCCCGAGAAATTTGCTGGCCTCAGCGATGCCGGAGACCTCGCGCTCGGCAGTGGTTGCCTGATGGGAGATGGTCGCCATGGTGAACACAGCGTCGGGCTGCATTTTCAGCGCATAATCCGTCGCGGCGTCGTTGAACGTGTTGCAGGCCTCTGAACGGTTGTCGCTTTCCGCGCCGTAACTGCACCCACCCAGCAGCAGTGCCGTCACCTGGTAGTTGTTTCGCTGGGCCATCAGCTCGATGGGTTCCAGCCATTGCTCCGCGTGCGAGTCGCCGATGACCAGGATCTCTTTCGCCGGGGTCCCCTCCGCGGGGGTGAAGGAACAACCACGGACAGCTCGGTCGTTTCCCACCGGAAGGTGCTCGCCTTCGCACTTCTCCCCGAGCACCCCCCACTCCGCGTCGAGGCTGCCCAAATCCGGCAGCGGCGGCGAGTCACCCGTGGAGCGGTCCACGAAGCCGGGCAGCAGGGAATATGCGCCCGGGTTCTGTGTGTCGGATTGGCTGGCCAGGGCTTGAGCCTGGGCCCGCATGGTCCATTGCACGCTGGCAACGGAGACGGAGACCAGGGCAACGCAGACCGCGATGACTGCGAGGCTGCGTCTCCGGCTAGCCTCTACCCGGGGAAGGCTCCGCAGGGGGCGTTCGACAAACCGGGTGGTGAAGTACGCGAGGATGAGGGACAGGCCGATAATAGCCAGGCCCGCGACGGGTCCGACGGCGTCCTGTCCCCGATTGACGAGGTAAATGACCAGGACGGGCCAATGCCACAGGTAGAGCGCATAGGACAGGTCACCCATTTTCACCAGCGGACCCCAGGAGAGGAGCCGGTCAGCGCCGAAACGGCTTCCGGTCTGGCCCGCGGTGATAATCAGCCCCGCAGCGACGAGCGGCCAGAGGGCAACGAAACCCGGAAACTCGCCCTCGACGTCGACCAGGTAGCCAACGCTCAGCATCCCCGCCAACCCGATCCAGCCCGCCGCTACCGCTGCGGCCTGCGGCAGTTTCACATACGGCAGCACCAGTGCCAGCAGCGTTCCCAGCGCGAACTCCCACAGCCGGGCCCGGGTATCGAAATATGCGTAGGCCTGGTCGGCGTCGGTTTGATAGATGGAAAAGGCGAGCGACGCAACGAACAATGCGCCGAAGAACACTGCGGCCACCGTCTGGAACCGGACGCGAAGGCCTTTCGCCACCAGGCTCGCTGCCAGAAAGAGCAGCGGCCACAGCACAAAGACCTGGCCCTGGATGGAGAGGGACCAGAAGTGCTGCAGCGGGCTGGCCACGCTCGTGTCGGCGTAGTAGTCCACGGATTCGGACGCCAGCAGCCAATTCTGGACGTAGAACAGCGACGCCCACGACTGCTCCAGCACCATGCTCCAGCGGGCTCTCGGTAGAAAGAACAGGGAGGCGGCGATCGTTCCGACCAGGACCACGACGACGGCGGGCAGGAGGCGTTTGAACAGGTGCACCCAGTGCGCCAGCAGGGCGAAGGGAGCTCCCCGGTCGGCCTTCCGCGCGAATGTGAGAGTCATCAGGAACGCCGAAATGAGCAGGAAGATGTCCACGCCACCAGAGACCCGGTCAAACCAGATGTGATAGGTGACCACCATCAGGACCGCCAGCGCCCGAAGGCCCTGTACCTCGGGCCGGAACCCCTTACGCGTCGCCCGGGAAGAAGTCGCGGTCGCGGCCGGCGTCGTCACCCCGGACTCTGGGGCTGGGGCTGACGGGTGATCAGGGAGATGGCGACCGTGCACTGCTGTAGTCTCGCCGTCTTTCATGAAGTCCTCCGTCGTCGGTCAAGGTGATCCCCGCCTGCACGACAACGTGCGTCTAGTGGATTACATCTTTTCATAGGTCAATCTGGCAGGACTACACGGCAGAGGCCGTAGGCTGGTAAGCACACTGTCGATTGAAGGAGTCATTGTGGCGCTGACCAAGGGCACGAGCGTGGAATGGAACACCCCGCAGGGCACCACCCACGGAAAGATCGTGGAGAAGAAGACCAGTGATTTCCAGCTGGATGGCAATACCCATCGGGCCAGCGACGCCGAGCCACAGTACATTGTCGAGTCGGGCAAAACCGGTGCCCGGGCTGCCCATAAAGCCAGCGCCCTCACCGAGAAGTCAGACTAGCCCGTGGCCCCTGCCGCAGGTGATCCCAGACCGACCCGCCATCAAATAGTCATTATCGGCGGCGGAAATGCAGGAATTTCGCTCGCCGCACGGCTCCGAAGGTATGGCGCCAACGGCATCGCCGTGGTGGAGCCCAGCTCCCGGCATCTGTATCAGCCGTTGTTTTCCCATATTGCCGGCGGAACCGCCGAAGTGTCGGAGGCCACCAGGCCTCAGGCCTCGGTGATTCCTCGCGGCGTGACCTGGGTCAGGGACGCCGTCGTCGACATCGACGCAGCTCAGAACACGATCCACCTGGCCTCCGGTGACCAGATTCGCTATGACCAGTTGGTGGTCTGCCCCGGCATCCAGAAGGACTGGGATGCGGTACCGGGCCTGGCGGACGCTATGGCGTCGAAGTACGGGGCGTCCAATTACGAGATCGAGCTGGCACCCAAGGCCTGGGATCTGTTGCGTGATTTGCGGCGCGGAACGGTGGTGTTCAACCTGCCACCGGGGCCGCTCACCTGTGGGGGAGCGGCGCAGAAGCCGATGTACCTCGCCTGCGACTATTGGGCGCAACAGGGCGTGCTCAAGGACATCCGGGTGATTCTGGTGGTTCCCACCCCGACCGTGTTCACCGAGGCGGTGGCCAATAAGGAACTTGACCGCAAGATCGCCGAGTACGGTATCGAGGTGCGCTACGACAGTGAGATCACCGCCGTCGACGCCGTCGCACGTACCGTCACGGTGCAGGACCTCGGTGCGGAAAGCAGTCTCGGCGGCAGTGAGACAGTGGCCTACGATGTGCTTCACGCCGTCCCGCCGCAATCAGCGCCGGATTGGCTCAAGGCCACCGATCTGCCGAAGCCAGGGGATCCTTCAGGATTTGTCGAGGTAGACCCCGAGACGCTGCGGTCCATCAGGTATCCGGCCGTCTGGTCCCTCGGCGACGCGGCGGCTACCCTGAATTCCAAATCAGGCGCAGCCCTCCGCCAGCAGACGCAGGTGGTTGCCAAGAATTTGATGGCGGTGCTGAAGGGGAAAAGCGTCAGCGCGAAGTACAACAATTATTCGGCCTGCCCGTTCACGGTGTCGCGGTCCACGGTGGTGTTCTCGGAGTTCGACGACCAGTACCGGCCGAAGCCTTCCCTCCCGTGGAAAGGCATCATGCGGGAGCGCCGTGCCACTTTTGTGTTGGAGCGGCGCATCCTGCCGCGGGTGTATTGGAACCTGATCCTGAAGGGCCGGGCCTAAGGGGCTGGGTTGGGTCACTCGGCGGCGTCGAGCTCATCGCGCAGCTTGCCGTTGGCGGCTTCCAGCACCAGTACCATCTTGATTCCGGCGAGGTTCAGCCCCTCGCCGAGCAGCTGCTCGATCCGGCGCAGTGTCACCAGGTCCAGCTCGCTGTACTTCCGGGTTCCGCCAGGAGTCCGGGCCGGGTCCAGCAGGCCTTTCCGCTCGTACAGCCGCAGGTTCTGCTGACCCATTCCCACCAGTTCAGCCGCCACCGAGATGGCATACAGTCCCGTGCTGGGGTCCTGTTTCTCTGTCATCTCACCCCTCCTGTCGTGGTCTGAACGTGTCGAGAAAATCCTCTTGCATCAGTCTGTCACCAGTGATATAAAAAATCTATGTCAGTCACTACAGATGATTGGCGGGATATTCATCAACTCAAGATGCTGAAGGAGTAAGGAACCATGTTGATGCGTACCGACCCATTCAGGGAACTGGATCGTCTGGCACAGCAGGTCCTCGGGACGTCCGCCCGGCCGGCCGCGATGCCGATGGATGCGTGGCAAGAAGGCGAGAGTTTTGTCGTGGCTTTCGATCTTCCAGGCGTCGACACCAACTCGATCGACCTCGATGTGGAACGAAATGTGCTCACCGTCCGCGCCGAACGGAGCTCCTCCGCCCCGGACGGAACCGAGCTGATTGCCGCCGAACGCCCCCGCGGCGTCTTCAGCAGGCAACTGATCCTCGGTGACACCCTGGACACCGAACACGTGAAGGCAAACTACGACGGCGGCGTGCTCACCCTGCGCATCCCCATCGCGGAGAAGGCCAAACCACGGCGCATCGAGATCGAAAGCAACGGGCGGTCCCGAGAGAAGATCAACGCCTGACGGACCTCCCGCACCAAGGTAGGAGCGGCTTCCGTTGGGGGCACCGGGAGCCGCTCTACTTCCGCAGCAAAGAACCTTCGAGGAAGCTAAGGAGTACATGATGTCCGGATGGCGCCGGTACGATGCTCAGCTGGTCCCCGCATTCTATGAGCGGTTCGAGGAGCGCTGGGGCAAGGGGGCGGCCCCGTTCCTTGATCCAGTAGTGGGTGACGAGCCCCAGCCACGGGCGCAGTGGATCAATGTGGATACCGGAGCTGCTGTCGCAGCAATCCCGATCTGGGGTGATGACCAGTCGCAGCGGTCTTTCGGCGTGTTCTATCTCCCGCCGCAGGGAGATATCTGGGTGCTCAGGCCCGGCCACACCGCCTACCTGGAATCCAGCGACGCGACAGACGACGTTTCCCTGCGCAACGACGCGTTCAAGAAGGCGGTGTCCTTCGCCAAAAGCTTCATCTACGGCGACGATGCCTAGGGAGCCAGGGGTCGGCGTCGAACGTGCAGGTTTCCCCACCTTCCCCGGGCTAACAGCCAGAAACGCGGCGTGTTCGGCGGGACACGCCGCCGTCGGCCCCACGTAATGGGGGATTCTGCACGCGAGGGATTCAGGCCCGCGACGGGCAGGATGACCCCACCCCCAGCTTGGGCGCGTAAGCTGGAAGACTGCGGACAACATTACTGCCACTTCAGGCATTGTCCGCGAGGAGGCAAAATTGGCACGACGCATGGCGGACCCGGCTTACCGAGCACAGCAGTGGGAACGACGTTACGACCCGAATATCGAAGAAATCAACCGGATGTGTGACACTCTGGCCGAGCAGAAGCCGGACCGTGCACTTCCCTATATTGACCCAGCACATGACCTCGACGAGTGTCGGATTGTGAGCTTGTTCTCCAACCCGGGCGCAAGCCTCGCCTCAGGATTTGTGTCCGCGGAGAACGACGATCAGAGTGCTATTCGCACCGCTGAGATTTACGAGAGCGTTGGGCTGCAGCCCAAGTTTGTGATGCCCTGGAACGTTTACCCCTGGTATGTCACAGAGGTGAAGGAAAAGGCGCTCACACCAGAGCAGATCGATGAAGGCGTCAAGCCGTTGCTGGCTTTCCTGCAGCGCGTCTCACGCGCCTCGGCCCTCGTGGCTCACGGCACCGACGCGCACAAGGTGGCACGCCGCCTCACCCAGCTGGAGAACCGGGCCATTCAGCGCCGCGGTTTCAAGGTGTACAAGGTGCGCTCCACCGGAGACCGCGCGTTTGCGGGATCCCCGGCGAAGCAGGAAGTGTGGCGCCAGGAAATGCAGGCCGCCTACACCGACGCGATGGCCCGCGCCGGGATCAGCCGCGCCTGATCTGGTGCTGGTGTGATCCAGAACTGCCTGACGGCACCCGGAGAGTAGCTTTCGTGGCTCTCGCCGGGTGCCGTCTGTCGTTTAGCCGGCGTGTTTGCGGGCTAGGACAGCGACCAGGAACGACGACGACGGTTCCCACGGCCTGAGATCCCAGGTGGAGAACTGGGCATGACGTTCCAGGCCGGCCGCGTCTGCGTCGGCGAAGAAGGTGTTGAAGGCGTACCCGCGGTCATTGCCGAAGCCCACCACCAGGCGGCCGTTCGGCATCAGATGCGCGTGCAGCCGCCGGAGCACCTCGGGTGCTGTGCCCGGTGCCAGGAACGGCAACACGTTCCCCGTACACACGATCAGCTCGAAGGTTCGCGCCAGCTCCAGGGTGCTCAGGTTCCCGGTCTGCCACCGCGATGATGGATGATCGCGCTGCGCTGCGGCGATGAGCTCGGCGTCCGCGTCGACACCGATGACATGGTGGCCCAGCTGCGCCAGTTCCCCACCGACCCGTCCGGTGCCGCAGCCGGCGTCGAGGATCTGGCTCTTCCGTGCGGCCATCGCGTCCAGCAGCCGCGCCTCCCCGTGCAGGTCACGGCCCTCCTCGCGCATCGCCTCGAACCTTTTGATGTAACGGGCGGAGTGCCCCGGGTGTTCACGGTTTTCTGCAGCCCAGAGGGTCTCGTCATTCACGGGCACAGCCTACTAGGCATACGATCAGGGGAGCATTGTCATTCACTGTGGGAGGAACCGATGAGGATTGCTGAACGAGGCTGGCACGGCGTCGTCGCCCTGATCGGTCTGGTGGGCCTTGGGGCCCAGGTGATCGCACTGATCAATGGGGACAACTACTCCCTGCTGGGGCCCACCATGTCGTGGTGGAACTTCTTCAGCTACTTCACCATCCTCAGCAACGTCCTGGTGCTGATGATCAACCTCGACCTCGCCCGCAATCCGGCGGGCAGGCAGTCCACCCTGTGGCGGGTGCTGCGGTTGAACGCCGTCGTCAACATTTCGGTGACCGGGCTGATCGCGTTCACACTGTTGCGGCGTCTCCCCGAGGTGCAGGCCTTGGTGGGTCTGGGCAGGCTGTCGGACACGCTCCTGCACTATGTGGTGCCGATTCTCACGGTCCTCGGGTGGCTGCTGTTTGGCCCCCGCCCGAGGTTCACCATTCAAACGGTGTGGCTGTCCCTGATCTTCCCGGCCACATGGCTGGTGTACACGCTGATACGTGGTGCAGCGGTGACCTGGTACCCGTACCCGTTTGTGGATCTGAGGCTCATCGATCCGCTAGAGGTTCTCATCAACTGCGTATTCATTGGTGCCATGTTCGTGGGCTTTGGCTTCACAGTCCTGCAAATCGATAATCGAATGAAACCAACGAGAACACAGGTGACCACCGATGTCTGACGCAGTTGCCTGGCCGGCAGCACCGCCCCTCCTCAGCCTCCCGATCATGGACCAGGCATGGTTGGATGCGGTGTTCCTGCACTGGCGGATCCCGGTGGCGACGGCCGCACAATTCATGCCGCCCGGTACTGAACCGGATGTGTACGACGGCGACGCCTGGGTGGGACTGATCGGTTTCCGGATGGTCGGGGCCGGGATTGGTTCGGGGATGCCCATCCCCTATTTCGGGTCCTTCAGCGAGATCAACGTCCGGCTGTATTCGCGGGACTCCGAGGGAACCCGCGGAGTGGTGTTCCTGACCCTTGATGCGTCGCGGCTGGCCGTGGTTCTCGTAGCGCGGGCAGCAGGAATCCCCTACGTGTGGTCCCGGTGCGCGCCGGTGCCCGAGCCGGGTCTCGCAGGATATACGGTGCAGCGGTTCCGGGGCGGTGCGACGTCGTCGTTCGCTGTCCGCCCCCAACGGTCGGTGATCGCGACCGACCCATTGACCATCAACCTCACCGCGCGCTTCGGCCTGCACTCCGAACTTGCCGGGCGCACGCTGTTCATCCCGAACACCCATGCTCCCTGGCCGCTGCATCCCGCAGCAGTCGAGTACCTCGACGATGGGTTGGTCAGCGCCGCCGGAATAGAGGTGGCGGGGCCACCCGAATCGGTGCTGTACTCGCCGGGTGTCCAGACCCAGTTCGGGAAGCCTCGGGTGATCCGGAGAGGCTGACCCCCGCCTCAAACACCGGATCGAGTCAACACTAATGACAGGTATCCGGCTGGAAACCCGTCATTAGTGTTGACTCGATCGGAATGTCGGGTCAGACCATTCCGGATGGCCGGATGCTCAGCGACTCAATGACCGAGTCCCGTGAAGCGTCCACTGCCAGGCGGACCGCTTTGGCGACCTGGTCCGGCTGGACCCATTCCTCGGGACGGTAGGGCTTGCCCTCAAAGTCGTGCAACTCCTGCTGCATATCGGTGGCCACCCGGCCAGGGTGGATGGAGCTGACCCGGACCCCGTTGCCGCGCTCCTCCTGACGCAGGGCATCGGTGAAGGCCCGCAGCGCGAACTTCGTGCCGCTGTACAGCGCAGATCCATCACCGGAGGCGTAGCCGGCGCCCGAGTTGATGGCAATGACCTGGCCCTTGGCGGCCCGCAGCGCTGGCAGCAGCAGCCGGGTCAGGTTCGCCACCGCGAACACGTTGACCTCGAAACTCGTCCGCCACTGCTCGGAAGTCAGATCGGCCACCTGGCCCATCTGCAGCACTCCCGCCGAGTGCACCAGCACGTCGAGGCGGGAGATGCCGTGCACGACGTCGGGTGTGAGTTCGGTCAGCTCAGCGGCGAAAGGCTCGGCGGAGGGGAACTCGCTGGCAAGGTCCTTCAATGCCTCGGCATCACGACCGCCCAGGAGCAGATGGTGGGTGGGGGCGAGCTCGCGGGCGATGGCCAGGCCGATGCCGCGCGAGGCGCCGGTGATCAGGGCGACAGGCAGTTCAGTCATGGTGCACATCCTACTGGTGGGTGCACCAGTAGGTGTTGGCGTGGCAGAAACGGCCCCCGGCGTCAGGTCCGCCGCTCGCAACCGGCGGACCTGACGCGGGAGGCCGTTTCTGGCGGCCGGGGCAGGACGAAGACCCCTAGCGCTCCTCGAGCCCCCACGGTGATCCGTAGCCGAGCGGCGTGTTTGCGGCCAGCAGTTCCAGGAACGGGCGAGAGTCGAAGGCCTCAGGCCCGAGGACCCCGGAGCCCTGCCAGGTTCCGTTCGCGAGGAGTTCCAGCGCGATCACCGGGTTCACCGCGGTCTGCCACACTACGGCCTGGGATCCGTACTCGGCCATCGACCATTCGTTGTCCACCACGTGATAGAGGTACACGGCGCGGGGCGAACCGTCCTTCCCACTGCCGGTCACGTACAGGCCGGCACACGTTTTGCCCGTCATCCGGTCGCCCAGGGTTGCGGGATCAGGCAGCGCCGCCGCGACCACGTCCCGGGGAGACACCGAAACACCTTTCACCATCAGGGGCTCGGTCGAATCAAGCCCCAGCTTGTGCAGGGTCTTGAGCACGTCGATGAACTCGTCGCCGAGCCCGTATTTGAAGGTCACCTTCCGGGCCTTGGTCCAGCGCGGCATCAGGATGACCTCCTCGTGCTCCACATTGACGCACTCCACCTCACCAATGCCCTCGGGGAACCTGAAGACCTCGGGTTCGCTGAACGGCTCGGTGGTGTACCAGCCGGTCTCGCGTTCAAAGACGACCGGCGGGTTGAGGCACTCCTCGATGGTGGTCCAGATGGAGAAGGACGGAGCGAACGCCGGTTCGCCGTCAGCCCCCGCCACGACGAGGTTGGCGCCGTCTCGCACCCCCAACTCGTCGATCGAGGCGAACAGCTCATCCTCCGCATAACGGGCGAAGACATCCGACAATCCCGGTTCCACGCCCATGCCCACCAGCGCGAGCCGGCCGGCGTCCTCCCAGTCCGAGGCCATCGCGAACTGTTCGTCGCCGAGCATCACCCCGGTCTTCGCGTAGGGCTCCTCCGGATGCCTGACGGACAGGCTCATTGCCATGTCCAGGTAGGTGGCGCCCGCCGCGAAGCAGCCATTGAAGATTGGCATGACGAACCGCGGGTCGACGGCGTTGAGGACGTGGGTGATCTGGTGTTCGTGCACGACGGCGGCAATCGCCTCTGCCGAGGATGCATCCACCTGTGCGGCCACCAGGCGGTCGTCGTCGAGCGAGTTGACCAGGGCCTGCGGGCGGGCCGGATCGTAGTCAGCGACTACGAGCAGGTCGAAAAATGAGCGGCGGACGGCGATCCGCACGGCGGCGGATCCCACACCGCCGGCACCAACAATAAGAATGCGCATTAGGCTAAGCCTCCATCAATTGAGCGTCGGTAGGTGTCGGGGGAGTCGGGCACCAGCACGGGTGTGTCGGCGTTCAGGCTCTCCTTGCGGAAGAACGGGAGGGATCCTGGGCGGGTGCGCCAGATCAGCATCAGCACCAGTCCCACGGCGAGGGAGCCGATACCGACCACGAAAGTGCCGCCGACGCCGAGGAGCACGCTGTACCCGTAGTCGACGTCGGCCATATCGATCGCAGACTTGAGGAACGCGGCGGTCAGCATCAGCGCACCCAGCAGCGGGAACAGGAACCGGAAGGAGAAATTGTGGCGGGAGGTGAAGAGCTCACGGCGGAAGTACCAGACGCAGGCATACCCGGTGATGGAGTAGTAGAAGGCGATGGCCAGGCCCAGGGACAGGATTGAATCGGCAAGAATGTTTTCGCTGATCAGGGT
Source organism: Arthrobacter flavus (assembly GCF_039526005.1). Taxonomy (NCBI): domain Bacteria; kingdom Bacillati; phylum Actinomycetota; class Actinomycetes; order Micrococcales; family Micrococcaceae; genus Arthrobacter; species Arthrobacter flavus. The sequence continues at coordinate 410,287 of NZ_BAAAIJ010000047.1, read as the reverse complement.
CATCACCACGTAGAAGGCGATGGCTGCCACGCCCATTACCAGGGTGGAGAAGGATGGTGTTTTGAACCGGTCGTGCACGGTGCTGAACCGGCGGGGGAGCGCCTGGTAGACGGCCATGGACAGGGTGCCTCTCGCGGTGGGCAGGATGGTGGTCTGGGTGGAGGACACCGCGGACACCAGGACCGCCACCACCAGCAGCCAGGCGGCTGGCCCCAGAATCACGTCCTTGAGGGCGAAGAACACGTCCTCAGCGTTCACCTCGTTCGCGAGTCCGGTGCCTCCCTCGCCGACCCCGGCGTACATCATCGCGGCGACGGTGACGCCGACATAGGTGATGAGCAGCAGCACCGTCGAGATGAGGGCGGCCCGGCCGGGGATCCGGCGGGCGTCGCGGGTTTCCTCGTTCAAGGCGAGGCAGGCATCCCAGCCCCAGTAGATGAACAGAGCCAGCAGGACCGCTTCGGTGAACCCCTCAACGCTCTCGAAAGCGAACGGATTGAACCAGTCCAGGGATGGCGCCGTCGCGTTCTCGGCAGTACCGTTCGCAATACCGATCAGCGCAAACACCACGAACAAGGCCAACGCCAGATACTGGATTCCCAGGAGTACGTTCTGCAGCTTGGCGCCGATCTCCACTCCGCGGTAGCTGACGTAGGTCATCAGGGCGATGAAGAAAACGCCGGTGGCCGTGACCAGAAGAGCGTTATCCGCGAGGGAACCGTCGCCGATGAGCAGCCATAGGTAGATTCCGGCGATCTGGGCGAGGTTGGCCAGCACGATAATCCCGGCAACCGCGACACCCCAACCGGCCATCCAGCCTACCCACGGCCCGAACGCCTTGGTGGCCCAGGTGAAAGAGGTCCCGCAATCGGGCATCTCCCGATTGAGCTCCCGGTAGGCGAAGGCAATGAAGAGCATCGGTATGAACGCAAGGATGAAGGCGATGGGCGCCTGCGCGCCAACGGCGAGGACCACAAATCCGAGTGACGCAGCGAGCGAGTAGACGGGCGCCGTCGAGGCCAGTCCGATGACCACCGAGCCCCAGACCCCGAGCGTGCCGGCCGCGAGCCCCTTTCCCTCACCCTGCGGGGTGCCGCGGGCATCCTTCCCAACAGTTGCATGACTCATGGTGTGCCTCCGAGGTCCGTCGGGCCGGTCTATTGGTCGGCCGTAAATGCTATGACGCACATCACTATACCGACTAGTCGGTTTTTTGAATAGGGCCTAAACTCGTCCTCATGGGTCACGCTCCAAGCACAGTTCAACGGCTGATCGACGCGTACCAGGACCTCCTGGTATCCGACGGCGAACGCAGCGCCACCCTCGACGCCATCGCCCTGCGGGCAGGGGTCTCCAAAGGCGGGCTGACTTATCACTTCAAGTCCAAGGATGAGTTGACCGCCGCCCTCTTCGCCCGCCTGCAGGCCCTGGTCACCATGGATCTCGAAGTGATGAAAGCCGATCCCGCAAAGGCGGCCACCTACTACGTGAAAAGCTCGCTGGACGTGGATAGCCCGCTGGAACGGTGCAACACGGCGGTAACCCGGCTGGCGCAGGGATCCCACCCCGAAGCCAACGAGCTGCTCGCCAAGTGCCGCACCCAGTGGTTCGACGTACTGATGGACGCGGTCGGTGATGAGGACATGGTGCATCTGGTGATGCTGCTCGGTGACGGGATCTACTTCAATGCCTCGCTCACCGGTACAGGCGCCATGCCGGAGGAGACCGATCCGGCCACCATCGACCGGATTATCGGCCTGATCGGCACCATCAAGTACTAGCCCGGCGGGTGCTTCCGTCTCCTTCGGTGCGGCTTCACGCCCAGAAACGGCCCTCGGGGCAAGATCCGCCGCTTGTAACCGGCGGATCTGACGCCGGGGGGCCGTCTCTGCGGGTAGGCGGCCGGAAGGCGACGCCAAAACGCCGCTACCGGAGCATGAAGATCCGTCGCACGACAAGGCCGTCGGCCAGGGCGTCGAGGCTTTCGTTGAGGTCGCTGAGGTCCCGTGTATCGGTGTGGAGCAGCTCAACGGGCAGCTTCCCCGCACGCCAGAGCGCCAGATACGCGGGGATGTCACGGGCGGGCACGGAGTCCCCCATGTAGGAGCCGAGCAGACGTTTACCCGCACCGGCAAACTGCAGCGCCTGCGTGCTGATGGCCTGATCGGGGTGCGGCAGCCCCACCGACACCAGCGCACCGCCGCGGGTCAGCAACCCCAGGCACGACTCCATCACGCGTGCACTGCCGACCGCTTCAATCGCCACATCCACCCCGTCGCTGCCCAGCGCCTGAACCAGGGCTTCCGCCGCATCCGGGGCGCCGACCGAGGTCGCACCGCACCGGAGCGCAAGGTCACGTTTCGCTGGCAGCGGGTCGATGGCAATCACCGTAGTGCCCGCGACCTGCGCGGCTGCCATCACCGCCATCAACCCGACGGCCCCGAGCCCGAACACAATAACCGACTGCCCCTCACTGACCTGCGCCGTGTTCAGCACCGCCCCGATCCCGGTGAGCGCCGCGCAGCCGAACATGGCAGCGACGTCGAAGGGGACGTCGTCGTCAATCACCACCACCGACTCGCGGGCCACCACCGCATACTCCGAAAACGCAGAGACGCCCAGGTGGTGGTTGATCCTGTCACCATCGGCGGCGCGGAGCAGTGCCGGACCGTGCAGCAGATCCCCACTGCCGTTGACTTCCGCCGCACGGTGGCAGAGGGCCGGGCGGCCCGCATCGCACGCACGGCAGGACCCACAGCTGGGTACAAAGACCAGAACCACCCGATCACCCACTGTGATATCGGTGACATTCGGCCCGACCAGGTCGACGACGCCGGTCGCCTCATGGCCCAACGCCATCGGTAGCGGACGTATCCGCGAACCGTCGATCACCGAGAGGTCCGAATGGCAGAGGCTTGCCCGCTCAATCCTTACACGGATCTCGCCGGGCCGGGGCGAGGGGACCGCGACTTCGTCGAGCCGGAGCGGTGCACTATCGGCGTAGGGGCGGGCCGCGCCAGCCTCGTGAAGCACCGCACTACGCATCGTGGAGGGAGTCATGAGTTCAATGTACGGCCTGGGACCGTCTTGCCGTCCACTCCCCGCGCAAACTACCGTGAGTGCTACACCACCTGTACTAGGAGAACAAACCGCATGGAAGTATCCCCAATTGTTTGGGCATTGACGATCGCCGGAATTGTGGGGCTACTGCTCTTCGACTTCTTCTTCCACGTCCGCAAGGCGCACACCCCGACCTTGAAGGAGGCGGCGGTCTGGTCCTCGATCTATGTGGGGCTCGCCATCCTCTTCGGGCTCGGCGTGCTGGTTTTCGGGGGCGCCACCATGGGCACCGAGTACTTCGCCGGTTATGTCACTGAAAAAGCGCTGTCGGTCGACAACCTGTTTGTGTTCCTCATCATCATGGCCAGCTTCAAGGTGCCACGCGCCGACCAGCAGAAGGTGTTGCTCTTCGGCATCGTCTTCGCGTTGATCGCCCGCACCGGGTTCATCTTCCTGGGCGCCGCACTGATCAACCAGTTCGCCTGGATCTTCTACATCTTCGGCCTGGTACTGATCCTGACCGCCGGCAACCTGCTCAAGCCGACATCCGATGACGACCATGGTGACATGATCGTGGTGCGCCTGGCCAAGCGCTTCCTGCCAGCCACCGACCATTACGACGGCGACAAACTGTTCACCATCGAGAATGGCAAACGCGTTCTCACCCCGATGCTGCTGGTGATGATAGCCATTGGCGGCACCGATATCCTGTTCGCACTGGATTCCATTCCCGCGATCTTCGGCCTGACCCAGAACGTGTTCATCGTCTTCACCGCGACGGCGTTCTCGCTGATGGGACTGCGTCAGCTGTACTTCCTGATCGACGGCCTGCTGGACCGGCTCATCTACCTTTCCTACGGCCTCGCGATCATCCTCGGCTTCATTGGCGTGAAGCTGATCCTCCATGCGCTGCATGAGAATAACCTGGGCTTCATCAACGACGGCGAACCCGTCCCGGTAGTCGAGATCTCTACCGGGTTGTCCCTCACCGTCATCCTCGGGGTGCTCATCGTCACCGTGCTGGCTTCGGTCTTCAGCCCCAAGGGCAAGGCCAAGAATGCTGTCTCCGGGGCCAAGCGCCACGCTACCGAGTACATGGACCTGGAATACGAGACGGACATCAACGAGCGCGAGAAGATCTTCAACCGCATGATCGAAGAGGAGAAGATGCTCCGGCAGCTCCCCGAGAAGTACAAGCGCCTCATCCGGAACGAGACCGAATTCATGGATCTCATGCGCCGGGCCCACGAGGCCCACGGGGAAGCGGTCGACCGCGAACCCACTCGCTAGACCGGAAACATCACCCGGACCGACGTACGGAGGGCGGCACCGCGATGATCGCGGTGCCGCCCTCTGTACGTCCCCGGAGAGGTCAGCTGCGGGTGGTCGCCAGCTCGGCTGCAGTGGGGTCACCCGGCATATCGGTGCCCCTGATGGATTCACCGGCGGTCTCCCGGACAAACGGCATAGCAATCATGCCGATCAGGCAGGCGCCCATCATGTAGAAGGCCGGAACCAGCAGGTTTCCGGTCGCCCCGATCAGTGCTTCGTTGGCCAGCGGTGCAGTCCCGCCGAACAGCGCCGTCGCGAGGTTGTACGTCACCGCAAACCCGGCGAACCGCACATGGGCGGGGAACATTGCCGGGAAAGTCGCCGAGATGGTGGCGAGTTGCAGAACGTAGAGCATGCCCAGAACAGCGAACCCGATCAGTGCCCCGGTGAATCCGGTGCCGATCAGCATATACATCGGCAGGGCCGCGACGAAGAGCCCCACCAGGGAAACCCACCACAGCGGTTTTCGTCCCACCCGGTCCGAGAGCGCCCCGGCGAATGGGATCAGGATCATCATCACTACCTGGCCGATCAGGATCAGGGTGAGGGAGCCGTCGTCGGACAGGCCAATCTGCGTCTGCAGGTAGGTGGGCATGTAGCTGAGCAAGGTGTAGTTGGCGACGTTAAGCGCGATCACCAGGCCGGCCATCGTCAGCACCGGACGCCAGTACCTGCTGGCCAGGTGCTTCAACGTGGTGGGTCCGCTGTCTTCGGTGCCCGAGTTGTGCTCAAGTTCACGGAAAACCGGGGTGTCTTCAAGCTTGGACCGCAGGTACCAGCCGATCAGGCCCATGGGCCCCGCGATGAGGAAGGGAATCCGCCAGCCCCAGTCGGTCATCGCTTCAGCGCCGAGGAGGATCTGCAGGAACAGGGTGATTGCGGTGCCGAGTGCAAAACCGAAGATGGTGCCGAACTCGAGGAAACTGCCGAGGAAGCCACGCTTCTTGTCGGGGGAGTACTCGGCCATGAAGGTCGCCGCGCCGCCGTATTCACCGCCGGTCGAGAACCCCTGCAGGATCCGCAGTGCCACGAGGAGGGCGGGGGCCCAGTAACCGATCTGATCGAACGTGGGCAGCAGGCCAATGGAGAAGGTTGCGCCTGCCATCAGGATGATGGTGAGGGACAGGACGGCCTTGCGTCCCAGCCGGTCGCCCAAGGGTCCCCAGATGAAGCCTCCGAACGGACGGGCGAGGAAGGAAATGGCGAACGTGGCCAGAGCCCACTCGGCGCCGCCGGGGAAAAAGTTTGCGGTGATGTAGGTCAGGACTACCGCGTACACACCGTAGTCGTACCATTCGGTGGCGTTGCCTACCGCCGATGCGCCGATGGCCCGGCGGATGGTCTTCTTACCTTCCGGAGTATCACTCTCCGGAGCGTCGAACCCGCTGTGGGGTGGCTGATTTTCGGCAGTCAAATGTTTCTCCGTCCCTGAGGGTGGGTCGTGCACGACACCCGTCTGAGGGTGTCGGCAGGGCCAGGTCAGCCCTCAACCCTAGCGACGCAGCCAGTCGATGGCTAACGCGCCGCAGGTTCCACCCGCCGGAGGCAGGACCCGAGACGAACAACTGGGACGGACTAACTGGGACGGACTAACCGGGACTGTTTAGCCCAGACTCGCTAACGCGGTGGTGCTACTCCGCACTGATCTGCCAGATCGCGTATTCGTCGGCGTGAAGGATCGCCCGGCGGCCGTCGGAAATGTCCCGGATCCAGACGATGCCCAGGCCGGGAGCCGTGTCTTCCACATAGCCGCTGTAGTGGACCTCGCGGTTGCGGTGCGCTTCAATTTCGTCCCCCCGGTGCAGCATGCCGAGGTCATGAATGCGGGTGATGGCGGTGGCGGTAAGCAGGGACATGATGACTCCTTGGTTCTGTGGCCGGGTCAGGCAGGTCCGGCCGATGGTTTGATTCAACTCCTACGGTGTTGCGAGGGTGTTTCGGGCCGGTGAATTTGTTGCGACCAGACCCGGGCTGCCGCAGCAGGACCCGCATTATTACCCAGGATGGCGTTGCCGGGCTGCCACGCCGACAAATAGTTGCCTAAGCTACCAGGATGATCGAACCAGCCTCGCCTGACCCGGCGTACCTCAACCAGATCGACTCCGAGACCCAGCGGCGGCTGCTGACCGCAGTACCGCCTGAGTCACCGTTCGACGGCGCAGCAGAGGACCTCCGTGCCGCCGTCGACAGAAATGTCGAGGCCCTCCACGACGACCTGCAGCGGATCGTGCACACCCTGCACGCCCACCCGGAGACCGCGTTCCAGGAGCATGACAGTGCCCGGTTGATCGCCGACATCCTCACCGAACACGGGATCGACGCCGAACTCGGCGCCCACGGCGTCGACACCGCCGTCCGGGCCGAGATTCGCGGGACCGGCGACGGGCCCACCATCGCGGTGCTCAGCGAGTACGACGCGCTCCCGGGGATCGGCCACGCCTGCGGCCACAATGTCATCGCCGCGACCGGGGTGGGTGCCTTCCTGGCGCTTGCCGGGGTCCGAGACCGGCTCAACGGCACGGTCGTCTTCCTCGGCACCCCCGCCGAGGAAGGGCACTCGGGCAAGGAACTGCTGGCCCGCAACGGTGCGTTCGACGGCGTCGACGCCGCCATCATGGTGCACCCCTACGGTTACGACCTGGCCGACCAGGTCTGGCTGGGACGGCGGCTGCTCACCATCACCTTCACCGGCATTGCCGCGCACGCTTCCGCCCAGCCGTTCATGGGCCGCAACGCGCTCGACGCCGCCAGCCTCACCTACCAGGGAATAGGCCTGCTCCGTCAGCAGCTGCCGCCGTCTGACCGGGTGCACAGCAACATCACCGAGGGCGGACGCAGCCCCAACATCATCCCGGACACCGCGGTGATGAAGCTTTACGCCCGCTCCAAATACCCGGACACCCTGAAAGACCTCAGCAAGCGGCTGGAGGATATTGCCCGCGGTGCTGCCCTGATGACCGGCACCGCCGTGGAGCTGGACTGGGACCAGCACCCGCCGTCGCTGCCCATCCGCACCAACGATGCGCTCACCGGACGCTGGGTCGAATCGCAGCAACGGCGCGGACGCAGCCCGCTGCCCGCCGGCGTGGTCTCCGACACGCTCGCCGCGTCCACCGACTTCGGCAACGTCAGCTACCGCATCCCGGGCATCCACCCGCTGATCAAGATCGCCGACCAGAGTACCGCCCTGCACACCACCGACTTCGCTGCCGCTGCCGCATCCGAAGCGGCGGTGCGGGGAGCGTACGACGGCGCCGCCGGCCTCGCCCTGACGGCGCTGGATTACCTGATGGACCCGTTGCTGCAGGAACAGGTGCGGCGGGAGTTTGAGGAGCAAGGCGGGGCCATCGACGTCCCGTCCTACTTCGACTGACGGACAGAACCACCGGCTCGACCGACTACTCCTCAACTGAAACCCGCATGAAATACGTCAAGGGAGCACCACCCATGTCCACCATCGACAGTGCGCCGCGCGGCTTCACTGACAAGTTCCTCACCGGGGTGGAACGGGTCGGCAACAAGCTGCCCGACCCGTTCATGCTCTTCTTGATCCTGTTTGGCATCACCGCCGCGGTGTCGACGGCGATGGCCTGGGCGAACGTCACTGTCCAGCTACCCGGCAGCGACGAGATCACCGAGATCAAGGGACTCTTCACGGCGGAGGGCCTCACCTGGCTCACCACCAACCTGGGCCCCAACTACCTGGGCTTCCCGCCGCTGGCCACCGTGCTGCCGATCTTGCTGGCCGTGGGGGTGGCTGAGAAGTCCGGCCTGCTGGCGGCGATGATCCGTAAGGCCTTCGGCAGTGCGCCGCGCTGGGCGCTGCCCTACGCCGTCGGCGTCGTCGGTGTGACCGGCTCCATCATGTCCGACGCCGCGTTTGTGGTGATCCCGCCGCTGGCAGCACTGGTGTTCAAGGCCGCAGGCCGGCACCCGGTAGCCGGGCTGCTCGGTGGCTTCGCCGCCGCCGGTGCGGGCTATTCAACCAATGTGCTGGTCACCAGCCTCGACGCCCTCTTCGCCGGCATCACGACGGCGGTTACGGAAACCCTACCCAACGCCGGGTCCGCGGTCACCCCCGTGTCCAACTACTTCTTCAACGTGGTGTCCTCAATCATCCTGATGGCGATTGCCGGCTTTGTGATTGACAAGATCCTGGAGCCGCGGCTGACCCGCCAGGGCATCCCCCGCGAGGAAATCCGCGACGCGGACGCCCCCGCCGCACCGACGAGCGCCGAGCTCAGCGCCGACCTGACGGCCACCGAGTCCAAAGGCCTGCGGTGGGCCCTGGTCAGCGGCGTGATGCTCGCTGCCGTGTTGGTGGTGGCTTTTGTCCTCCCCGCCTCCCCGTGGCGGAACGAGGACGGCGGGTTCCTGCCGACGTCGCCGCTGCTTGGCTCGATCGTGTTCGTGGTGTTCAGCATGTTCGTGGTGCCAGGACTGGTGTACGGCAAGATCGTCGGGACCATCACCACCGGCCGGGACGTCCCACGGGTGATGGGCGAGGCGATCAAAGACATGGCAGGGTTCCTGGTGCTGGCATTCATCCTGGGGCAGTTCATTGCGCTATTCAACTGGTCGGGCATTGGGCAGTGGATCGCCGTGGCCGGAGCCGGGGGACTGGAAGCGATCGGGTTGACCGGCTATCCGGCCATCCTCGCGTTCATCCTGCTGGCGTCGCTGCTGAACCTGTTCATCATTTCAGGGTCCGCGATGTGGACCCTGATGGCGGCTGTCTTCGTGCCCCTGTTCGTGCTCCTCGGGTACGAGCCAGCCTTCATCCAGGCCGCGTTCCGGGTGGGCGACTCGGCTACGCAGGTGATTACCCCGCTGAACCCGTACATGATCGTGCTCCTGACGATGCTGCGAAAGTATGAGCCCGACGCCGGACTGGGAACCCTGATGGCGCGGATGCTGCCGTTCGTGGTGCCGTTCTGGATTGCCTGGGTGGCCATCCTGAGCGTGTTCTTCTTCCTCGATCTGCCGCTGGGACCCGGCAACGGCATCTTCCTGCCCGAGTAGCAGCCCCCAGCTGAGACGCTAGTTCAGGGGAGGGATGACCCGCAGCCGCAGTCGGCCCGGAGCGGACAGGGTGCGCTCCAGCCTGGCGAGGATCGAGGGTCCCTCGAGGTCCGCCCGCACCGAGTCCCAGGCCTGGGCTTCGCCCAGATCCAGGATGATGATGGTGTCAGGGGACAGTGCGCTGGCTCGTCGCACCAGGAGGTCGAGGCCGTGAATGTTGACCGGTGAGACGCATCCGTGAACATGGATGCGTACGCTGTCCAGGTCGGCGTCGGTGCTCACCAGAATCCTGAGTTTCAGGTGCGACGCGGAGGGATGTGCGGCCATCGAGCGTTCCCGCGCGGGATCCCGCGGGGCGCCGGCCGCCGCGTTTGTCGTCGCTATCGTGGCACTGGCCAGAGGTGACGGTGTTTGAGTCTTCATCGGTGTAACGCCCCTGCCGTTTAATGTCGCATCCTTCGCGTATCACTTATATAACCCGGGGCGGCCCTCCGGCTGCTAGGGGCTAAAGTCCCTGCTCGTGCCTGCAGCGAGGAGGGTGCAGGAATAGGTCCCCCGGCGGCGCCGTTATGCCCTGAGAACCCAAGCTGGAGGTACATCGTGACCAAGATTTTTGCCCTGCATGAAAACCCTGACTGGTTTCCACCGTTCGCTAGGGCCTTTGAGGCGAGCGGGGTGGAGGTGGAGGAGTGGTTGCTCACCGACGGCGTGCTCGACCTGGATCAGGAGCCCCCCGAAGGCATCTTCTGGTCGCGCATCAGTGCCTCCGCGCATACCCGTGACCACGGACTCTCCAAGGACTATGCCCGCGCCGTCCTGTCCTGGCTGGAGGCCCACGGTCGCCGCACGGTCAATGGACGGGGCATCCTCGAACTCGAGATGAGCAAGATCGACCAGTTGACCGCGCTGAAGGCGGCAGGGATCGACACGCCACGTACTGTGGCGGCGATTGGCAAGCACCGAATCCTCGACGCGGCTGAGGGCTTCCCCGTCCCTTTCATCACCAAGCACAACCAGGGCGGAAAAGGGCTGGGTGTCCGCAAGTTCGAGAGCCACGAGGAACTGGCCGAGTACGTGGAGTCGCCCGAATTCGAAGAACCCCAGGACGGCATCACGCTGATCCAGGAGTTCATCCAGGCCGCCGAACCCATCATCACCCGGGTCGAGATTGTGGGCGGCGAGTTTATTTACGCCATCCAGGCAGACACGGCACGTGGCGGATTCCAGCTGTGCCCGGCCGACGCCTGCGCTATCGACCCCGTCACCGGTAAACCCATCATGCCGCCCGGCGCCACTATCGAACCCGAGGAAGGCCAGCAGTTGTTCAGCCTCCGGGAGGGCTTTGACCATCCGATCATCGCGAAGTACCTGGAGTTCACGCGAAGGAACAACATCGAGGTGTGCGGGATTGAATTCATCGAGACCGCCGACGGCCGCGTCCTGACCTACGACGTGAACACCAACACGAACTACAACGCGGTGGTCGAGGCTCAGGCGCCCCGCTCTGCGCCGGCCGCCCTGGTGGCTTACCTGTCCAGTCTGGCGGCTCCTGCGTCCGAACCCGCGCTTCGCTAGGGTAGGGGCACGAGGACGATGTATCCGAGGACGACGACGGCCCGCCAGGCGCGCGTCGTCGTCGGGGCCGGGAGGAATGTCATGGTGAAGAAGAGCGACCTGCCGAGCACCCTGCAGCGCTCCGGAAAGAAGGCGCAGGACACCTTCGCCAAGACCCTGCAGTCGGCTGAGGAGGAATACGGTGAGGGCGAGCGGGCGAGCCGGACCGCCTTCAGTTCGCTGAAACACACGCACGAGAAGGTGGGCGACCACTGGGAACCGAAAGAAGAGAGCGGCCCCTCGGATGCGGCTGCCGAGCGCGGTGGGCAGAACCCGGGGGAGACGGCCGGAGGAGTGGACGCGAAGGCCTCCAAAGCGCATCTGTACGGGATCGCCCGAACTCTTGAGGTGGAGGGCCGTTCGCGGATGACGAAGGCCGAGTTGGTGGAGGCCATCCAGCGGGCCAATGACCGCGAGACCCGCCGGGCACGGGACGCCTGACCTATTACGCAACACAAACATTTCGTAATAGCGGTAAGGATAGGTTAGCCTTACTTCGTCACGTCCGAACGGGCGTGAGTCACAGTTTCCCGAAAGTCGAGGAGCCCCTCCATGGCCCCCACCCGCATGCGCGGTTTCGCTGCCGCCGCGACGGCCGCCGCCGCAATCCTGGCCCTATCCGCCTGCAGTACCGGTCCAGCCGATGGCGGCTCCAGCTCCGATGCGCCCGCGGCGGCCGGTGCGGCAGATCAGTTCCCGGTCACCATCGAGCACGCGTTCGGCGAGACGGTCATTGACGAACTGCCCGACCGCGTTGCCACCGTTGACTGGGTCAACGCGGACGTCGTGCTGGCCCTCGGCGTCGTTCCCGTGGGCATGCAGAGCGACGAGTACGGCGGCAACGAGAACGCCTCCACCCCGTGGAAGGATGCCAAGCTGGAAGAGCTCGGCGCCGCGATCGGCACCGACAAGGCACCGGTGCAGTACTCGGAGGCCGACGGGTATGCCTTCGACGAGGTTGCCGCGACCAACCCCGACGTCATCCTGGCCGCCTATTCGGGTCTGACCCAGGAGGACTACGACACCCTCAGCGAAATCGCACCAGTGGTTGCCTATCCTGAGGTCGCCTACGGCACTCCGTGGCAGGAATCGACGCGCATCATCGGCGAGGCACTCGGTCTGGCCGACGAAGCTGAAGAGCTCGTCACCGAAACCGAAGAGACAGTGGCCGCGTCAGCCGCCGACTACCCGTCGATCGTGGGCAAGACCTTCATCTACGGCAACCTGGATCCGGCCAGTGCGGAAGGCGTCAGCATCTACACGGCCAACGACAACCGGCCGCGCTTCCTGGAGTCAATCGGGATGGTCCAGGCCGACGTCGTCGCCGAAAACACCGAGGGTTCGGAAGAATTCTTCATCGCCTGGTCTGCCGAGCGGGCGAATGAATTGGAGTCGGACATCTTTGTGACCTGGGTGCCCGACGAGGCCACCACCGAGGCGATCGTCGAGGACCCCCTGCTGAGCCAGATTCCGGCGGTGGAGTCCGGTGCACTGGTCGCTGACCCCGACAACACCCTCACCCTGTCCATCTCTGCGGCCAACCCGCTGAGCCTCCCGTGGGCGCTGGATACCTTCCTCCCCATGCTGGACGAGGCAGCCCAGGCCGCCGAGGGCTAGGCCTTCCACCACAGAAACGGCCCCCAGGGCAAGGCCCGCCGGCTGCACGCGGCGAACCTGATCCTGGGGGCCGTTTCTGTGCCTGCGGCTGGTCGGTGTGGCGCTCCAGTTGCTCTCGGGGGCCATCCTCGGATGAAATAGAATCAGCACACTTAGTTTCATCAAGGATGGAGATGCACCATGGCACAACCGGACATTCAGGAACTTCAGCAAGCCACGGCCTGGGACGCCGACGGCGAGAAGCTGGGCGAGGTGTCGCAGGTCCACCTCGACGCCCGCACCGGCGAGCCCGTGTGGCTGACCGTGCCGCTGGGACTGTTCAACACCCGCGAGCACTTCATCCCCTACCAGGGCGCACGGCTCGACGGCGGCGACCTCCACGTCGCGTACACCAAGGACAAGATCACCGATGCTCCGGACCTGGAGGCGGCGTCGGAACTCACCGACGAGCAGATGGCGACCCTGCGCGAATACTACGGCCTCTAGCGCCTGCACCGCGCGTGTGACCCGTTAAACCACCAACGCGCCCGCGGTCAGCGGGGAGATACCGGCTCGTTCGGCCGTTCTCCCCCACTGACCGGGGGCGCGCTGCGTTGGTCGTGCCGGTGAAGCCTGCGCCTTAGAAGACGTCGACCAGACGGCCGACAATAAACAGAACGATGCAGGCTGCGAAAACCACTCCGATGCCAATGAGCCACGGGAGCGGGTGGTTTGCCTTCGACGTGCCCTCATCGTGGCCCTGCGGTCCTACGGTCGAGGACTCACCTGGTGGGGTTTCGCCTGGGGGGACTCCACCGCCTGGCTCCAGACCGGTGATCTTCTCGCCCTGTGGATCGGGGTTCTGACCTGTCATTCCATTCCTCCTAGATTTCCCAATCAGACCTCTTGGGTGATGGGTCTTTCGTGTCGCGGGGTGTCCAGGACATGGTGATGTCGGCGCCCTCTTCTGTCTCGCGCACAAACAGGTGAAGGTCTTCCCCATAAAGGTTCTCGTCTTCGACCACGTCCCCTGCCTCGTGCGCCATCTCGACCAGCCGGCTGATGGCCACTGCCATGGCGCGGCCCCAGTCGTGTGGATGTTTGCTGGACGATTCTTCGGTTACAGAGAACTTTCTGTCCATCGTTGCCATTGTGCTCCTTAAGTCTCTGCAAGGGGGCAATTAGTCTGGCGGCGGATCCCTGCCCGGCAGAACAAAATGGTAAGCCCCCTGTGCAGTTTCGGAATGATCCAACCCTAGCAGTACCGGTGTTCACACTAACCGGATAATTGCGTGCGGCGAATGCAACCGTGGTAGTCCAGTAGGTATGCCAGTATCCCCAGCCACCCCGAACACTCCAGCCACTGCAAACACAGAGTCTGCGGCCGAGCAGCGCAGCGCGCGCCTGGCGGTCACCGTGTTTCCGCTGCTGATTCTGGCCGGTGGCGCGGTCGCCGTCCTGACCCCTGAAACTTTTGCGGGAATGGCGCCATGGATCAATCCGCTGCTCGGCCTGATTATGTTCGGGATGGGCCTCACCCTTACCGCTCCGGACTTCGCTTTGATCGCCAAACGTCCAATCCCAATTGTCATTGGGGTGGTAGCCCAATTCCTGGTCATGCCACTTCTGGGATGGGCCATCGCTGCCGCCCTGGGACTGCCACCCGCACTGGCCGCCGGCGTGATCCTGGTGGGGTGTTGTCCGGGCGGTACCGCCTCCAATGTGGTCGCCTACCTCGCCAAGGGCGACGTCGCCCTCTCGGTAGCCATGACGTCGGTCTCCACCCTGATTGCGCCACTCTTCACCCCGGTTTTGGCGCTCTGGCTGGCTGGTCAGTACATGCCGGTCGACGCCGGCTCCATGGCGTTCTCGATCGTGCAGATCGTTTTGCTCCCTGTCCTGTTCGGCCTGCTGGTGCGCCGCTTCCTGCCTACCCTGGTCGCCAAATGCCTCCCGGTGCTGCCCTGGTTTTCGGTGGGGGCAATCACCGCGGTGGTGGTGGCCGTGGTCTCCGGAAGTGCCGGCATTATTTTCTCGGCGGGCCTGCTGGTGCTGGTGGCCGTCATCCTGCACAACGGGCTCGGGTACGCCCTGGGCTACAGCGTTGCCCGGCTGTTCGGTCTTCCCGTCGCATCGCGGCGCACCACAGCAATCGAGGTGGGTATGCAGAACTCGGGGCTTGCCGCTGGCCTGGCCCGACAGTATCTGACCCCCGAAGCGGCTTTACCGGGCGCCATTTTCTCGATCTGGCACAACGTCTCCGGTGCCATGCTGGCCGCCTACTGGCGACGCCGGGATGCGCGATCAGCTCCGACCCGCGAGGAGCAACCAGCCCGGTAGGAGTCTTCGGGATCACGTCACCACCTGAAGCGACATCCGGGGGCGCCACCGGTCAGGTGTGTTGATTCGGCTGCCTGGCTGACCTTGCCGCCTGGCCGACGATGGCCGTGTAGGTGGGGTAGGCGAACTTCACCCGAGCCAGGGTTGCGACGTCGGTGCCCGCCGCCATCGCCGCCGCCACCGCCTGGATCACCTCAACCGCGTTTTCCCCCACTGCGTGCGCTCCAAGGATCAGCTCCCGATGCCGGTCCAGGACCAGTTTCAGGAACCCCTGCTCCCGGTCATCGATGATGGGGCGCTCCACCTCGCTATAGGGCACGACGACGACGGTCGCTTCCCGGTCACGCGCCCGTGCCGCTTCCTCGGTGAGGCCGACACCGGCGTAATCCGGGTCGGTGAAGCCGCCGGCGGGCAGCAAGTGGTGTGGGCTGGTCCGGTGCGCGCCGAGAACCGCGTTCTCGGCGGCAGTTTCGCCCTCAAACACGGCAGCCTGCACCAGCATGCTGGAGCCGTTGGCGTCCCCCGCCACATAGACGTGGGGAACATTCGAGCGCAGATAGTCGTCAACCTGGATAGCGTTGCGTTGGGCCTGGACACCGGCTGCGGCCAGACCCAGGGGCTCAATGTTCGCCGGCCAACCGGCAGCCATTACGACCGTGTCGAACTCCTCTACCTGTTCTCCGGTTGGGCCGGCCCAGTACAGGTGGAGCCCGCCGTCGTCCTTGGTGATCTGGTGGATCCCGCCGATCCCCGTCTCCACCCGCACGCCCCTGGTGCGGAACCCGTCGGTGACCGCCGCCGAGACAGCGGCATCCTCCGTGGTGAGGATACGCGGCGCCAGATCCAGCAGCAGTACCCGGGAGCCGAGTGCATGGAAGATGGTGGCCAGCTGCGCGCCGGTGTGCCCGCCGCCGATCACGGCGATGGACCGCGGCAGATCCGGCAGATCGAGAATGTCCGGCGGCAGGACTGCATGCTCGGCGCCGGGGATCGGTAGGCGGCGCGCGTTGCCTCCGACGCAGAGGATGACCGAGCTGGCCGTCACCGCGCGACCGCCCGCTGTAAGGGTGTGCGAGTCGACGAACGATGCCTCGCCGGTGAGCAGCGTGATGCCCAGCCGGGCGACGACGTCGTCGTACCCTTTCGCCGCGAGCACCCGGTCCACGGTCGACCTGACCCGCCGGACAATCTGGGGCCAGTCAACCGACGGTTCGGCGACGACAATCCCGTAGTCATAGGCGGTGCGCACCTCCCGGTACAGGCGGGCCGTCTTCGCGAGGACCCGGGTCGGCACGCACCCGGAATTGACGCAGGTGCCGCCGAGCCTCGCCCGCTCCACCACAGCGACGCGGGCGCCGAGTTCCGCGGCCCGCACTGCGGCGGCCATCCCCGCAGGGCCGGCGCCCACGATCAGAACATCGAAGTCGTATTCCATGGCTTTGCTCCTGCGGGTGGTTGTTGCACGATCAGCTGCTGCTTCCTGTATAGCGGCAAATGCCCCGAAACTCCCGTACTTCTGACGTCCCGGGTAATCTCAGAGGTATGACAACCCAGCAGGAAACCCTTAAGGAGACGCGGAAGACTGCGGCGAATCTGATCCCGGCGGCGCTGATCGCCGGGTCGGGGTTTGTGATGTTCGGACTGGACCAGCGGCCGCTGGGTTACCTGCTGTTAGCGGCCGCGTTGGCGTCGTCGTTCTTCATCGGGCGTCAGCTGTTCAAGGATCTGGCGTTGCTGTCACTCGGCCTGGTCATCATGAGTCTGGTGCCCATTACCACCGACATCAGCTTCAGCCACATGTTCACCATGGGGACAGCAATGGTCCTGGCGGTGGGATTGCCGTACTTAATTTCGCGTTTTGTGTTCAAGGACCACGCCATCCGGTTTCCGGTCCTCACCGGCCAGAAGTGGACGAGGACCGAGCGCTGGTATCTGGTGGCCGTCGTCGTGATGGGGTACTTTCTCCTGCCCGTTTACATGATTCCTACCGGCGTGTTCGAGAACTGGCCGGCTGCCTCGGATCCGGGCACCGTGGCGCGGCTGTTCCTCGGCACCAATGTGCTGGGTATCTGGGACGAGCTGTTCTTCATCTGCACCGCCTTCACCCTGCTGCGGCGGCATCTGCCGGACTGGCAGGCCAACATGCTGCAGGCGGTGCTGTTCACCTCGTTCCTCTGGGAACTGGGCTTCCACGCCTGGGGGCCTTTGCTGATCTACCCCTTTGCTCTGGTGCAGGGCTGGATCTTCAAGAAGACCAAATCGCTGAGCTACATTGTGGCGGTGCACCTCCTGTTCGACTTTGTGTTGTTCCTGGTGCTGATTCACGCGCACAACCGCGAATGGTTCGACATTTTCCTGTACTAGCCACCTGCTGGTTTTCGCCCGTTCCCCGGTGAGAGTCTCCCCACAGTTCACCATCCCCGCTGGACAGCTACCCACTGTCATCTGAGACGGTGAAGCCATGGATGAACTAGTCAACGTGTTAGCCCCTGTGGTCGGTGTCGCTGCGGCCTTGATCGCAGCAGTGCTTCTCGCGGCCATTGTGCGCCGGATAGCTGTGCGCACCCTCCGGAAGGTCCCCGCCATTCAGGGGGCATCCCGCCGGGCGTTGAATCCGGTGCGGCTCGTGCTCGCCATTGTGGGGGCGAGGATAGCTCTCGGGGTGACCGCCGCGGACAACGACTGGTTTGCTCCGGTGGACTACGCGCTGGTGCTGGCCCTCATTGGAGCTGTGGCGTGGCTGGTCGCGTCGCTTCTGCTGGTGTTTGAGGCGGTGGCGCTGCGGAAATACGGGAGGGACACCGTTGACCATGGCCGGATGCGGCGCCTGAAAACACAGATCATGCTGGCCCGCCGGGTGGGAGTGGCCCTGGTGATCACGTTCGCGCTGGCCAGCGTGCTGCTGACGATTCCCGAGGTGCGGGCCCTCGGCGCTGGCATCCTGGCCTCGGCCGGTCTGATCTCCATCGTTGCTGGTCTTGCCGTCCAGAGCTCCCTAGCGAACGTCTTTGCCGGGGTGCAACTGGCCTTCACCGATGCCCTGCGGATCGACGACACCGTGTTCGTCGAAGAGCAGTTGGGCACGGTCGAGGAAATCACCATGACCTATGTGGTGGTCAAGGTCTGGGATGACCGCCGGATCATCCTGCCCTCGACCTACTTCACCACCACGCCGTTCGAGAACTGGACGCGGAGCCGTTCCGAACTGCTGGGCACCGTTGACCTGGACCTCGACTGGCGGGTCCCCATCGAATCGATGCGGGCCCACCTGGTCGCGATACTCGACAAAACCACTCTGTGGGACGGGCGCACCAGCACCCTGCAGATCACTCAGGCCACAGACGGGATGGTGCGCGCCCGGGTGCTGGTCAGCGCCGTCGACAATGACGCCCTCTGGGATCTGAAGTGTCTGATCCGCGAATCAATGGTCGTGTTTCTGCAGACCCACCACCGGGAGGCGCTGCCCCGGCAGCGGTGGGAGGCGGTGCACCCGCCCCAGCCCGCAGCCTTGGGGCCGGGGGCCTAGGCGAAGCCTCCAAGCGCGGTCACGATCGGGACGGCCGACGCTGCTGCCCATGCCTGCGGGCGGCAGGAGGCCGGGTAGGGGACCGGCGGCCAGACGTCGTCGGACGCGTGGCCGGAGAACAGCTCCGGCAGGCGCCAGTCAAAGCCCTCAGCGGCACGGAGCAGCCCGGAGGCCAGGGTTCGGGCATCGTCAACGAAGCCATCCCTGGTGAGTCCGCTGATGATCATGCCCGTGTCGTGGCTCCAGACGGATCCCGCATGGTACCGGGTAGGCCAGAACCCTCCGTTGGTGGTGGAGACGGTCCTGATGCCGTAGCCGGAGAACATGGTGGGGTCCATCAGCCGGCGGACCACTGCTGCCTGTTCCTCAAGATTGAGGATGCCTGTTCCGAGGAGATGGCCCATGTTGCTGGTGACGCCGTCGACGGGACGCTTTGCGGCATCGAGCGCGATCGCAGGATACGCTCCCAACTCGTCGCTGCACCAGAAGGATTCACGGAACCGGATTTCCAGCTTGTTGGCATAGTCCCGCCAGTCGCCGGCGCCCGGGCGACCGAACGCGTCAAGGAGTGCGGCGCCGCCCATCGCGGCTTCGTAGGCGTAGGCCTGGACCTCGGCGAGCGCGATCGGACCGTCGGCAAGAGCGCCGTCGTGCCAGCGAATCGAATCTCCTGAATCCTTCCAGCCCTGATTGGCCAGCCCGTGACCGCTGGTGTCGAGGTACTCGAGGAAGCCGTCGCCGTCGGAATCCCCGTGGTCGCGCAGCCACACCAGTGCCGCTTCCAGATGATCGAGCAGTGCCTCCACCTCAGCGTTGGGCAGTCCGGCTCGCCACGCATCGTGCAGGAGGGAGATCCATAGCGGAGTGGCGTCGATGGTGCCGAAGTAGACCGGAGGCAGCGAGATCCCGTTGCCACCCTCTTCGAACTGGAGCGTGCCACGGCGGACCTCGTGCAGGATCTTGCCCGGCTGCTCAGCGGTCAGCGGATCAGTGCTGTCGCCCTGACGGTGGGCCAAAGCGCGCAGGGTGCTGCCCGCGAGAGCCGTGTCGAGGGGCAGCAGCATCCGGGCAGCAATCAATGAGTCCCGCCCAAACATGGTGAAGAACCAGGGCGCTCCGGCGGCCAAAAAGGTGTCCTCCGGCCGGTCCGCCGTCGCCATGCGTAACCCGTTGAGGTCCGAAACCGATTGACTGAGCAGGCTTTGCAGCCGGGGCTCGGACAGCCGAGGGGCCGCCAGGGCGGGAGTGCTCGGTGCAACCATCGGGGCGGCGCTGTCCGTAAGGGATACCCGCCACGGCAGGACAACGGTGCCGCCGGGCTCCACCTCGGTCATCCAGTTGAGCCGGATGTGATTGCCCTCGTATTCGGTGCGGGCGCCGCCGGCGTTCAGGGCAACCGAGGTGTCCGGGCCGCGCCAGTTCCAGCGGGGGCCAGTGACGTCGACGTCGACATGTGGCGCCGCTCCGGACTTGACCTTCTCCATCGGGGTGCTGTCCGCCACCAGGTGGCACTGCACCTCAAGGTGGGCCAGGAAACTGTGAGCCGATTCGATCTTGATCTCCTCGCTGATCCCCTCAGCATCCGCGATCCGCGTCCGGGTGAGGTAGAGCAGCGGGTCGGCGACAGGGGACTGGATCCGCACGAAGTAGAGGTAATCCACCCGGCTGGCCGACCGGACCTGGGTGGAGACCCACTCGGGCTCCTCGCCGTTGACCGTCAGGATGGCTTCACGGAGGACCCTGTCATCACCGCAATGGATGCCCTGCGCGCCATGGCCACGGATCTGGCCATGGTCGTCCGCCCAGGCCTGGACCGGTGCGCTGAAAACGCCGGTGAGGTTGTGCAGATACGGCTGGCGGTAGGCCACATGAACTCCTGGGTGGTGGGTGCTGTCGCCTTGACACTATCGTCAAAACGTTATTTGATCGTTCAACTTAGTGATTGACATCATATTTGAACGTTCATATTGTTGTAAACAGGCAGTCCATCAGAAACTGCCGCGATTGGGAAATGAGGATTTTCGATGGCGAAGGCAACCTTGGTCAGCCTGGCCGAGTCTCTCGGCGTGTCCCGGCAGACCATTTCCAACGTTATCAACGCTCCTCATCGGGTCAAGCCGGAAACCCGGTTGCGGGTGGAGCACGCCATCGCCGAAAGCGGGTACCGGCCCAGCGCCGCCGCCCGGCAGTTGCGAACCCGCCGGTCCATGAACCTGGGCATCCGGATGATGCCGGTGGTTGATGGCATCAACGGATCGATCCTTGACCGTTTCCTTCACGCCCTCACCGAGGCCGCCCAGGACGAGGGCTACCGCCTGACCCTGTTCAGTGCCGCCACCGACGATGACGAGGTTCGCCAGTACGAGGACCTCCTCAACGTCGCTGACCTGGATGGGTTCGTCCTCACCGGCACCCACCACGGCGATCAGCGCACCGCGTGGCTACTGGACCATGAGATCCCGTTCGCTTCCTTTGGCCGGCCGTGGAGCGACACGGAAGACCCCTTCAGCTCGCGTCATCCCTGGGTGGATGTCGACGGCGGCGCCGGCACCGAGCAGGCCACCCGTCTGCTGCTCGACCAGGGACACACTGCGATCGGGTTCATCGGCTGGCCAGCTGGGTCCGGTGCTGGCGATGACCGCCGGAGCGGGTGGCTGCGTGCGCTGCGAGATGGCGGCGTGTTGGCGGATCAGTTGGATGTCGAGGTGCACGACGGCGTCCCCGCCGGTGCGCGCGCCGCCGAGCAGCTGATCGCCGCAGGGGCCACCGCCGTGGTCTGCGCCAGCGACAGCCTCGCGCTCGGTGCGCTGTCCACCTTCAGAAGCCGGTACCCGGCACCGACCACCCCGGATGTGATCGGTTTCGATGACACTCCGGTGGCCGCCGCCGTCGGACTCTCCAGCGTTGCGCAGCCGATCGAGGACGCCGCGCGGCACATCATCCGGGTACTCGCCCACACGCTCTCGGGCGACGCGGCGAGCGGTCGACCCGACAAGCACCTGCTGCTGACGCCGACCCTGGCGCAGCGCTTCCCCCACCCGCTGGCCGGCGACGGCTGGCTGGCATGACCCACCCGTCCATCCCCTAGATAGCCCGAAATAGACAAAAGAATGAGGAAACAGACAATGAAGACTGGAAACTTCCGCACCCGCAGGAAGACACTCGCCGTCGCTGTGACAGCCGCCGCGGCCCTGGCATTGAGCGCTTGTGGCGGATCAGGATTCTCGGGCTCCGAGGGTGAATCAGCCGAGGCGGAAGGCGCAACTGACGCGCCGATCTCGGTGCTGATCGGTTCCTCCGGCGAAGCCGAGACCACCTCCGTCACCGAGGCCGTCGACGCGTGGGCCTCCGAGTCCGGGATGGACGCCAGCGTCAGCGTGGCCTCCGACCTGCCCCAGCAGCTCAGCCAGGGCTTCGCCTCGGGCGAACCCGCCGACGTGTTCTACGTGTCCACCGACCTGTTCGCTGGCTATGCGGCCAACGGGTCCCTGGAACCGTACGGCGACGACCTGGAAAACAAGGACGATTTTTACCCCGCACTGCAGGAAGCCTTCACCTACGAGGATCAGCTGTACTGCGCTCCGAAGGACTTCTCCACCCTGGGCCTGGTCATTAACAACACCCTCTGGGAAGAGGCAGGCCTCACCGAAGACGACGTGCCGACCACCTGGGAAGAACTGGCATCGGTGGCTGAGCAGCTCACTACCGACGACGTCGTCGGCCTCGGCTACGGTCCCGAGTTCCAGCGACTGGGTGTCTTCACCGCCCAGGCCGGCGGCGGACTCGTGACCGACGGCGCAGCAACCGTGAATAGCCCCGAGAATGTTGAGGGTCTCACCTTCGTCCAGGAGATGATGAACGACGGCGTCGCCGCCTTCTCCTCGGACCTCGGTTCGGGCTGGGGTGGCGAGGCCTTCGGTAAGGGCCAGGCCGCCATGGTGATCGAGGGTAACTGGATCGCCGGTGCGATGAGCAACGACTTCCCCGACGTCGACTACCAGGTCGCCGAACTCCCCGAGGGTCCTGCCGGCCCCGGCACCCTGCAGTTCACCAACTGCTGGGGCATCGCCGCCGACAGCGACAACATCGAGGGTGCCAAGGAACTCGTGGCACACCTGACCACCGCCGAGACCCAGCTCAGCTTCGCCGAGGCCTTTGGTGTCATGCCGTCGCTGCAGTCCGCCGCAGAGGACTGGTCCACCCAGTACCCAGACCTCGCAGCCTTCATCGCCGGTGGCGACTACGCCCAGAACCTGCCAGCCCAGCAGGGCGCATCGGACGTGCTCGCAGAGCTGAACGCCCAGCTCGAGACGATCAAGACCGCCGACCTCCAGCAGCTGCTGGACACCCTCCAGACCGACATGGAGTCGGTCGTCGCGGACGCCGGATAACCGGTATCTGAACAACCGCAGGAGCACCCTGACCGTCCGAGAAATCGGGTGCTCCTGCGGTACCACTCAGTGATTCACCACTCAGTAATTCACCACTCAGTAATTCAGCCCGGGGTAACAGAACGAGGACGCAGTGGCACAACGTACAGCGGCAAAGAAGCCGTCCGGCACCCAGGATTCACCTCCTGCGTTCCGGAAACGCACGGGCATCCAGGGCCGCACCGGCCTGACCGGTTGGCTGTTCATCTCCCCGGTGGTGCTGATCCTCGGTTTGTTCCTGGTCATTCCCGTCCTGATGGCGGCGTGGGTCAGCATGTCGGACTGGACCGGCCGCGGCAGCCCCTTCGGAAGCGACGTCGAGTTCGTGGGCGGGGAGAACTTCTCCGCCATCCTTGGTGGTGAGGGACTGGCCGCCCGGGACTTCGGCACCGCGATCCGCAACAACTTCTACTACGTGCTGCTGGTGGTTCCCCTGCAGACCGCGCTGGCCATGTTCCTGGCGGTGATGGTCAACAAGCAGGTCCTCAAGGGGCGCGGGCTGTTCCGGACCGCCTTCTACTTCCCCTCGGTCACCAGCTCCGTGGCGATCACCGTCCTCTGGCTGTTTCTCTTCAGTGCCACCGGCGTGGTCAACAAGGTGCTGTCCTTTTTCGCTATCTCCGGGCCGAACTGGTTCCAGGATCCCCGCGGCATTTTCCACATCGTCTTCTCGGTCTTCGGCCTGAACCAGGCGCCCGCCGGATTGCAAGACCCCGGTTTCCTGGGGATCCCCGGCTGGGAATGGCTAGCCGGACCCTCCGTCGCGATGAGCGCTTTTGTGCTGATGGCCATCTTCACCACCTCCGGCACCTTCATGCTGCTCTTCATTGCAGCCCTGCAGAACATCAGTGGGGAAGTGCAGGAAGCGGCGATGGTCGACGGCGCCAGCGCCTGGCAGCGGTTCTGGCAGGTTACCCTCCCCATGCTGCGGCCCACCCTGTTCACCGTGCTGACCCTGGGCCTGATCGGCACCTGGCAGGTCTTCGACCAGATCTACGTGGGCACCCAGGGCGGGCCGGCGAAGACCACGTTGACTCCCGCCTACCTGTCCTTCAACTCGGCCTTCAACAACCAGCGGTGGGGCGAAGGAGCCGCCATCGCCTTCATCCTCTTCGGCATCATCGTGGTGCTCACCATCCTCCAGCGATACGCGCTCAGGGAACGGGATGTGCCTAAACGAAGCCGCATGGTCCCGGTCGGCGCGGACCCCAAGACCGCCGCCGCAGCGCAATCCAGCGCCCGCCACGAGGACCGTCTGAAGGGCCGGGACCCCGGCGGCGCTGACCCGGATGGCACCAACCAGACTGGCACCCCTGAAGGAGACCGGCGATGAGCACCACAGTAGCCCCCTCCCCGGCACCCGAGCCCGCCTCGACGCCCGAGGTCCCGCAGCGGATCAAGAACCGCCGCAAGAAGGTCACCCGCGGCGTCTGGATCTCCTACGTTGTGTTGATCATTCTGGCCATCATCTACATCTTTCCGTTCCTGACCCAGGTGGCCACGTCCTTCAAGACGGAGCCCGACGCGGCGCAGGACCCGCTGGGCCTGATCCCCCAGCATTGGACGTTTGCCGCGTACGAAACCCTGTTCGCCAACTCCGACTTCCCCATCTGGGGGCGGAACTCGTTCATCGTCACCGTGTTCGTGACCGCAGGGCGGGTGTTCTTCAACTGCCTGGCGGGGTACGCGCTGGCCAGAATCAACTTCCGCGGCCGTGGGCTGGTGTTCGCCCTACTCGTCGCCGTCATGGCGGTGCCCGGCGTCGTTCTGTTGATCCCCAAGTTCCTGGTGATCAACCAGCTCGGCATCTACGACTCCTATGCGGGCATGATTCTGCCCCTGCTCGCTGACGCTGCGGGTGTCTTCATCATGAAGAACTTCTTCGAATCCATTCCGCCCAGCGTCGAGGAACAGGCGCGCGTCGACGGGGCGGGGACGTTCCGCACTTTCTGGTCGATTGTGCTGCCGATGGCCCGGCCGGCGGTGATGACCATCGTCATCCTGTCCTTCCAGGGTTCCTGGAACGAGCTGAACCACTTCATCATTTCCACCCAGGACCCGGCCCTGACCACCCTCACCAAGGGCGTGGCTCAGCTGGCGTCAGGCCAGCTCAGCCAGGGAACCCAGTACCCGCTGAAACTGGCGGCAGCAGCGCTGATGACCATCCCGGTAGCCATCGTGTTCTTCGTCTTCCAGAAGAAGATCATGAACGCCTCGGCCGGCGCAGTGAAGGAGTAGCGCGGTAAAGGAGTAGCACCGGGGGGATGCGGGTGAGGGTTAGTCCCGGGGCATAAGGCTGGGGGAGCCGTCCACGCCGTCGCCCGCGCTCAGCCCGGTCAGCACGGCACGGATGGCGTCCACTGAGGAATGCTCCGGCTTCCACCCGAGCAGTGTGCGGGCACGGTCGGTGTTCATGACCGGTGCCTGGGTGGCCATGTCGATCCACCCCGGATCGGTGCGCTGCAGACCCAGCGCCCAGGTCACGCCGACGACGGCGCGCAGCACCTTGACCGGCAGGTTCACCACCCGTCGGGCGCCCAACTGACCCGCCACCCTGGCCGGCGTGAGGACCGGCTCCGCAGCGATGTTGAAGGCGCCGCCCACCCGCCGGTCGACGGCCCGCCAGTAGGCGTCTGCGACATCGTCGGCGTGGACCGCTTGAAAGATCAGCTGGTCCGGGATCGGCAGCAGGGGCAGGCGGAGCCGATCCAGCAGGAACTTTGGGACGAGGGGGCCCAGGAAGTAGCGGCCGATTTCGCTCCCGGCGTCCTGCTGGAAGATCAGCCCCGGGCGAAGCCGGGTGACCGGGATCTCCGGGTACCGCCGGTCGAAGTCGTCGAGGAGCGCTTCCTGCTCAGCCTTGTGCCGACTGTAGTGAGAGGTGCTGATACCTCCATGCGGCCACCTTTCATCCACCCGCTGCCCCTTCGACGCGGGGCTGTAGGCACCCACCGATGACGCGCAAACGAAGTGGCGCACACCCGCGTCGGCGGTCGACTGCAGCGCGTTCGCGGTACCGGTGACGTTGGTGCGGTGCATCGCCGGTTCATTACGGTTCGGCTGAATGGCCCAGGCCAGGTGCACGACGGCGTCAACGCCGTGGAGCGCGGCGGTGAGAGTGCTGCGCCCCTCATCGGTGCCGATATCGAGGGCGTGCCACTCGCACCCGGAGTACGGGGCCCGGGTAGTGTCAGGAAGCCGACGAGCGAAGCCCACGATTTCCACGCCGCCCGGACGCTCAGCCGCGGCCCGGTGCAGGCGCCGTAACACAGCGGTCCCGACGTTGCCGGTGGCTCCAAGAACCGCAATTCGGAGGGGGCCTGCTGAACTATTCTGGGAAGAAGCCATCTGCCAACGGTAATCCTTAGGTAGGCTTATGCACTAGTAAGGGTCCTTACAATAGGCGGCAGGACCTGTAGGAACTATGTGGAGGTACCAATGGCACCCAGCGGCAGCACGGCGGCGGGTTCGCCCGAAGCGCAGACCCAGGACAAGGCACGCAACGCGCCGAGTCCTGACGACGACCGGAAGCCCGATAGTCCCACCGACCTGAAGAAGCCGGCCTGGGGGTACGTGTTCAAGCGCACGATCCGCGAGTTCGGCAAGGACCAGTGCACCGACCTGGCGGCCGCGCTCACCTACTACGCGGTGCTGGCCATTTTCCCGGCCCTGCTGGCCCTGGTCTCGCTGCTCGGCGTCTTTGGGCAGGCGCAGACCACCACCGATACGGTGCTGGACGTCCTGGCAGGGGTCGCGCCGGACATCGCCGAGAACGAGACATTGGAAGACACGATTCAGGGTCTCGCCTCGTCGCAGGGCGCCGGGTTGACCCTCATCATCGGTATTCTCGGTGCCCTCTGGTCGGCGTCCGCCTATGTGAACGCCTTCAGCCGGGCGATGAACCGCATCTACGAGGTGGAAGAGGGCCGGCCAATCTGGAAGCTGCGCCCCGTGATGCTGCTGATCACGGCCGTCGTCCTCCTGATGGTGGTGCTGATGGCACTGCTGCTGATCCTCTCCGGTCCGATTGCCGAATCGGTGGGTAACGTGATCGGTCTCGGCGAAACAGCCCTGCTGGTCTGGAACATTGCCAAGTGGCCGGTCATGGTGGTCTTCGCTGTCCTGATGATTGCTGTCCTGTATTACGGTGCACCCAACGTGAAGCAGCCCAAGTTCAAGTGGATGAGCATGGGGTCCTTTGTGGCGCTGCTGGTCCTCGGTCTTACCACCGCTGGCTTCTCCCTTTACGTCGCAAACTTCGGCAGCTACGACGAGACGTACGGCGCAATCGCCGGCGTCATCGTCCTGCTGCTCTGGCTCTGGCTGGCCAACCTGTCCCTGCTGTTCGGCGCCGAGTTCGACGCCGAACTGGAGCGAGGACGTCAGCTGCAGGCCGGCATCGAAGCTGAGGAAACCCTTCAGCTGCCCCCACGGGACGACACGATGAGCCGCAAGAAGCACGACAAGGAACTCGAGAACATCGACGAGGGTCGCGAACTGCGCCGGAAATACCAGCGCGAGTCGGCCCAGCACAGCAAGGACAACTGATCACTGCCGGTGATCACCCAGTGATTAACTCCACCTCAGTCGCCGGGCTGTTCCGAGCAACAGTCCAGCGTCGGAAGATTAGGCTGAAGAGATGACCGAGAACGAACACAGCACCCGCGGCGCCTACGTGAACACGGGCAAGGAATTCAGTCGCGACACCACCTATATCGAAACCCGGATCACCCGGGATGGGTCGGACGGCTATCCGGTGGAGGCCGGACGGTACCGGCTGATCGCCGCCCGCGCCTGCCCCTGGGCCAACCGCGCCATCATCGTGCGCCGGCTGCTCGGACTCGAGGACGCCATTTCACTGGGGACCCCGGGCCCAACCCACGACAAGCGGTCCTGGACCTTCGACCTGGACCCTGACGGCCGCGACCCGGTCCTGGGGATCGAACGGCTGCAGGAGGCGTTCTTCAAGCGGGATCCCGAGTATCCGCGGGGCATCACCGTTCCGGCGATCGTTGATGTGCCATCCGGTGCCGTGGTCACCAACAACTTCCCGCAGATCACCCTCGATTTCGCCACTGAGTGGAAAGAGTTCCACCGCGACGGCGCCCCCGATCTGTACCCGGAGAAACTGCGGGAAGAGATCGACCAGGTCGCCAAGCGGATCTTCACTGAGGTGAACAACGGGGTGTACCGGTGCGGGTTCGCCGGATCGCAGGAAGCCTACAATGACGCCTACGACCGCCTGTTCACCGCGTTGGACTGGCTGGAGGAACGCCTCAGCCACCAGCGGTTCCTGGTGGGGGAGACCATCACCGAGGTCGACGTCCGCCTGTTTACTACCCTGGTGCGCTTCGACGCCGTCTACCACGGGCACTTCAAGTGCAACCGGAACAAGCTCACCGAAATGCCAGCCCTGTGGGGTTACGCCCGGGACCTGTTCCAGACCCCCGGATTCGGCGACACGATCGACTTTGACCAGATCAAGGATCACTACTACATCGTGCACGAAGACATTAACCCGACCGGGATTGTGCCCAAGGGCCCGGACCTGGCCAACTGGCACACCGAGCATGGCAGGGAAGGCCTCGGCGGCAGGCCCTTCGGGCGCGGAACACCGCCCGCCGCTGGCTGAAGCCACCTCACCCGCACCACATGAGGCCCCGCTTGTACCGGATTCCCCGGCTACTGGCGGGGCTTTCCGCGTGTCGGGGGCAACACGCCGCGGAATGACGACGACGGACTGCAGTACCTGGGGAAACCTGCACGCCGCCGACGTCGGCGGGCCGGGAAACCACTCATCAGGGACCCAATTAAGCAACATAACCGTTTCCTAATGCAGGTAACCGTAGGCTAGCCTTACTTAGGTTGAGGTAATGTTCCTGGTGATCGACGGCCCAGACGGTTGAGGACGACGCAGACGGAGATGGAGGCGCCATGGCAGTGCAGACTGCTCCAGCCCCCCTTGACCGCGCTGCGATCGCCTCAGTCAGACCCCGCGGGCAGCGCCGGGTTCTGAAGCTGGGCGCAGTGCTGGTCGTCCTAGCCCTAGTCTGCGCCGCCTCGCTCGCATTCGGCTCCCGTCCCATCAGTTTCGACGTCCTGGTCGCCGCGCTGACCGATTTCGACCCGGCCAACGGCGACCACGCCGTCGTCCACTCCCGTATTCCCCGCACCGTCACCGGCCTGATGGTCGGCGCCGCCCTCGGCCTCGCCGGTGCCGCCATGCAGGGGGTGGCCCGGAACCCGCTCGCTGACCCTGGCATCCTCGGCGTCAACGCAGGTGCGGCGCTGGCGGTCGTCATCGGCATCTATGTTTTCGGGATCGCCGAGGTGACCGGCTACATCTGGTTCGCGTTCGCCGGGGCAGCCTTCGCCGCCGTCGTGGTCTACGCCATCGCAAGCCTCGGTCGGGAAGGAGCTACCCCGATCAAGCTGGCACTCGCCGGGGCGGCGCTGTCCGCGGGGCTGGGCAGCCTGATGAACGCGGTCCTCGTGTCCAGCCAGGAGACGCTTGACCGGTTCCGGTTCTGGCAGGTGGGCACCGTGTCAGGCCGCGGCTGGGATGTCCTTCTGCCGGTCCTGCCGTTCCTTGTGGTCGGCGTCCTGCTGACCCTGCTGACTGGTAAGGCTCTGAACAGCCTGTCCCTCGGCGATGACATCGCGAAGGGACTCGGCCAGAACGTGGCGGTAGCCCGCGGTGTCGCGGCGCTCGGCGTTGTCATCCTGTGTGGCGCTGCAACTGCAGCCGCCGGACCGATCGCCTTTGTGGGCCTGGTGATTCCCCACCTGGTGCGGGTGCTTACTGGTCCCGACTACCGGTGGATCCTGCCCTTCTCGGTGGCGCTCGCCCCGGTGCTGCTCATCGGTGCAGACATTGTCGGCCGGCTCATCCTGCCGCCTGGCGAGGTACAGGTGGGGATCATGACCGCCGTCATCGGCGCACCCGTATTCATCTGGCTGGTCCGCCGCCGGAAGCTGGCCCAACTATGAGCCTGCAGACCTCCCCGCCGGTCACACCGACCTCCCCGGTGAGGAATACCCAGGCCAATCTACGCAGCGCGAGGCGCCACCAGTCAGCCCAGCGCCGCCTGGTGATCGGAATCCTTGCGGGGATCACCGCCGTCCTGTTCGCGGTCTCTGTCCTGCTCGGCACCTATACCGTAACCATCCCGGACTTCTTCAGGATCCTTGGCGGCGCCGACATTCCCGGCGCTACGTTCATCGTGATGGAAAACAAGCTTCCCCGCGCGGTGATCGCGGTCCTCATCGGGGTGGCCTTCGGCCTGGCGGGCACCATTTTTCAGACCATGCTCCGGAACCCGCTGGCCAGCCCCGACATCATTGGGATCAGCTACGGAGCCAGTGCCTCTGCCGTGGCAGCAATAGTGCTGTTCGGGGCGGCAGGCGTTGCGGTGTCCCTTTCCGCCCTGATCGGGGCCCTCGCCGTCGCGGCAGCGATCTACCTGCTCTCCCGCCGCGGCTCGGCGGCCGGGTACCGGCTGATCCTGGTGGGAATTGGCTTCGCCGCGGTGATGCACGCGGTAGTCAGCTTCCTGCTCACCCGCACCGATATCCGCACCGCATCAGACACTCTGGTCTGGCTCAACGGCTCCCTGAATTCCAGCAACTGGGACCGGGCCACGATCCTCATCCTCGCCCTGCTGCTGCTGATCCCCGCAGCGGCCGTCCTATCCCGGGGTCTGCGCGGACTGGAACTGGGCGACGACACCGCTGCCAGCCTCGGTATCCGGGTCGAACCATCGCGGCTGGCCCTGATCGCCGTCGGGGTGGCTCTCGCGGCCGTTGCCACTGCGGCCGCCGGGCCGGTGGCGTTCGTCGCCTTCCTCGCCGGCCCAATCTCCCGCCGCCTCGTGAAGGGGGCTGTCTCTCTCACCGCGGCCGGACTGGTGGGCGCGGTGATAGTTCTCGCCGCAGACTACGTGGCAGCCACCATGATTCCCGGCGTGTCACTTCCGGTCGGCGTAGTAACTGGCGTCCTGGGCGCGCCGTTCCTGCTGTGGCTGCTTGTGACCGCTAACCGGACAGGACAGGGAGGCTGAGATGGCGCTGAAAGCCAGCGAGCTGACACTCGCGTACGACGACCGCAAAGTGGTCCAGGACCTCACCCTTGAGCTGCTCGCCGGCAAAGTGACCGTGATTGTCGGCGCCAACGCCTGCGGCAAATCCACCCTGCTGCGTGGACTGGCCCGTCTGCTCAAGCCATCGGCCGGCGTCGTCAGTCTCGACGGCAAGGACATCCACTCGCTTTCCACCCGCGCCGTCGCACGCACCCTTGGCTTGCTGCCGCAGACGCCCGTAGCGCCGGACGGGATCACCGTCGCCGACCTGGTGGGTCGTGGCCGCTACCCACACCAGGGCTGGTTCCGGCAGTGGACCAACGACGACGACGTCGCCGTCGCCGCCGCCCTCGAAGTCACCGACACCCTTGAGCTCGCTGACCGTTTTGTCGATGAACTCTCCGGTGGGCAGCGGCAGCGGGTCTGGATTGCGATGGCCCTCGCCCAGCAGACTGACATCCTGCTGCTGGATGAACCCACCACCTTCCTCGACGTCACCCACCAGGTGGAAGTGCTGGATCTGATCACTGATCTGAACCGGCGCGACGGCACCACGGTGGCTATCGTGCTCCACGACCTTAACCTCGCCGCACGCTATGCCGATCACCTCATCGCCATGACCGACGGCCGGATCGCCGCGCAGGGCAGCCCCGCGGAGGTGGTCACCGAGGAGACAGTCACCTCAGTTTTCGGTCTGCAATGCCGCGTCATTCCGGACCCCGTGTCCGGCACCCCCATGGTGGTTCCGGTCGGCCGACACCACTCAGGCGACGGAGCTACTCAGTCGTCATCCGAAACGTCCACTGGGCAGGGGTTCCTGCCAAATCCGCAGGACACGCTGTCCGCGCATCACCTGGAGGCAGCAACATGACCGAAGTCAGCAACCGCACGGCCCAGCGGCGCGAGCGCGGACCACAGCGCACCGAGGGGGCCGTCTCGGCGGTATCAGCCTTCGACGTCGTCGTCACTCGGGTGCAGCGCCTCAGCGCCAACTTCCAACGCATCACTTTCGGCGGGTCCTGCCTCAGGAATTTCGGTGTGCAGGGACCAACGCTGGACCTGCGGATCAAGGTCTTGATCCCCGCCACCCGCGGGGACGATGCCCCCCGCGTGAACATGCGGGAGCTACTCGAGTCGCCACCCGAGGGATCAGGCTGGTATCAGCAGTGGCTTGCGATGGACCCCGCCGAACGCGGCGCCATGCGCACCTATACCGTCAGGGCAGCCCGGTGCGATGGCGACGAGCCAGAGATCGACGTCGACTTTGTGATGCACTTCGACGCTGAGGGGAACGGGGGACCGGCGTCGCTCTGGGCCGCCGCTGCCACCCCCGGTGACCGGATGTGGCTGATCGGGCCGAACGTCCACGCCGCGACCTGCACCACCGCTGGCTCCTACGGCGGGATCGAGTGGCGTCCGGGGCTCGCCCAGCATGTTCTCCTCGCCGGCGACGAGACAGCTGTCCCTGCTATCAGCGCCATCCTGGAATCACTCCCCGCCGACGTCGGCGGGCACGCCTTCCTCGAAGTGCCGGACCCCGCAGATTTCCAGGCCGTCTCCACCACCTCGGCAGTGAAGATCATCTGGTTGGCCCGCGGCGAACGCCCTCACGGTGAACTGCTGGACGCGGCGGTCCGAGACGCCGTTCGGGTACCCGGCTGGGTGTCACTGGCCACGCCGTTCGCCGTCGGCGTCGATGCCAGCTCCCGCGCCGGGCTGACCCTTGCCGCCGCTGCCGCCGCCACAGCGGGCCCTGAGCCGGAAGAAGTGAACATCGACGAGACGATCCTGTGGGAAACTCCGCAGCGACTGAACGCGTCTACCCTGAATACCTCGCTGAACCCGGACCGGCCCTCCGGTGCGCTCCCCTTCTATGCCTGGATCGCGGGCGAGGCAGCGGTGGTCCGAGGGTTGCGGCGCTATCTGGTGCGCGACGTCGGGATCGACCGCAAACAGGTCGCGTTTATGGGGTATTGGCGGAGTGGCCGTTCCGAGCTTGGCTAGTCGGCGCGCCGTGAGCTATGTAACGAAATTATAACTTCTCGGCAAAGCGTTCTATTCTTGTAGGGAGCCATCCGCATCTTTGTGGCTCCCGGACTGCACGCCTAACCCTGCCAGCAGCCGGTC
Source organism: Arthrobacter flavus (assembly GCF_039526005.1). Lineage (NCBI taxonomy): Bacteria > Bacillati > Actinomycetota > Actinomycetes > Micrococcales > Micrococcaceae > Arthrobacter > Arthrobacter flavus. The sequence goes on along the minus strand of NZ_BAAAIJ010000047.1, from coordinate 377,162 downwards.
CCCAATTCACCGTGGCAGGGGTGGAGGACCCATCTTCGGCAGTTATCTGCCTTGGGGTGCAGCCCTTCGCAAACCGCTCTTCCGCTCACAGGAAGAGCAGCAGTGGGCCGAGTCAACTCTTGCTCGAATCCGACAGCTAACTTCACCGGCGTTGCAGAGAGGCTCTTGTTTTGCTCCAGCCGGTCACATCCGGGCGCCGCCGCGCGTCCGCCCCACCGAAGTCCCCATCGACATCCAACCGTCGGCCAGCTGTGCTGGCCGTAGGCGTCCTCGCCGCAGCGGCCGGGCTTGTCCTCACCGCAGCCTTCCCCGCCCCGGAGTCTTCACCCTCGGCAGCGCCCACCGCAGCAAGCGGCGCCGCCGTGGCCGCCCCGGTTACTGCTGACGCTGAAGCCGACATTGATTTCGGCAGGGAGTCCCCGGTCGCGACGGCCGCAACTGCCGAGGCCAAAACCACTGTCCTGTCCAGCGACGCGGCGACGTTCATCACTCCCATCGAGGGTGCCGAAATTGCGTCATCGTTCGGGTACCGGGTGAACCCACTGGGTGGATACGGCGATGAACTGCACACCGGGACCGACTACGCAGGAGCCTGCGGTACGCCGGTCCTGGCATCCCGCGCGGGTACCGTAGTGGAGTCCGGGTGGCATGCCTATGGCGGTGGCCAGCGGATCGTGGTGGACCACGGCGGTGGCCTCGAAACCTCGTACAACCACCTCAGTGTGATCGGCGTGACCGTCGGGGAAAAAGTGGACAAGGCCCAAGGCCTGGGCGCCGTCGGGAGCACCGGCAACTCGACCGGATGCCACCTCCACTTCGAACTGCTGGTCGACGGCGAAAAAGTAGATCCCCAAACCCGGCTCTAGGTCAGGTACCGGCGATCCTCCCCACGGGGCGGGCACGGTGGGTGGGATTGTCTAGACATTCCCAGTGGTTGGGGCTGGCCAGTGGGCAACCGGAACCGGACCCGGAACCGGACCCGGTCCTAGACCGGACCCAGCCCCGGATCCGGTCCTAGGGCTCCGGGTGGGTGACGACCGCTGGATCTTTCCTGCCGTAGGGCATCCGCAGCCGCAACGAATTCGCGTCCACGCGCAGGGCCATGTGGGTGCCCTTGCCGAGGGGGTCGCCGTCGAGTTGGATCTCCTGCGGTTCGTCGAGCTGGATTTCGGCTTCCTTGCACTGGAAGTACTCAAGCGACGGGTCCTTGCCCTTCCCTCGGGCGAACAGCTTCCCGACGACGCCGAGCCAGCCCAGTCGACCGGTGGGCGCCACGGTCATAATGTCCAGCAGGCCGTCGTCAATCTTTGCGCCGGGGAAAATCTCCAGCCCGCCCATGATCTTGCCGCAGTTGCCGCCCATCACGCTGCGCAGCCGACGCTCAATGACCTCGCCGCCGTCCAGCGTGATCTGGGTGCGTGCGGGTTTGCCGCTCAGGTTCCGGATACCGGCGTCAACGTAGGCCAGCCATCCCACCTTGTCTTTGAGGTCATCGCGGGTGTCGGCCATGATCGACGCGTCAAATCCCAGTCCTGCCATCACCAGGAACACGTGCGAGTCCTGGGCGCGGTCAACCGTGACATGAACGACGTCGACATTGCGTTCGGTGCCGAACAGGGCAGCCTTGGCGGCCTCGCGCGGATTGTCGACGGCGATGTCCAGGTTCCGGGCCAGCAGGTTGCCGGTGCCAAGCGGGATCAGGCCCAGGGCGATACCGGTGCCGTTGACAACCTCGGCCACGCAGCGGACCGTTCCATCGCCGCCAGCGGCGATCACCACGTCCACGCCAGCGTCGACGGCTTGCTGCGCCTGGCCACGGCCGGGGTCGTCAGCCGACGTCTCCAGGTACAGCACCTCGTCCCACCCCTCGGCAGCGCAGAGCTCCGAAACGATCGCACGAATATCAGCCCCGGTGTTCTTGACCGGGTTGATGATCAACGCGGCGCGCTTGGTCCGATTATCGGAGGGCTGGGTCATGATGTCCTTCTCAGGTCGGGGGAGGGCGGGAGCAGCGCGAAAGCTATCAGTCTGCTTGCAATGCCACCTTATCGCGCGGCTGAAGCAGGTAGCCTCTACTAGTGGAATTCTCTCAACGATATGTGGCCCTGGGCGATTCGTTCACCGAAGGCGTCGGCGACTGGCATGAAGAAAGCCCGAACGGTGTGCGGGGATGGGCGGACCGGGTGGCCGAGCAACTGATCCTTGCCGACAGCTCCTGGGGGTACGCGAATCTCGCCGTCCGCGGCAAAAAAGTGCGCCAGGTCCTGGACGAGCAGGTGGACCGGGCCCTGGCCCTCCAGCCCACGCTCATCACCATCTACGCGGGTGGCAACGACATTCTGCGGCCGCGGATCGACATTGACGCCCTGATGGCCGCCTACGACGACGGTGTGGCCCGCCTTGCTAGCTCAGGTGCCGCCGTGGTGCTGTTTACCGGGTTTGATTCGGTGGGGTCGGCGGTGTTCGGCAAGACCCGCGGGCGGACGGCCATCTATAACGAACTGGTCCGCGAAATCGCTGACCGGCACCACGCCGATGTGGTGGACTACTGGCGGTTCAGGGAGTTCCAGAATTGGGGCTATTGGGACACTGACCGGATGCACATGTCCAGCGCCGGACACACCCTCATGGCCAAGCGGGTGCTCGAAGTCTTGAGGGCCTCCCACGAGATCGACCTACCCGAGCTGGAGGCTATACCTGCGTCGTCCCGGATCGACCAGCTACGGGCGGACGCCCAGTGGGCACGTGACTACCTCTCGCCGTGGGTGGGACGGCGCCTCCGCGGCGTGTCTTCGGGGGATGTGCTGACGGCCAAGTACCCGGAGCTCACCCGCCCGGCGTGGGCCTAGCCTCCCGGCCGCCCAGCGGGGCCATGGTGGCGAACGGTCTCTGTGTCAGAATGGCGTGATGACTGGTGTCCGATGGCTGAATCCCGAGGAGCGGCAAGCCTGGCTTGCCCTTTACGCCGTCACCACCATGCTCCCTGGCACCCTCGACGCCCACCTGTTCCGGCAGGCGAAGATCACCCTGTTCGACTACCACGTCCTGGCGATGCTTTCCGAGACTGACGACCTCACCCTCGCGATGAGCGAGCTCGCCGCCCGGTCGAATGCGTCCTTGTCCCGCCTGAGCCACGTGGTGAAGAAACTTGAGCAACGAGGCTGGGTATCCCGCTTCCCCAGCGCCAGCGATGGCCGGGTCACCACCGCCCGGATCACCGACGACGGGCTGGCCAACCTGCAGTTGTTGGCCCGCGCGCATGTTGACCACGTGCGGGAATCGGTCTTCGACGCGTTGACTGACGACGACGTCCGGGACCTGGAGCGGATTGGCAAGAAAATCCTGGCCCAACTCGACAGCACCCACTGGATCCTGAATCAACCAACCCCTGGAGAGCAACTATGAACCGACCATCCGTCCTTGCGATCGTGCTCGCAGGTGGTTCGGGTGGACGGCTGGGGCCCCTGACGGATCAGCGTGCCAAACCGGCGCTGCCCGTCGCTGGCTCCTACCGCCTGATCGACATCCCGCTCTCCAACCTGCACCACAGCGGCATCTCGGATGTCTGGATGGTGCAGCAGTACCAGCCGAACTCGCTCAACGACCATCTGGCCAATGGCCGGCCGTGGGATCTGGACCGCACCAACGGTGGACTGCGTGTCCTGCCGCCCTTCGAAGGCCGGGAAGGGGAGGGCTTCGCGGATGGAAACGCCGATAGCCTGTTCCGGCAGGCAGCGTTTATCCGGGAGTTCGACCCCGACCTGGTGCTCCTCCTCAGTGCCGATCACCTGTACCAGCTGGACTTCCGTGATGTCGTCCAGACCCACCTGGACGCCAAGGCTGCCGCAACAATCGTGACCACACACTTCGACGGCGATGCCTCCAAGCACGGTGTGGTCGAGGTGTCCGACGGCGCCGTCACCGGCTTCGAGTACAAACCCGACAAGCCCAAGACCACCCTGGTAGCCACGGAAGTGTTCCTCTTCGATGCCGTGCACCTGCTCGACACCCTGGAGCTGCTGGCGAAAGAAGAGGGCGGCCTCGACGACTACGGCGACCAACTGCTGCCCCACCTGGTAGAACATTCAACAGTGGTGGAACACCGCCTTGAAGGGTACTGGCTCGATCTTGGTACCCCCGAGAATTACCACCGAGCCCACATGGAACTTCTCGACGGCGAGGGACTGGCCTTCGACCACCCGGCCTGGCCCATCCTGACCAGCAGCTCCCAACGACTCCCCGCATTGATCGTGAAAGGTGCCAAAGTCGCCGACTCGCTCTTGGCGCCAGGTAGCCGTGTCCTCGGCGACGTCAGGCACAGCGTGATTGGGCCGGACACGGTGGTGGAGGCCGGCGCCGTCGTCGTCGACTCGATCCTGCTGAACGGGGTCACTGTCCCCTCCGGAGCCCGGATTGTCCGGTCCATTGTTGACTCCGGCGCCACACTCGACGCCGGTGTGCAGGTGGGTGACGACGACGTCGTCACGGTGGTTGACCGCAACGGCGATTGGTCTTAACCCGCGGCAGCTCCTAGAATAGGAGGGCATCAGGTGGCGGAGCGTGCGCAATTGCTCCGATTTTCGGGAAAATAGTTTCCGGGGAATCGGTAGTTAGGGGCTCAAGTTGCGCGAAAACCGCTAATCATCCCGACAGTTTCGACTGTTGTTTGGGGCGCCTCCTGAGGGCATTCCCAGCAGATCAGACTGCTGGTTCTAGGTATTTTCATTAACTCTTTGGAGGATCGTCATGGCAGCTCACTGCCAAGTGACTGGAGCCGAGCCGGGCTTTGGGCACAGCATTTCCCACTCACACCGTCGCACCAAGCGCAGGTTTGACCCGAACATCCAGAAGAAGCGCTACTGGGTTCCGTCCCTGCGCCGCAACGTCACGCTGCAGGTTTCGGCCCGCGGCATCAAGACCATCGATGTGCGCGGAATTGACGCCGTCGTCGCGTCGATCCTGGCTCGGGGAGTGAAGCTCTAATGGCAAAAGATAAAGACGTACGCCCGATCATCAAGCTGAAGTCGACGGCCGGCACCGGGTACACCTATGTGACCCGCAAGAACCGCCGCAACGACCCGGACCGCATGGTCCTGATGAAGTACGATCCCAAGATCCGCAAGCACGTCGAATTCCGAGAGGAGCGCTAAACACATGGCTAAGAAGTCTAAAATTGCCCGCAACGAACAGCGCAAGGTAATTGTTGAGCGCTACGCTGAGAAGCGCCTTGAGCTGAAGAAGACGCTGGTTGACCCCAACGCGACTGACGAAGCCCGCGAAGCTGCACGTCTCGGCCTGCAGAAGCTGCCCCGCAACGCGTCGCCAGTACGCCTCCGCAACCGTGACCAGATCGATGGTCGCCCCCGTGGAACGCTGCAGAAGTTCGGTATCTCCCGTGTCCGCTTCCGCGACATGGCTCACCGCGGCGAGCTGCCCGGTGTGACCAAGTCCAGCTGGTAACTCCGGCTGGCTGGTAACTGCCAGTATTCAAGAGGACGGCGACCCTGGGTCGCCGTCCTCTTGCGTTAAGCGCCGATCCTGACGGACGGCACCCGAGCTTGAAGGGAATGCCCGTGCGGCAGCAGAAATTGCTCCAACCCCCCATGCTGTTGCTGTCGGTGGGCGGGTTCCTTGCGGTCGCCACGGAGGTGCTCCCGATTGGTCTGCTGCCCCTGATGGCTGAGGACCTGGGGGTGACCGAGTCAGCCATCGGTTTACTGGTGTCTGCCTATGCAGCCGTGGTCGTGTTCGCCTCCATCCCGTTGAACGCCTGGACGAGTGCCGTGCCCCGGAAACCGCTGCTGGTGGGCCTGCTCGCTGGATACGGGATCAGCAACATCGTGCTGTGTCTGGCACAGGATTATTCGGTGGCGCTGACCGGGCGAATTCTTGCCGGGGCGTGTCATGCGCTCTTCTTCGCTGTGGTCTTTGGCTACGCGAGCCGGTTGGCGCCGGCCGGTCGGTTCGGTGCGTCAATGGCGCTGGTAAACGCGGGCAACGCCGTTGCGATCGCTGTCGGGGTGCCCCTGAGTACCTGGCTGGGTGCGACGGTCGGGTGGCGCTGGTCGTTCGGCTGCGCCGCCATCATTGCGCTGCTCCTGTCGGTGGGCGCCGCCAAAGTCATGCCAGTCATTGGCGGGTCCAAGGTTTCAGGCGGCGCACAGTTGCGTGAGGCGTTGGCGGAACCAGCGCTGCGGCGGGTGATCGTCGCAGTGGTGGTGATGATGACCGCCCAGTTTGCCCTGTATACCTTCATCACCCCGGTGCTGCTCCAGTCAGGGTTCACCCCTGAGAACGTGGGATTTGCGTTGCTCGCCTACGGTGGGGCCGGGATTCTGGGGCTCGCGATCTGCAGCCGGTTCACCGACTCGGCATTGCGTCCAGCGCTCCTGGTCTCTCTGCTGGTGATGACGGTGTCTTTCCTGGGAGTGGCCCTGCTGGGCGGGGCGCCGGGCTGGACCCTGGCCGTGGTGATCCTGTGGGGTTTGCTGTACGGTCCGGTTCCGGCCTACGTGCAGACCGCAGCGATGAGCGCGTTCCGGGACCACCCGGACACGGTGGCGGCCGTTCATAACTCGACGTTCAATATCGGGATCAGCGCCGGAGCGCTGGTGGGTGCGCAAATGCTGCTGGTGAGCGATCCCTCCGGGATTGGATTCGCCGCGGCAGCGCTGACGCTGGTCGCACTGGTGGTCGTGTTCACGGGTGCCAGGCAGGGATTTCCGCGAAAGACCCCGAAATAGTGCCCTTTGACATCTAAAAACCCCCAAAAACGCCGGAAACGACCGGAGTTTGGCGCTCAAGCTGGTAAGTTTTCGCACAGAGGCTTTCAGAATCGTGAAGGCTTTACAAATAACGGACAAGTCCAGGAGGACGTAAATTGGCAACGAAAGAAACCAAGAACCGCAGCGAACTGGTAGCAGAAGTAGCAGCGAAGGCTGACACCAGCCAGACCGCCGTCAACGGCGTTCTTGACGCACTGTTCGATGTACTGGCAACCTCAGCTGCCAACAACGTCAAGGTCACCATCCCAGGTTGGCTCGCTGTCGAGCGCACCGAGCGTGCAGCCCGCACCGGACGCAACCCTCAGACCGGCGAGACCATCCAGATTGCAGCAGGTAGCAGCGTCAAGCTGACCGCCGGCTCCAAGCTGAAGGCTGCTGTCAAGTAGTCAGTCACCCGGTCCGCTAAGGACTCTAGGCCGCCACCCTTTCCGGTGGCGGTCTTTCCTTTTAACTGCGAACAGCACCCTGAGGCGTGAGTCACCGAATTGTTACCCGTTCTACGCAGGGTAGACAATAGTAAGCGTGGCTACTACAACCAAGGCTCCCCGGCCGACCGATCGCCCGGGCACGCTGACCCCGAGGGTGAAGGTCGGCTGGCTGATCGCCGGCGGCGGCGCCGTCGTGGCCGCGCTCATTCTCGCCCTGCTGTTCTCGGGGGCTGCCGGTCCGCGCCAGCTGGGCGACCCGGGGGCCCTGACCCGTTGGGGGTTGCCGGTCGCCAAGGCGTTGAACAACATTTCGGTCGCCGCCGTCATCGGCTCGTTGGTTTTCGCCGTCATGATCCTCCCGCGCCGGGTCGCATCGACCCACCGCCGGACCAGTAATGCGCGCACCAGCACCGCCGGTGCCGCTGGCGACGAACACCCGGCCTTCAGCGCGGTCATGACCCTGGCCTCCGTCGCGGCGGTGTCCTGGACCCTCGCCGCCGTCGGGGTGCTGCTGTTCACCTACTCCGACGCCGCTGGCCTGCCGTTGAGCAGCGACCCCGGCTACACGGAGGGGCTGGCCTCGTACCTCACCGACTTCGCCACCGGCCGCGCCTGGCTGGCCACCGTCCTGATCGCCGCCGTCGTCGCCACGATGACCTTCGGTGCCCGGTCCAGCGGCTGGCTGGCGCTGACCGGTCTCCTCTCGCTCCTCGGCCTGATGCCGATGGCACTGATTGGCCACTCAGCCAGCGGCGACGACCACTACGCCGCCATCAACTCGATTGCCCTGCACCTGGTGGGGGTCTGCCTGTGGATCGGCGGCATCATCGTGTTGGCCGTGGTCAGCGGGCGGCTGGGTGTCCTGACCTCCAGCGTGCTGCGACGCTTTTCCTCCCTCGCAGGATTTGCTTTCATCCTGGTGGTGCTGTCCGGCGTGATCAACGCCAGCCTCCGCATCGATGATCTGGGCCAGCTCGGCTCGGAGTGGGGCCTGCTGGTCACCTTCAAAACGGTTGCCACCCTGCTGCTCGGTGGGATCGGCCTCATGCACCGGCAGTGGATCATTCCCCAGCTAGGAACGGGCAGCGGGTCGCTTACCGGCGGCCAGCTCTCCGCACGGCGCGTGCTGTGGCAGCTGATCGCCGTGGAGCTGCTGATCATGGGCGCGGTTTCGGGTGTTGCTGTTGCCCTGTCGCGGACGGCCCCGCCCGTCAGCGAGGAGATCGCCCCCGATGCCTCACCCGCGCGGATCCTCTCCGGGTATGATCTGCCGCCCGAGCTGACGTTTGAACGCTGGTTCACCGAATGGCGCTTCGACTGGCTGTGGGTGGCCTTCGTGGCGGTCGTCGCGGTGGCTTACCTGCGGGGCGTCGTGAAGGTCCGCAAGCGCGGCGACACATGGCCGCTCCTGCGGCTTGCCTGCTGGCTGGTCGGGTTGACCCTGCTGACCTACATCACCTCGGGCGCTCCAGCCGTCTACGGCATGGTGTTGTTCAGTACGCACATGGTGGGCCACATGGCCCTAACCATGGTGGTTCCGCTCTTCCTGGTCCTCGGCGCACCGGTAACGCTGGCGCTCAAGGCGCTGACCCCCCGCGGTGACGGGTCCCGCGGGATCCGCGAGTGGATCCTGGTGCTGGTGCACTCCCGCTTCTCCGCGCTGGTGACCCACCCGCTGTTCGCCGCAGCGAACTTCGCCGGATCCATTGTGATTTTCTACTATTCACCGCTGTTCGGCTTCGCGATGCGGGAACACGTGGGCCACGAATTGATGTACGTGCACTTCCTGATCACGGGGTACATCTTCGTCCTCTCGATGCTGGGCTCCGATCCGGTGCCACGCCGCGCACCGTATCCGCTGCGGATCCTGCTCCTCTTCGCCACCATGGCCTTCCACGCCTTCTTCGGCGTCGCGCTGATGGGGTCGACGTCGTTGCTCCAGGCTTCCTGGTTCGGCAACATGGGCCGGGATTGGGGCCCCTCGGCGCTGGAGGACCAGCAACTCGGCGGCGCCCTGACCTGGGGGATCGGCGAGATTCCCACCCTGCTGGTGGCGATCGGCGTCGCGATCATGTGGTCGCGCGACGACGCCAGGGAGTCCAAACGGACGGACCGCGCGGCGGACAGGAATAACGACGCCGATCTCACCGCTTACAACAACATGTTCGCTTCGCTGGCGGAACGTGATCACCGCCGCGGTCCAGGCACACCGGGACCCGGCAAGCCAGCATCATCCCAGAAGCCTGACCGACCAGGAGCACGTGAATGACTGAGACCTCGATCCGCACCGATTACCGGGTGCGGGCCTCCGAACTGGTGGGCCGCAACTGGCTCAACACCGGCGGGCGGCAGCTCACCCTCGAAGATCTGCGCGGGAAGATCGTCATCCTCGACTTCTGGACTTTCTGCTGCATCAACTGCCTCCACGTCCTGGACGAGCTGCGGCCGCTGGAGCAGAAGTTCAGCGACGTGGTGGTCACCGTGGGAGTCCACTCACCCAAGTTCGAACATGAAGCGGACCCGGACGCCCTGGCCGCCGCGGTGGAACGCTACGACATCCAGCACCCGGTGTTGGACGACCCCGAGCTGACCACCTGGCAGGCCTACACAGCCCGCGCCTGGCCCACCCTCGTCGTCGTCGACCCCGAGGGGTACATCGTGGCTCACCTCTCCGGCGAGGGTCACGCTGCCGGGCTGGAGTCCCTCGTTGAGGAACTCGTCGAGGAACACTCCGCCAAGGGCACCCTACACCGCGGCGACGGACCCTACGTCCCGACCGAGAGCACCGCCGGCGACCTCCGGTTCCCGGGCAAAGCAGTCCCCCTCGCCAACGGTTCCCTCCTGATCGGTGACACCGGCCATCACCGGCTGGTGGAGCTCGACGCCGACCTGGTCACCGTCCGCCGCACCATCGGCTCGGGGGAGAAGGGCGCCGCCGACGGCACCGCCGACGTAGCCCAGTTCAACGAGCCGCAGGGCCTCGCGGTCCTGCCCCAGCAGGTTGCCCAGCAGATCGGGTACGACGTCGTCGTCGCCGACTCCGTCAACCACCTGCTCCGAGGGGTGTCACTCGCCGATGGGGCAGTCCGCACCATCGCCGGCAACGGCGTGCAGCGGCTTCTCGACGCCGGCAACCACGTGAAGGCACGCCCCGCCGAGCTGCAGGAAAGCCCCGACCAGCTGGGCGGGTACGACGGCGACACACCCGAAGACGCCACCCCGCGCCTCACCGACACCCACCTGGGCACCCGGCCGCTGGAGGTCTCGCTGTCCTCGCCGTGGGACGTGCTGTGGTCCACCGTGCTGGAACGCGTGGTGATTGCCATGGCCGGCACCCACCAGCTGTTCACCTTCGATCCAGTCACCGGATCCGTCGACATCCTCGCGGGCACCGGCCTGGAAGGACTGCTCGACGGAGACGGAGCCGAGGCCTGGTTCGCCCAGTCCTCGGGCCTGGCCGAAGACGCCAGCGGCAACCTCTGGGTCGCCGACTCGGAAACGTCGGCGGTCAGGACCATTTCCTTCCCCGAGATCAACGGCCACCGCCGCACGCAGGTGCGGACCGCCATCGGAACCGGGTTGTTCGACTTCGGTTTCAGGGACGGCGCGGCGGACCAGGCACGCCTGCAGCATCCGCTGGGCGTCACCGCGCTCCCCGATGGCTCGGTGGCCATCGCTGACACCTACAACGGCGCGGTGCGCCGTTACGACCCAACCACCGGGCACGTCTCAACCCTGGCCCGCGGTCTTTCGGAGCCCTGCGACGTTCTGGTGGACCTTACCCCCACCGCGACGGGCAGCGAGCCGCTCCTGATTGTGGTGGAAGCCAACCGCCACCAGTTGGTCCGGGTACCGATCCCCAAGGAAGCCCTCGCCGTCGATGAGGGCGCATCCCAGACCCAACGGCCCCAGACTCCCGTTGTCGCAGGGTCGCATGCGCTCACGATCCGGTTCTCCGCGCCCAAGGGCCAAAAGCTTGACGACCGGTGGGGTGACCCCACGCAGCTGAAAATTTCCTCCTCACCCGAGGAACTGCTGGTCTCCGGCGGCGGAACGTCGGTGGGCCTGACCCGTGAACTGGTGCTGTCCGACTCCGTGAGTGAGGGAGTCCTGCACATTACTGCCCGCGCGGCGGCCTGTGACGGGGAGCCCGGCGGGGAGATCCCCGATCATGCAGCGTGCCACCTCTACCAGCAGGATTGGGGTATCCCGGTGCGGATAAGCCACGACGGCGAAACCGGGTTGACCCTCGACCTGAGGGGTCTCGACTAGTACTGGACCACCGGGGTGACCGCGATTTCGTCGTCGCTCACCGATAGGCGGGCGGTGAAGCCAAACTCGCGGGGGACCGTCACCGGTTCGATCGAGCCGGTGAAAAGGTCCTGCAGTGAGGTGGATAGTTCGGCGTTGCCCGAGAGCGGGGCCATCACCCAGCTGCCGTTGAACGGGTCGATGGTGACCGTCGGGTATTCCGTGATGGACCAGCGGATATCCCCGGCCACCCTGTTCTCGGTCTGGAAATTGAAGGGGCAATTGGCGGGCTGGAAGACCGTCTGCGCCGCGCACTCATCCAGAAAGCGCCGGATCTGGGCGTCCACCGCCTCCACCAGCACCTCGGTGGCCGCGGTAGCGAGCGCTATTCGTTGGTCGCCCGATCGGTCGGTGACGGCAACGGTCTGGGCGGGAGCGGCGAAGTACTCGCTCGTATAGTGGGCTTCGTAGTCGCCAGGGTAAAACACAGCGAACTGGTTCCTCCCCTCGGGCATGCCAACCCTGGTCCCGTTGAGGGTGGCCTCGACCTGGTTGATCACCGACAGTTCAAGCGTGGGCAGCACCGACGGAACAAACTCCCAGGTGTTGAAGAACAGCCACTCGGTGCCGGTACGCGCCAGGGAAAACGTCGACGAATGAGCTGTGCCGCGGACGGTGTAGGTGGTGGTGACATCCACCCGGCCATCGCCGACCTCCACCGCCTCGCCGACCGCCACGTCCTCGACAGCTGACATCGACTGCTGCAGCGGGGCACCACTGAGCATGGCCGGGTTGGCGTCGGGCACCGACGCGTTGAGGAGGCCCAGGGCGCGTTCGCCGTCACCGTCTGACAGTGCTTCGAGGTAGTTGTGGACCTGTTCCTCGGGGTTGAAAATGTGGGTGTTGACCACCACCACCGTGGCAATCGCGGCGGCAACCACGACCATCAGACCGAGCAGCCAGGCTGCTAGGACTTTGATCACGGAAGAGGTTTGCACGCTATTACGTTACCCGTTGAGGGGTGCTCGGTTACCAACGGCGACGACTGCGCCGTCGCTGGGTGCCGAATAAACCCCGGGCCAGTTCCGCCCCGATGGCCCCTGCCGCCTTGACAGCAAACTCCATCAGCTCGCTGTCTTGCTGCCGGGGCGCCGGCAGGGGAACGCCCAGCGGTGGCGGTGTCCTTGCTGGCCCGGGGGAGGGCTGCGGGGTGCCCCGGTGCCCCGTGATTGACTCCTCAATCCGACGGGCTTCGGCATCAGCCGTTGACTCGGGTGGGGGTACAGCGTTCGGTGGAGGGGAAGTGGCGAGCTGTTCGAACGCCGAATGGCTGTCGACCGCCGATTCGTAGTGGGCGCGGAGCGGTGAGGCCCGGACAATGTCCTCGACGACAGCAGGCGCTGAGGGGCCCATCGTCGATTCGGGAGAGGTCATTCGGGTCCACGCGACCGGGGTGGGTGCGCCGCGTTCATTCATGACGGTCACCACCGCTTCGCCGGTCCCTGCTGAGGTGAGGACCTCAGCCAGGTCATAGTCGCTGGTGGGGAAGGTGGACACAGTGGCTTTCAGCGCCTTCGCGTCGTCGGGGGTGAAGGCGCGCAACGCGTGCTGAACACGGTTGGCCAGCTGCCCAAGAACGTCCGGCGGAACGTCTTTGGGTGTCTGGGTGACGAAGAAGATGCCGACACCCTTGGACCGGATCAGGCGAACGGTTGTCTGGATGGACCGCAGAAACTCCTTGGAGGCGTCGTCGAAGAGCAGGTGGGCCTCGTCGAGGAAAAACACCAGCTTGGGTTTGTCTTGATCTCCCACCTCGGGAAGGTCGGCGAAAAGATCGGCTACCAGCCACATCAGGAAGGTGGAGAAAAGCTGGGGTGTTTGCAGGAGGGTGGGCAGCTCAAGGCAGCTGATCATTCCTCTGCCGTCCGGGGCCTGGCGGAGCAGATCGGCGGTGTTGAATTCGGGTTCTCCGAAGAATCTGGCCATGTCCTGTGCTTCAAGAGTGATCAGCTCCCGCAGGATCACCCCCGCGGTGGCCTTCGACAAGCCACCGAGGTCCTTCAGAGCGGACTTGCCGTCGTCGGAGGTGAGGAACGAAATCACTGCCCGGAGATCGGCGAGGTTGAAGAGTTCCAGCCCGGCGAGGTCGGCGTAGTGGAAAATCAGGGTGAGGCTGGACTCCTGGGTGTCATTCAAATCCATCACCCGGGAGAGGAGCAGTGGCCCAAACGCGGAAATGGTGGCGCGAATGGGAACACCGACTCCCTGCCCGCCCAGGGAGAGGTACTCAACCGGGAAACTCCTGGCTGTCCACTGCTGGCCCACACTTTGCGTGCGGGCCAGCAGCTTCTCACCGCCGGATCCCGGGGTGGAGAGGCCCGTCAGGTCCCCTTTGATGTCCGCCAGGAATACTGGGACACCCTGGGCGCTGAGCTGCTCAGCCATGACCTGCAGGGTGATGGTTTTTCCCGTGCCGGTTGCCCCCGCGACAAGTCCGTGCCGGTTCATCATCGCCAGCGGAAGGCGCACCGCTACCTCGGGATACACCTCGCCGTCCAGCACTGCTGCCCCGAGATGGATCGATGGCCCCTCGAAGGAATAACCGGAGGATAGCTCGGCAATTAGGTCCGAACCATCACGTTCCACCAATGGTCAGCTCGCCGCGGCGTGTTTGCCGCCACCTTGACCGTTGTCGGTGCTGCCGTCGCCCGCATCCGAGGTTCCGTGGCCCTGCGCCCGGTCCGCTTCCTGGGCTGTGGCGATCTCCTCGGCACGCTCCTCGCCGGCCTCAGCGGTCAGCGCTGCGCCCGCCTCGGCGTCGCGGGTGAGGTTCTCCCCGGACTCAGGATCAAACAGGTGCAACTTCCGGGTGTCCAGCCAGATCTCGGCCTCGCGACCGCCGCGGATCCGGCTGGCAGCGTCCAGGGTGACAACGATCTGGGGTCGCAGCTCATCGGCGTCCATCTCGCGGGCCAGGTTGTTCAGCAGCTCGCGCATCTCGGGGTCAGGATTGAAGTTGATGTAGCCGTACTGTTCGTTGCCGAGCCACTCGGTATGGGTGAGCGTGGCGGTGAAGATCGAGCCGTGCGGCAGCTTGGACTCCTCGACCAGCTTCGCGTCCTCAAAGAACTCCGGCCGCACGCCCACGAGCACCACCTTCTTGCCCTCAACCTTGGCCAGCTTCTCGGCAGGCACGTCGAGGTCGCCGAGGACGGTTTGCAGTTTGCCGTTCTCGATGGTCGCGGGGATGAAGTTCATCGAGGGAGAGCCGATGAAGCCGGCGACGAAGAGGTTTCGGGGCTGCTCGTAGAGTTCCCGTGGGGAGGCGATCTGCTGCAGTTCCCCCATCTTCAGCACGGCCACCCGGTCGCCCAGGGTCATCGCCTCGGTCTGGTCGTGGGTAACGTACACGCTGGTCACCCCGAGCCGCCGTTGCATCTGGGAGATCTCGGAGCGCATCTGGCCGCGCAGCTTCGCGTCCAGGTTGGACAGCGGCTCGTCGAAGAGGAACGCGTCAGCCTGGCGCACGATGGCCCGGCCCATGGCGACGCGCTGGCGCTGGCCACCGGACAGGTTGGCTGGCTTCCGCTGCAGGTGGTCGGTCAGTTCCAGGGTGGCTGCCGCCTCGGTGACGAGCTTGTTCACCTGTTCCTCGCTGTGCTTGCCTTTCGCGAGGCGCAGCGGGAAGGCGATGTTCTCATACACCGTGAGGTGCGGGTACAACGCGTAGTTCTGGAACACCATGGCCAGGTTGCGGTCCCGGGGTGCCTTGTCGTTGACCCGTTCGCCGTCGATCAGGAGCTCGCCGTCGGTGATGTCCTCCAGGCCCACGATCATGCGCAGCAGGGTGGATTTGCCGCAACCTGACGGGCCCACCAGGATGATGAACTCGCCGTCGGCGATGTCGATGCTGATGTCATTGACGGCGGGGAATCCGTCGCCGTATTTCTTGACGAGGTTGTTAAGGGTGATTGAAGCCATTTTCTGGTGATCCTTTTCTATGTAACTGACGCAGGCGGCTGGGGCTGCGCCATTAGCCCTTGACGGCGCCCGAGGTCAGGCCGGAAACGATTTGACGTTGGAACAACAGGACCAGCAGGACGATCGGGATGGTGACAATGATCGCAGCGGCCGAGATGGCACCGGTGGGCGACTCGAACTGTGAGGCTCCGGTGAAGAAGGCCAGCGCTGCCGGAACCGGCCGCGCGGCTTCCGTGGAGGTCAGTGAAATGCCATACACAAAGTCGTTCCACGCGATGAAGAACGCGATAATCGCCGTCGTGAACACCCCAGGTGCCGCCAGCGGGACGATGGCCTTGCGGAAGGCCTGCCAGGTGGTGGCGCCGTCGACCTGCGCCGCCTGTTCCAGTTCCCACGGGATCTGACGGAAGAACGCAGCCAGTGTCCAGATGGAGATCGGCAGGGTCAGGGACAGGTAGGGGATGATCAACCCGAGCCAGGTGTCATACAGGCCGATGTTGCGCCAGAGGTTGAACAGCGGGGTGACAATCGAGATCACGGGGAAGATCGAAACCGCGAGGGCCGTGGTGAGCACGAGCCGCTTCCCCGGGAAGTCGAGACGGGCAATCGCATAGGCGCACAGGGTGGCCAGGACGACAGCGATTGCCGTGGCGATGAGCGAGATGCCGATGGAGTTACGCAGGGAAGTCAGAAACAGCTCCTGCGCATCGCCGACGAGAATCTGCTCGTAGTTGGAGATGGTGGCAGCTCCCGACGACGGCAGGAAACTTCCGTTGGTGAGATCGCTGGGAGATTTGAACGAGGTAGCCAGGATGGAAGCCACCGGGAACAGGGCGTAGACCAGCACCAGGACCGAAATTACTGCCCACCAGATCTTTTCGCGCCGGGAAGAGTTCTTCATTTCTTTTCTCCTCTCGTGCCAGCAAGATCCACTTTGAAGATCTTGATGGCAGCGAAGCTGATCAGGATGACGCACAGGAACAGCAGGACCGAGACGGCCGAGCCGAGCCCAATCTCGAGGCGGCTGATCGACGTCCGGTAGGCAAGAAGTGACAGCACCTCGGTGTTGTTTTCACCATTGGTCATGATGAAGACATTGTCGAATATTCGGAACGCGTCAAGGGCCCTGAACAGGACGGCGACCATGATCGCCGCCTTCATGTTGGGGATGACGACCTTGCGCATCTGCTCCCACCAGGTGGCGCCGTCGACCTTGGCGGCCTCGGTCAGCTCATCGGGTACCTGCGCCAGACCCGCGAGGAGAAGCAGCGAGATGAAAGGTGTGGTCTTCCAGATTTCTGATGCCATGATCACGAAGAGTGACGTGCCGGTCTGAGCGAACCAGTTGAGGTCTGAGTCGATGCCGGGTACCCAGTCAAACCAGGCGTTGACATACCCCGAGTTGATGTCGAAGGCGTAGAACCAGGCGTACGCCGAGACTACGGTGATGATGCCGTAAGGCACCAGGATCGCGGTACGGAGGATGCCCTTGAGGGACTTCAGCGCCTTGCTCATCACCAGTGCGAGGGCGAAGCCCAGGACCAGTTCGACGGCGACGGTGATCACCGTGATGAGGACGGTGACCAGGAGGCCCTGCCACCACACGCTGTCGGAGAGGATCGTGATGTAGTTGGCGAACCAGATGAACTCCCGCTCATCGGGGGCGGTGAGCCGGAACGCGAACAGGGATTCGAAGAAGGCCTGCAGGATCGGGTACAGGGTCACCAGCAGCATCACCACGAAGGCGGGGCCCGCGAGGTACCAGCCCATCCGGCGTTCGGCTTTGACCCGGTCGCTGTGCTGGATTTTCTGCTTCTTCAGCTTGTTGCCGGCGTCGGGCTTGTTGATCGTTGAGCTACTCACAGTAGCCTCTCCCCTCTGAGTACTGCGGTGATGAACTCCTGGGACCGTTCGGGAGTGGTGTCAGGATCCACTTCGTTCGGTGGTGACCATTCCTGCTGCAGTCCGGTGGAGATTTCGTTGTAGAACGGTGTCTGGGGGCGGGGAGCCGCGAGTTCGAGTGAATCCCTGATGGTTGTTGCCATCGGGAAGTCTTCCTCGATCGCCGGGTCGTCGTAGGCCTCCGAGTTCGATGGCGGGTTGCCATTGGTGATGAAGTACTCGGTCTGGTTCTCCGGTTTGACGATGCACTCGATCGCCTCGTAGGCCAGATCAGGGTTGTCGCTGGCTGCGCCGACTCCAAGGTTGATCCCACCCAGCGGCGGTGCGGTGTCCTCGCCTTCGGTGACGGCCGGGAACAGGGCCCAACCAATGTCGTCGACCACCGACTGGTCGATGGACCCCGCTTCGACGGCGCCCAGGGTGGCGGGCCAGACGAACGGGTAGTTGACCATGAAGGAGCCGTCGTCGCCCTGGAAGAGGGTGAGGGACGTGTTCTCGGTGGAGGTCGGCAGACCAGGGCCGCCGAGGCCCTCGGCGCCGATGGTGCCGATGATCCGTGCCGCTTCCTGTCCGGCCTCAGAGGTGAGGCCCAGTTGCAGCTCGTCGGCGGGAGCCTCGGGGTTCTCGAGGATCTGGCCTCCTGCCGATTCAACCAGGGCGTTGATCCACACGGTCATTGATTCCGCGGGGGAGCCTTGTACACCGAGGAGCTTGTCCTGCTCGGTGGCGGCTTCGATCAGTTGGTCCCAGGTGACCGGCTGGGACATGTCCAGCCCGGCGGCCTCGGCGACCGATTCGCGGTACCAGAGGATCTGGGTGTTCGCCCAAAAGGGAACGGTGACCAGTTCGTCCTTCCAGGTGGCTCCGGCGAGGGCGCCTTCGAGCACGTTCTCGGAAAAGAGGTCCACCGAATCCTCGGGGATGGGTGCCAGGAAGCCGGGCTCCGCCAGTTCGGGGATGAACGGCGGGTCAATGCTCATGATGTCCATTGAGGTGTCCCCGGCTGCGAGCCGTCGCGCCAACTGCTCGCGTTGAGCCGCTGCATCGGTCGGCAGCAGGGACGTTTCAATCCGGTAGGCGCCGTCGGCCTCTTCGGTGCAGCTGGCGGCAATTGCTGCCTGCCCGCCCGCATCGGGATTGATGTACCAGGTGAGGGTGGTGACGCTTTCCGCCGGCCCACAACCCGTCAGCAACATCGTTCCCATTGCCAGTGTCGCCACAGCTGCCGCTTTCGGCCGGCTCCGGACTGGATGAATCTTTCCTCGCCTGTTCGGCATTCCCACCGCGCCTCCACATCGTTGTAGACAGTTTGTTCGCCCGAGGTACAGCAGGCGAACCAAAGCAACCTTGTCTTTGAGACCATATGCCCTGAGTGGGGAAATCGCCAGATCGACGGGTTGCGATCCGGTCAAGGTTCATGACGGGCGGCGGCGGGAACGTAAGCGCTTGCTAGAGGAGTGCTGAGTTGTTCAGTGCGTGAGGGGGCCGCTCGAGTCCCTCTGTGACGCTTTCGGCGGGGTCATTTCCCAGCTCGACGATGCGGTTTTTCTCGTTGACGTGCACCACCGTGGGGACGTAGCTGTGTGCCTCGGCGTCAGTGAGCTGGGCGTAGGTGATCAGGATGACCGTGTCTCCTTGATGGACCAGGTGCGCGGCCGGGCCATTGATGCCGAGCACGCCCGATCCACGTTCACCAGCAATGGTGTAGGTCTCCAGCCGGGCGCCGTTGGTCACGTCCACAATGGAGACCATCTCGCCGGGCAGGATGTCGGCGGCCTCAAGCAGGTCAAGGTCCACGGTGACGGAGCCTACGTAGTGCAGATCAGCGTGGGTTACCGTGGCGCGGTGGATTTTGGACTTGAACATTGTGCGATTCATCAGCGTTTACTCTACCGCCGTTTCGAGGTGTCCGGCTATGTGGCGTTCGGCACGCTTCAGGAGCTGCTGTCGATTAGCTGTCGATTAGCGGCGTACAGGTTTCCCCATCTCGTGGCGCCCGACGACGTCGTCGGGCGGCGTGTCCTCCGAAGACACGAGGTTCGGGAGTCAGAACCCGGGGAAACTTGCACGGTCCAGGCGCCGGACGGGTTCCTGCCACCCGGTTGGGCCGTGTCAGGCGTCCGGGGCTTTGCGCAGCGCACGGCCCATGATCGCAGAGGTCAACGCCGCCACGAGCTCCTGGTTGGCGAGGGGGTTGCTGAGGAGGGTGAAGTCGACGGCGCCCACGGGTGGAAGGGCGAAACGGTTGTTGACCTGCACCAGATCCTCCGGGATCAGGGACTGTGGGAACACGGCTAGCCCAATACCGGCACGGGCAGCGGCCAGGACGCCGTTGATTTCGCGGGTATTGCAGGTGATGCGCCAGGTTCGGCCGGCCTTCTCCAGGGCATCGATGGCCATCTGGCGGGTGAGACTGGGGGACTGGTAGACAATCAACGGCACCGGGGCGCCGTCCTCTAGGGTGGTTTTCCCGTGCCCGGCCCAGACCAGCTGGTCACTTTGCACCAGGGTGCCCTCGCCGGTGCCGCTCATGTACTTGATGAAAATCAGGTCCAGTTGGCCCGCGCGCAGTCGGCGCAACAGGAGCGGGCTCTGGGTCACGGTGAGCTCAAGGTTGATCTGAGGGTAGAGCTGGCGGAAGTGGCGGAGGATGCGTGGCAGCTGTGTGATCGCGAGGTCG
This sequence comes from Arthrobacter flavus, assembly GCF_039526005.1. NCBI lineage: Bacteria > Bacillati > Actinomycetota > Actinomycetes > Micrococcales > Micrococcaceae > Arthrobacter > Arthrobacter flavus. Next base: position 357,135 of record NZ_BAAAIJ010000047.1, on the reverse strand, counting down.
TCGGCCACCCCAAATCGGAGCCTGCCGCGCATGGCGGATCCGGAGAAGTAGACCATCGCCTGTTCCTGGGCGGCCAGGATAGTCCGGGCGAAGCCGGCCATCGCGTCGCCGTTGTCGGTCAGGCTGACTCCGCGGGTGTCCCGGGAGATCAGGAGCCGGCCGGCCGCCTCCTCCAGCTTCCGGATGTGTTGACTTACGGTGGGCTGGCTGAGGTTGAGCCGGCCTGCGGCGCCGGTGAAGCTGAGGGTCTCGGCGACGGTAAGGAAGGTTTTTAGCTGAACCGGGTCATACATCATTCCACCTATTACGTTTCCGAATACGAGTTATAGTCACCATACGCTGTCACTATGGGCAGGCGGTGCGTAGCGTGGGAGGCGTTCCCACCCCACCAGCACAGGAAGACACCTTGGCATCCCCACCGCCCTCCGCCGGCCCGGCCGGAGACCCGACCCTTACCGCGCCTCTGCCGATCACCAACCAGCGTCCAGCCTGGCGTGACACGTTCATCTCTCTTCGCATCCCCAATTTCCGGCGGTTCGCGATTTCCCACCTGGTCGCAGTGATCGCCGTCTGGATGCAACGCATCGCCCAGGACTGGATGGTGCTGGAGCTCTCCGGGTCGGTCACCGCCGTCGGGATCACCGTCGCACTGCAGTTCGCGCCGTTCCTGATCCTGGGCCCGTACGGCGGAATCATCGCGGACCGCTATCCCAAACGCATCCTGTTGATCATCACGCAAAGCATGGCCGCCCTGATGGCAGTGGCAATGGCGGTGCTTGCCCTGACCGGCGTCGTTGAAGTGTGGCATGTCTACCTCATCGCCTTCACCCTGGGGTTGGTGACGGTGGTGGATGCCCCCGCACGGCAGGTGTTCGTCAACGACCTGGTGGGGCCAGTGCACCTGCGCAACGCGATCAGCCTCAACTCGTCGATCTTCCAGGTGGGGGCCATGGTGGGGCCCGCGATCAGTGGCGTGCTGATCACCGCGATCGGCGGGGGATGGGCGTTCGCGGTGAACGCCGTCGCCTGCCTCTACACAGTGATTACCCTCGCCCTGCTGCGGACCGACCAGCTGACCGTCGCGGCCAGGGCTCCCCGGTCGAAAGGTCAGCTCCGGGAGGGGGTCCGCTATGTGATGAGGAAGCCGGCCATCTTCTGGTGCATGCTGATGGGCGCATTCGTCTCGGTATTCGCCATGAGCACGCCCGTGCTGATGGCCGCATTCGCTGACACTGTCTTCGACTCCGGTGCCCAGGGGTATGGCTTCCTGAACACTGCGCTGGCCACCGGGTCGCTGGTCGGTGCGCTCGCGTCCACCCGGCGGACGACGCTCCGCCTGCGCGGCGTGCTCGGGGGTGCGGCGGCATTTGGTGGTTTCATGGCTCTTGGATCGGTGGCACCCAACCAGATGGTCTTCGCGATCCTGATGTTTTTCGCCGGAATCGGGTGCCTGTGGTTCATCACCGGGGCGAATCAGCTGGTGCAGATTTCGTCCAATCTCGCCATCCGGGGACGGGTCATGGCGCTGTACATGATGGTCCTCATCGGCGGCCAGGCGATCGGCGGCCCCATGATCGGCTGGTTGGCCGAAAACATCGGAGCGCACACCACGGTGCTGATCGCTGGTGGAGTGCCGCTGGTGGCGGCCGGCGTGTTCGCCGTCGTTCTCGCCCAGAAGGGGCAGCTGACCCTGCGGTTCCGCTACACAGTGTCGCCCAGCCAACGACGGCGGCTGGTGGCGATCGTTCCGAAGTCCCCGGACGCTCGGAGCCACTCGGCTGTTTAGCCCGCACCCGTTAGCCCGGTCCCGGCGCAACTGGCCGCCGAGCGGGTGCCTGTGACCGGGACGGACGGGCCCCAGGACCCGCCACAGGCGTCATTCGGCAATAATGCAGTATGACTGTCGTCCTCGTTGTGGTCCTTTTTGTCTTTGCGGCGGTCGCCGAGATCGGCGGTGCCTGGCTGGTGTGGCAAAGCATCAGGGAGGGTAAACCGTGGTGGTGGGCAGGGCTGGGCATGATGGCGCTCGCTGCCTACGGGTTTATCGCCACCCTGCAGCCGGACGCGAACTTCGGCCGGATCCTCGCCGCCTACGGTGGGGTGTTCGTCGCGGGATCCCTGGCCTGGGGAATTGTGTTTGACGGATTCCGTCCGGACCGCTGGGATATCGCGGGATCGGTGCTCTGCCTGGTGGGGGTGGCGGTGATCATGTTCGCTCCACGGCCAGTGGGTTGACACCGTGGGGCCGAAACTGGAGCGGGCGACGGGAATCGAACCCGCGTATCGAGCTTGGGAAGCTAGCGCTCTACCATTGAGCTACGCCCGCATGGAGACCAGCCGACAGCGCGGCACGAATCCCTGCGAAAAACAACGAGATTCAGCCTACCTCAACCTCACCGTCCCGAAAACACCGAGCCGGACACCGGGTGTCGCAACGGTGGGTACCCTAAGACCATGAGCGTCGAAAAGAACACCAGGGACCTGGAAGCGGGAATCGAGAAGGATTTCACCGGGAAAATGAGCTACGGATCCTATCTTTCCCTGGGGGAGCTTCTCGCAGCGCAGCATCCGGTCAGCCGCCCGGAGCACCACGACGAGATGCTGTTCATCATCCAGCACCAGACGTCAGAGCTCTGGCTCAAGCTGGTGCTTCACGAACTGCGCGCCGTCCGCGCCAAGTTACAGGCCGACGACCTGCGATCGGCCATGAAGGGGATCGCCCGGATCAAGCACATCCAGCGCTCCCTGACCGAGCAGTGGTCCGTACTGGCCACCCTCACCCCCTCCGAGTATGCCGAGTTCCGCGGGGATCTCGGTGCCTCCAGCGGCTTCCAGTCCTACCAATACCGCGCCGTCGAGTTCCTGCTCGGCAACAAAAACGCCGGCATGCTCGAGGTTTTCGCGAATGACCCCGAGGCGCAGGAGCTGCTGGCCACCCTGCTGGATCAGACGAGTATCTACGACGAGTTCATCAGGTTACTCTCCCGCCGTGGACACGACATCCCCGCTGAACTGCTGGAGCGCGACCTCCGCAGCGCCCACGTTTTCAACCCGGAACTGGTTCAGGTGTACAAGGCGGTGTACGAGAACGCCGAGGACAATTGGGACCTCTACGAGGCCTGCGAGGAACTGGTGGATCTGGAAGACAATTTCCAGCTCTGGCGGTTCCGGCACCTGAAAACTGTGGAACGAACTATTGGGTTCAAACGGGGCACGGGCGGCTCCTCAGGTGTGGGTTTTCTGCAGAAGGCCCTCGAACTCACCTTCTTCCCGGAGCTCTACGCCGTGCGCACGGAGATCGGCCGATAACCACTAACCCCGGGGACTGCGGTATTTTTGAACCGTGCTGATCTCCGACCGCGACATCCGAACCGAAATCGACCACCAGCGAATTGTGCTGGATCCCTATGACGAGGCGATGGTCCAGCCCTCGAGCGTTGACGTCCGGATTGACCGCTATTTTCGGTTGTTCGACAACCACAAGTACGCGCACATCGACCCTGCTGAAGACCAGCCCGAGCTGACCAGGCTGGTGGAGGTGGACCCGGATGAGCCGTTCATCCTGCACCCGGGCGAATTTGTGCTTGGGTCGACCTACGAGACGGTGACCCTCCCGGACGACATCGCCGCACGGCTGGAAGGCAAGTCCTCACTGGGGCGGCTCGGGCTCCTGACGCACTCCACCGCGGGATTCATCGATCCAGGATTCTCCGGCCACGTCACCCTTGAGCTCTCCAACATGGCCACCCTGCCCATCAAGCTGTGGCCCGGCTCCAAGATCGGCCAGCTCTGCTTCTTCCGGCTGACCTCCCCCTCCGAACACCCCTACGGCTCCGGCCCCTACGGCAACCGGTACCAGGGACAGCGCGGCCCGACGGCGTCGCGCAGCCACCAGAACTTCCACCGCACCGCCATCTGACAGCCGCTTCAGCTGGGCCTCAGTGGGACGGGACGACGGCGGTAGCCACCTTCGCGGGCGGCTTCACCGGGAGCAACACCAGCAGTCCGACCAGCAACACCACCAGGATGCCGATAATCCCGTACCGCTGTTCGCCGAAGATGGTGATCGACGCCGCGAAGAGGGCGGGTGCGAGGAAGCTGACGGCGCGCCCCGTGGTGGCGTACAGCCCGAACAATTCACCCTCTTTTCCCTCCGGTGCCAGACGCGCAAGATACGCTCGCGACGAGGCCTGCGCCGGGCCAACAAACAGGGTCAGCATCAGGCCGAAGACCCAGAACGTCGTATCTCCGGTCCAGGTGTACCCGAACACGTCGTGGGTGCCTGGGCCCAGGACAAGGACAGCAGACCCGGCTATCAGCAGGCCGATCAACGAGATGATGATGACCCGCTTGGGGCCGGTCCTGTCGTCCAGGAAACCGCTACCGATGGCGCCGACCGCCGCAATCAGGTTCCCGGCGATGGCGAAGACAATCACCTCGCTCAGGGTGAAGCCGAACGTGCCAGCGGCGATGATGCCGCCGAAGGTGAAGACGGCGGCCAGTCCGTCACGAAAAATGGCACTGGCCATCAGGAAGAAGATGGTGTGGGGGCTGGTCCGGTAGATTGCCTTGACCCGCCGGAAGAGGAGGCCGTAGGAGGCGAAGAAGCCCAGCTGGGCTGCTTTCGCCTTACGCGGCACCTCCGGGACAGCGAACATCACGGGCAGGGCGAAGGCCAAAAACCAGATGGCCGAGAACACCGCGACCAGCCGGATGTTCAGGCTGTCGGTGGTATCGGAGCCAAACCAGGGGAAAACCGGCTCCACGAAGGCCACGAGCACCAGGACCAGGGCGACGATGCCGCCCACGTAGCCCATGGCCCAGCCGAAGCCGCTGATCCGGCCGATACTGCTCGGGGTGGAAATCTGCGTCAGCATGGCGTTGTAGTTGACGCCAGCGAACTCGAAGAAGACGTTGGCCAGCGCAATCAGCGCCACCCCGAGGAGCAGGAACTCGGGTTGCGGGAAGACGAAAAAGCACAGCCCCGTCAGGACCGCCACGAGGAGACTGTTCACGCCGAGCCAGAGCTTGCGTCGGCCGCCGCTGTCAGAGCGTTGCCCTGTCACCGGTGCCAGTAACGCGATGAGTACCCCAGCAGCGGCGAGACCCCAGCCCAGCACCACTGACGCCGTGGCCTCCCCACCAAACGCGTCGCTGGTGAGATACACGGTGAAGACGAAGGTGGTCATGACCGCGTTGAAGGCGGCCGATCCCCAGTCCCAGGAGGCCCAGGCGAGGACCGGTCGGGACAGCAGACGGCCCGCACCGCGCGCCGTCGTGCCCGGCGTCGCCCCCTCCGGCCGGGCAGCTGGAACTGGATGGGACGGCACCGGCTGGGGAGAATCCACGCTCATACGGTGAATGCTATCCCGCGGCTACACACAAACCCATGAACGCCTTCAACTGGTCGCCTAAACGCGCGGATCACGGGTGATATTCCGGAAACCTCGAACAGTCGCCGACGGCGTAACGCGTCGGGAAGGCCCATATTCCAAAGGTAGAATAAAACCAAGCCCCTGACCGTCCGTGCTGAATATCAGCTGACCGTCTCATCTGAGAGATCAGGAGATCATCGTGCTAATCGTGCTCATCGCGTTGTTCGCGGTAGCCTTTGTCGCGCCGTTGATCTTCCGCCGGCTTGGCCGCTCAGCCTTCTACGTGATCGCCGCGGTCCCCGCCGCCGCCTTCATCTGGTTGATCATCACCTTCGACCAGTACACGGGGGAGGGGCAGAACCTCCTCGAAGGCCAGCCCAACGCTCCGCCGTCGATCATCTTCCAGTGGATCCCGAGCCTGAGCCTGGAACTGGCCTTCCGGATGGACACGCTGGCCGCCGTGCTATCGCTCCTCATCCTCGGCATCGGTGCTTTGGTGCTGTTCTACTGCGCACGGTACTTCAAGCAGAACGACCCCAACCTGGGGCCGTTCGGCGCTCAGCTCCTCGCCTTCGCCGGCGCCATGTTCGGGTTGGTCACCGCCGACGACATGATCCTGCTGTTCATCTTCTGGGAACTGACCACCGTCCTGTCCTACCTGCTGATCGGTTACTCCCGGCACCGCCTTGCGGCACGCCGCGCCGCCCTGCAAGCCCTGATCGTCACCACCCTCGGCGGGCTCACAATGCTGGTCGGCATGATCATGCTGGGGCAGACCGCTGGCACCTATCGGATCTCGGACATCATGGCCCAGTCCGAATCGCTGCTGTCCAACGGGCTGGTGATCGACGTCGCGATCGGGCTGATCCTGGTGGGTGCGATCACCAAGTCGGCCCTGATCCCGTTCCACTTCTGGCTCCCCGGCGCCATGGCCGCTCCTACCCCGGTGAGTGCGTACCTGCATGCGGCAGCGATGGTAAAGGCCGGCATCTACCTGGTGGCGCGGTTCGCCCCGGGGTTCTCCGATGCCGCCTCCTGGCTGCCGATGATCATGATCCTCGGACTGGCCACCATGCTGATTGGCGGGTGGCGGGCGCTGCGCCAGCACGACCTGAAACTGATCCTCGCGTACGGTACGGTCAGCCAGCTCGGATTCCTCACCATGGTGGTAGGCCTGGGCGGGCCCGGCGGTGCGCTCGCCGGTCTGGGCATGCTCGTGGCGCACGGGCTGTTCAAGGCGACGCTGTTCCTGGTGGTCGGCATCATCGATCACCAGGCCGGCACCCGCGATATCCGCAAGCTCGCCGGGATCCGCAAAACTGCCCCCGCCCTCGCCGTGATCGCGACGATTGCCGCAGCCTCAATGGCCGGTATCCCACCGCTGTTGGGCTTCGTGGCGAAGGAGTCGATCTTCGAGACCTTCGTCCACCAGGCCGAGATCGATCCCACTCCCATCGGCACCCTGCTGCTCGTCGGCATCGTGGCCGGCTCAGCGCTGACCTTCGCCTACAGCGCCCGCTTCGTCTGGGGCGGGTTCGCCTGCAAGGGCAAGGAAGCCACACCGTTCAAACGGGTGGAGAAGTCGTTCCTGTTCGCCCCGGCCCTCCTCACCGTCTTCACCGTCGGGCTCGGACTGTGGCCCGCACCGTTGGACGCGATCATTCAGCCCTACGTCACCCTCTTTGAGGCCGACGGCGAGGAAAGTTATCTCGCCCTGTGGCACGGGTTCACTCCGGCCCTCGCGCTGTCGGCGGTCACCATCGCCGTCGGCGTCCTGTTGTTCTGGTTCCGCGCCAAGGTGGAGCGGGCCCAGTCCCGGGTACCCGCGCTGGTCGACGCCGAACGCGGCTACAAATACACGATCGGGACGCTCGACGACGTCGCCGTCTGGATCACCGGCCGCACCCAGCGCGGTTCGCTGGCGTTCTACCTTTTCGTCATCCTGACCATGGCCATCCTCACCCCGCTGACGGCGATAGTGTTCTACGACGCACCTCTGCCGGACCGGTGGCACTACGCCGATTCGCCGGCGCAGGTGGCGGCCGGCGTCGTCATCATTCTCGGCATCTTGGCCGCAGTCCGGGCCACCAAGCGGTTCATGGCAGTGCTCATGGTCGGGGTGACCGGGTACGGGATGGCCCTGATCTTCGCGTTGCAGGGAGCACCCGATCTGGCCTTGACGCAGATGCTGGTGGAAACCATTGTGCTGGTGGCCTTCGTGCTCGCCCTGCGCTCGCTGCCAGCGCGGCTGTGGCAGCGGGAACCGGGACGGTACCGGTTGCTCCGTGCTGCGCTGGGCATCTCCTTCGGGCTGACCATGGTCGCGATTGCCATGTCCTCCATGGCCTCACGCGTCGCCACGCCCGTGTCCCTTCAGTACCCTCAGCTGGCCTACGAGGGCGGCGGTGGGGAGAACATCGTCAACGTCACCCTGGTCGACATCCGGGCCTGGGATACGTACGGCGAGATCTCGGTGCTGGCCATTGCGGCCACCGGTATCGCCAGCCTGATCTTCATCCGCGGACGCGGTGATTCCCGCCAGCGGGCCGAAAGCGTCAAGTCCGGATCGGTCGATCGCGGCCAGGAACCTATCGCCGAATTCGGCAGGGGAGCCGCGGCGCTGGAGTTGGCGAAGAAGTTCTCGTCAGTCTCCCGCGACGCGTGGCTGGTGGCCGGACGGACGCTCGCCCCCGAGCGCCGGTCGATCATCTTCGAAGTTGTTACCCGCCTCCTCTTCCACTCGATCATCATCTTCTCCATCTACCTGCTCCTTGCAGGCCACAACCTGCCGGGCGGCGGATTCGCCGGCGGACTGATGGCCGGTCTGGCTTTGACCGTGCGTTATCTGGCGGGTGGGCGCTTCGAGCTTGCGGAAGCCAGCCCGGTCAGTGCGGGCGTGTTGCTCGGGGCCGGCATGGCGACCACGTCACTCAGCGCGTTGATTCCGCTGCTGATGGGGGGCCAGATCCTCCAGACCGCCATCATTGAGTTCTCGATGCCGGTCTTCGGGGACGTCAAGTTTGTCACCTCGACCGTTTTCGATATCGGCGTCTATCTGGTGGTCGTGGGGCTGGTGCTCGATGTGCTGCGCAGCCTCGGCTCGGAGATCGATGAACGCAGCGAAGGCCTGTCCGCGTCCACCGATCCGGATGAGATGCAATCACAACAGCAAGATCACACCGAGTCCGGCGAGGGAGTAGTTCGATGAGCGTGAACATCACCCTGTTGGTGGTCATGGCAGCCCTCTTCGCGGGCGGCATCTACCTGCTGCTCGAACGCAGCCTGACCCGGGTACTGCTGGGCCTGATCCTGCTCGCCAACGGCGCCAACATCCTGCTGCTCTCCGCCGGAGGCCGGGCCGGCGTCGCCCCGCTGTACTCGGCCGAAACCCCTGCCGATGCCTACTCGGATCCGCTGCCTCAGGCCCTGGTCCTCACCGCCATTGTGATCTCCTTCGCCGTGACCGCCTTCATGCTGGGCATTATTTACCGGTCCTGGGTGCTGGGCCGGCGCGACGAGGTGCAGGACGACATGGAGGACCGCAGAGTCGCCAGCCAGAGCAGTTTCGACGCCGAGGACGACGCGGACGTCCCGGAAGAAACCACCGAGTTCACCCCGCTAGAAGAAGCCGAGGAAGCCCCCGGCTCCCAAAATGCCGGAGTCCTTGATCTCCCCACCGATCCGAAGGAGCCACGGTGAACATCGCAAGCCTCGCACCGCTGGCGGTGGTCCTTCCGTTTCTTGGCGCAGCGGTTGCCTTCCTCCTGATCCGACATTCCCGCTCGCAGCGGGCGGTCAGCATTTCGACCCTGAGTATCACCCTGATCCTCGAACTGTTTCTCCTGCAGTATGCAGCAGAGCATGGAGCTACCGCCGTGTTCATTGGCGGGTGGATGCCGCCGTTCGGCATCACCCTGGTGGTCGACCAGTTTTCAGCCCTCATGCTGGTCATTTCGACGGCGATCAGCCTGGCGGTGCTGGTTTACGCCACCGGGCAGGGGATGACCGACGGCGATGAAGACGGCCCGATTTCGATTTTTCACCCCACCTACCTGATCCTGGTGGCCGGCGTCTCCAACGCGTTCATGTCCGGTGACCTGTTCAACCTGTATGTGGGCTTTGAGATCCTCCTGACGGCCAGCTACGTGCTCATGACCCTCGGCGGAACCACGCAGCGGATCCGTGCGGGAGTGACCTATGTGGTGGTCAGCGTCGTGTCGTCGCTGCTCTTCCTGATTGCGATCGGCATGATCTATGCCGCAACGGGAACCATCAACCTGGCCGATCTCGCGGTCAAGCTCGGGGATATCGACCCGGCAACGCAGATGATGCTCCACCTGATGCTTCTGGTGGCGTTCGGAATCAAGGCTGCGGTCTTCCCCCTGTCCTTCTGGTTGCCTGACTCCTATCCGACGGCGCCCGCACCGGTAACCGCCGTGTTCGCTGGCCTGCTCACCAAGGTTGGCGTTTACGCCATGGTGCGCACCGAGACACTGCTTTTCCCAGGGGACCGCATCAACACCCTGCTGATGGTGGTGGCAATCCTCACCATGGTGGTGGGGATCCTGGGGGCCCTGGCGCAGTCGGATATCAAACGAATGCTGTCCTTTACCCTGGTCAGCCACATCGGGTTCATGATCTTTGGGTTGGCTATTTCAACAGTCGTCGGATTGGGCGCCGCGATCTTCTACGTGGCGCACCACATCACGGTGCAGACCAGCTTGTTCCTGGTGACCGGCTTGATTGAACGCCGCGGCGGGACAGCCAATATGGATCGCCTGGGTGGGCTCGCCAAGCTGTCGCCACTCCTTGGCGTCCTGTTCTTCATCCCGGCAATGAACCTGGCCGGGATCCCGCCGTTCTCAGGGTTCCTCGGCAAACTGGGTATCCTGCAGGCCGGCGTCGAGCTGGGCTCGCCGATCGCCTATGTGGCGGTTGGGGCCAGTGTGCTCACCAGCCTCCTGACACTGCTGGCGATTGCCCGCGTCTGGAACCGTGCCTTCTGGCGGCGCCCCGAAGACGCGCTACACCCAGATCCAATCCTGCTTGCCACCAAGGCAGACGGTTCAGCGGTTCGTACCTCGCAGCGCGTCCACGGCGAGACCACGGGGCGGTTCTCCGGACGCAAACCGGTCAACCTGCTACCCCGCACCATGGTTGGCCCCACCATGGGCCTGGTCGGCCTGGGAGTTCTCCTGACACTCCTGGCGGGTCCGTTGTTCGAAATCAGCGACAACGCGGCGCAGAACATGCTCGAGCGCACCGATTACATTGAAGCGGTCCTGGGCGAAGGGAGCGCGCCATGAGCCGACAGAAGATCCCCTTCATCACGGAACTGCCCCTGATTATCTGGCTGGTCATCGTCTGGGGTGCACTGTGGCAGGACTTCAGCCCGGGGAACCTCATTTTTGGCGGCCTGATCGCCTACGCTGTGGCCAACCTGCTGTACCTGCCGCCGGTAGAGCTCAGCGGCCGATTCAACATCTTGTATGCGGTCCCGTTCATTGGACGATTTCTGTACAAGCTCGTGGTGGCGAGTTTCGAAGTGTTCTGGCTCTCGCTCACGCAGGGCCCGAGGCTTGTCAACGCGGTTGTCGCAGTGCAGCTTCGGAGCCAGTCCGACCTGCTGGTGACAGTCACCGGACACGCGCTGTCTCTGATCCCCGGATCGCTGGTGGTGGAGGTGGACCGTTCTACCTCCACCCTGTACCTGCACTGCCTGAATGTGAAGACGCCCGAGGGCGCGGCGAAAATCAGGGCCGATGTGCGGGCCACTGAAGCCTGGCTGATCAGGATTATGGGAACCCGGGATGATCTGGCGCTGCTGCAGACCGAGGTCCGGTTCGATCAGGAGAACGAAGAGCGTGAGGAGGGGATCCGGAAATGACCAGCGCCGTAATCATTGTGGGACTGTTGCTCTCATTCGCTGCCCTGTGCGCGCTGTACCGGATTGCGAGAGGCCCCTCGATCCTGGACCGGGTGCTCGCTATCGACGTGCTGCTCGCCATCATCGGTGGAGCGCTAGCCGTGGATATGGCAGTGAACCGGCACCTGGACAATATTGTGCTTCTGGTCGCGATCTCGGTGATCGGATTCATCGGATCCGTGACCGTCGCCCGGTTCGTCACGGACAGGAAGTAGGACATGAGCGACACTCTCATTGATGTGGTGACAGCCGTTCTCATGATCGGTGGGGCGCTGATGTCTGTTGCTGCCGGCGTCGGGCTGCTCCGTTTCCCGGACCTCCTCACCCGGATGCACGCGGCAACCAAACCGCAGGTACTGGGACTGCTGCTGTTCCTTCTGGCGCTGGGGTTGCAGATGCGTAGCTGGGCACTGATCCCGGTCCTGTTGCTGTGCTGGATCTTCATGCTCCTGACCGTCCCCGTCTCAGCCCACATGGTGGGCCGGGCGGGATACCGCACCAAACACCTGCGACGCGACCTGCTCAGCATGGATGAACTGGACGAGGTAGTGGAGAAAGCCGCCAACAAGAAAGCGCCCGGTCGGAATCCGACCGAGCGCCCCGACGAGACGTAAGTAAGACCTACGTCAGGTCGCGGGTCTTCGCGAACCGGTTGGCTGCCCGCTGCGTGGTGCGGTTGGTCAGGACCTGCAGGACGGCGCGGACGGCGCCGGAGATCAGCGCGAACGCGACGGCGGAACGGAGGCTGTTCTCAAGTCCATCCTCATCCTTCGGTGACGCTTTGCCGGTGGTCTTGTGCCAGATGAAATCCACGAGCTTGGCTCCGGCGATGCCGGCGCCGAGGCTCAATGCTACGCCCAGCAGTTTCACAAGCTGATTCATGGTGTCTCCTTCGATGGTGGCTCTTTTCTCAAGCCTAGCGTTTCCTGTTGAGGTGAGGCGCACCCAAGCGGCCGGTGCCCACTCCGGCCGCCGTGGTGGGTAGGAACCTCTCAGGTGTAGAGTTGAAGTTGCTAAACATACGACAGGGGAGCGCCGTCCACCCAGGTGGACGGGCGCTGAGAGTGCGGCCTACCGCAGACCCTCGAACCTGATCCGGCTAGTACCGGCGAAGGGAGTCGAGTATCTCAGGGTGCCCGGCCGATGGCACCCGCCATGGGCACGGATACCCTCCCCTCCTGTACCTCAGGAGGTAAATTCACATGGCTTCATCAACTGCAGTAACTCAAAACACTCAGACGCTGCGCGGCCGATATCAGTGGCGCGTGGTCGACATCGTCGTGGCCTCGGTGGTGGCGGTCGCCGTCGGGGTGGTGTTCTTCGCCTGGTCCGCCGGCTACACGGGCATCGCCGCCTTGACCGGAGCGTTCCCTCCGTTGGCTGGCCTGTACACGGGTGGCTGGCTGATCGCGGGGGTGCTGGGCGGTCTGATCATCAGGAAACCCGGAGCAGCCATCTACTGTGAGGTGTTGGCTGCGGCGGTTTCGGCGCTGCTCGGCACCCAATTCGGGTTGACCACGTTGCTCTCCGGGGCCATCCAGGGCCTCGGGGCCGAGCTGATTTTCCTCCTGTTCCTGTACCGCAAGTGGAACCTTGGGGTGGCTTTGCTCGCCGGGCTCGGCGCAGGTCTGGCTCTCGCGATCAGTGAGAACATCCTCTACAACGCCCTCTGGGCCGTCGAATGGCAGCTGATGTACGTGGTGTTCGCCTCGATCTCGGGCGTGATTATTGCTGGCCTGCTGTCCTGGCTGGCAGTCCGTGCACTGGCCAAAACGGGGGTGTTGTCGGCTTTCGCCTCCGGACGAACGGCTGACGTCTAACCGGTATGGCAGACCACGGAAACACGCCGTCGGCCGTCAGCATCAGCGCGCAAGGCTGGAGCTGGCGGCACGCCGGCCGGAAAACCCCGGCCGTCCGGAACATTGAGCTGACGGTGGCGCCCGGGGAGCGGGTGTTGCTGCTGGGCGCGTCAGGGTCCGGAAAGTCGACCCTGCTGCACGGGCTGGCAGGTGTCCTGGGCGATGACGGGCAGGGCGAACAGCACGGTTCCCTCACCCTCGACGGCCGGCCTCCCGGCGAAGTGCGTGGTCGTGCGGGGCTGGTGCTGCAGGACCCGGACTCTCAGATTGTGCTCGCCAGGGTCGGCGACGAGGTGGCCTTCGGCGCCGAGAACCAGGCCGTACCGCGCGATCAGATCTGGGAGCGGGTTCGGCGTGCGCTCGACGATGTGGGTCTTGAGGTGCCGCTGGACCGGTCCACCAGTGCGTTGTCCGGCGGTCAGAAGCAACGCCTCGCGTTGGCAGCGGTGTTGGCAATGCAGCCCGGGCTCCTGCTGCTTGACGAGCCGACCGCCAATCTCGACCCGGCTGGCGTGCTGGAGGTCAGGGACGCCGTCGGGCGCGTCCTGGACCGCACCGGCGCCACCCTGGTGGTCGTCGAGCATCGGGTGGCGGTGTGGGCCGATGTGGTGGATCGGGTGGTGGTGCTGGCGGCCGACGGCGGGATCCTCGCCGACGGCCCCCCGGACACGGTACTGACCAATGCGTCAACCCGGGCACGGCTGGCGGCTGCCGGAGTCTGGATCCCCGGTCATCAGCCGCCGGTTCCCACGCAGCTGCCCTCACCGGGGGAGGAGCTGCTTACCTCCAGCGGACTGTCAGTAGCGCGGGCCAAGCGGGGGCCCGCGGTGCTCGACGGCGTTGACGTGACCCTCAACGCCGGCTCATCCCTGGGCATCGTAGGCCCCAACGGTGGCGGAAAATCGACGCTCGCACTGACCCTCGCCGGGTTGTTGCCGGTGCGTGGGGGCCAGGTGGAGGCGTCCCCGGCACTCTCCCGTGGAGCTGGGAGTAGCCCGCACGCCTGGAAGTCGGCGCAACTGGTGAGCAGAATTGGGACCGTGTTCCAGGAACCCGAGCACCAGTTCCTCACCAACCGGGTGATCGACGAGTTGGAATTTGGTCCACGGCGGTTAGGGGGTGCTGACGAGGCGGCCCTCCGGCGGCGGGTGGATCCCATCGCCGAGCGGCTGAGGCTGACCTCCCTGCTGCAGGCAAACCCCTTCACCCTCTCCGGGGGTGAAAAGCGGCGGCTGTCGGTGGCGACCATGTTGGCAACCGACCCGGACATCCTGGTCCTGGACGAACCGACCTTCGGGCAGGATGCCAATACCTGGGCCGAGCTCGTCGCGCTGCTTGCCGAACTGATCCAGGCCGGCGGCAGCCTGCTGGCGGTCACCCACGACCAGGAATTCACGGAGGCGCTGGGCAGCAGGCTGCTGCGGGTCGCCGGCGGCAGAGCCGAAGTGGTGGTGCATCCGTGAGCGTTGACGTGCTGACCCCCCATCTCACCGGGCGGCTCCTGACGCGGGCTAACCCGCTATCCAAACTGTTCGCTGCCGTGCTGGTCACCGTGGTGGTGATGCTGAGCATCGACTGGGTCAGCGCCGCCGTCGTCCTCGGGAGCGAGCTGCTGCTGCTCCCTCTGCTGGGGATCAGCGCCTGGCAACTGCTGAAGCGGACCTGGCCTTTGGTGCTGGCGGCAGTGGTAGCTGCCTACGGTACAGCGCTGCTTGCCGAGAAGACCGGCGCTGTCCTGCTGGAGTTCGGCCCGATTCTGTTGACCCAGGACTCCGTGAATTCGGGTCTGGCGATTGGTCTCCGCGGGTTAGCCATCGCCCTCCCCGGAATTTTTCTGTTGACCACTACCGACCCGACGGACCTGGCCGATGCCCTGGCGCAGAAGCTGCGAATGCCGCACCGGTTTGTGCTCGGCGCGCTTGCGGGGCTGCGCCTCGTCGGGCTGCTGGTGGACGAGTGGCGGACTCTCGGACTGGCCCGGCACGCCCGCGGGGTCGGGTTTGAAGGCAATCCAGTAGCCCGGCTGAGGAATTTCCTGGGGCAGGGGTTCGGTCTGATCGTGCAGGCGATTCGGCGGGCCACCCGGCTTGCGGTGGCGATGGAGGCGCGCGGATTCGGAGCCGGCGACCGGACCTGGGCGAGAGAGAGCACCTTCACCCGGCTGGACCTCTGGGTCTGCCTGGCCGGGGTGCTGATCGCCGGGACCGCGGTCACGGCGGCGGTGTGGGCGGGGACGTGGAACTTCCTGATCGGCGCAACCTAGGGCCGCCGGGCGGCGACCTCGGCGGCCCGCTTCCGAAGATGGTTCCGTTCGGCGTCGTTCCCGCACAGGGTGATGGCTACCTCGAACGAGGCGACCGCCGCCAACGGACGGCCAGCCCGCGCAAGGAATTCCGCCCGGACCGCCGGGAGACGGTGGTGGTGCGGGAGTCGACTATCAAGGCCTACCAGGAGCGCCAGTCCCGCCTCCGGCCCCTCGACCTCCATCACCGCGACGGCTCTCGCCAGGCGAACGACCGGCGATCCGGTGAGGTCCTCCAATTCGGCGTACAAGTCGGCAATCCGCCGCCAGTTGGTAGTGGCGGACCGCGCGGCGACCGCGTGTTCGGCGGCAATCCGGTCCGGCAGCAGTGCATCGAGCACCCCCGCCAAGCGGATGGCTTCGGCCGCTGACGAGGTACGCAACGGTTCCTCACCGGTTGCCGGGGCGTACCCGGACGTGAAGACGAGGTAGATGACGGCAGCGACAACGTCCAGCCGGTCGGCCAACCGGTCGGGTGCCGGAACAGTGAAGGGAATGCCCGCCGCAGCCACCTTCTTCTTCGCGCGAGTAAGCCGGGCTGCCATGGTTGACTCCTGCACCAGGAACAGGCGGGCAATCTCGCCGACCGACAGCCCGCTGACGAACCGGAGGCAGAGGGCGGCACGGGCATCGGGTGACAGCGCCGGGTGGCAACAGGTGAAGAGCATCCTGAGTCGCTCATCGGGAATATGCCCGCCGTCGTCGACGGCCGTGGCCGCCGCCACCCGGGCTTCAGCGTCCACCACCATTAACGGTTCGCGACGTCGGGCGATAGTCTCCGACCTCACCTGATCCAGTGCCCGACGGCGGGCGGCAGTGAGCAGCCACGCGGCGGGCGAATCGGGTATGCCGTCCGCCGGCCAGGTGCGGACCGCGGCGGCGAAGGCGTCAGCCAACGCATCCTCCGCCAGGTCCAGGCGGCGGAAGCGGCCCACGAGCAGCGCGAGCAGCCGTGCCCAGTGTTCCTGCCAGGCCCGCTCAAGCGCAGCGGCTGCGTCATCGGACGGGTCTGGCATTGGCCAGGAATCCGGTCAGTAATCGGTGATGGGACGCAACTCCACCGTGTATTCGGGCAGCAGCTTCACCAGCTCCACCGCCACATCAAGGTCGGGCACGTCCAACACGTAAAACCCTCCCAGCTGCTCGGCGGTTTCGGCGAACGGCCCGTCGGTGAGACTCACCTCGTCGCCGCGGCGGCGCACCGTCGTCGCGGTCGAGACGGTGGCGAGCGCCTCTCCCACGACAAGCTTTCCCTGCTGACGGGCCGCCTCGGAAAAGGCGTCGTGCTCGGCCATGTACTGCTCCACCTCGGCCTCGGTGGCGTTGGCCCAGATCGACTCATCCTGGTACAAAAACACTGCAATTTTCATTTAGCTGCCCTCGCCTGGTCGAAGGGTCGCCCGGATTTCGGCCGGCCCGGTGGTATCAGCCAACAACTCATTGACGAGTTTCGCCAGTGCCTCAAGGTCGTCGGTTTCAACCAGGTAGAAACCGCCCAGCTGTTCGGCGGTCTCCGTGTACGGACCGTCGGTCATACCAACGCTGCCACCGCGCAGGATTTTCGCCGTGGTGGACGGCCGCAGTTCGGCGCCGCCCGTCATGATGTGCCCGTCCTCGGCGCAGCGCCTGGCGAACTCCGTGTGCCGGCCATAGGTTTCGGCGCGCTTCCCGGGCGTTGCTTCCTGCCAGGCCACCTCGTTGTCGTGGAGCAGGATGATGTACTCGGTGCTCATCGTGCTACCTCCTATCGTCTAGGGGAGGACGCCGTGTGCGTCGCTCGTGTCCATGACGGTCGGGGTAGGCCGAAATCGACAGCCGGTCTCAGGAAATTTTCGCCACCAGTTCCGACAGCTCCCTGGTGAGCTCAGGGGTGGTGGTGATCGACTGACCGTCGAGCGAGTTGACCGGTGCGAGGAGACGGATGCTGGAAATCAGCCACACGCCGTCGGCGTCGTACAGGTCAGCGGGCACCAGCGGGCCGTACCCGAGCTCCCAGCCGGCGGCCTTCGCGACGGTGAACAGCGCACTCTGGGATGTGCCGGGGAGGATCCCGCTCTCCAGCTGCGGTGTCAGCAGGGTCTTGACGCCGTCCCGGACCTTCGCCAGGAGGACCGTCGACGTCGGACCCTCCAGGACCTTGCCGTCCGATGAGGTGAAGATGACGTCGTCGGCGTCGTGGGCCCGCGCGTACCGGACCGCAGCCATGTTGACCGCGTAGGAGAGAGTCTTGGCACCCATGAGTAGCCACGGCGCCCGCTGCGCCACGGTGCTGTCATAGCCGCGTTCGAGGAACAGGACCGCAAGTCCATCCCTGCGCTGCTGCCGGGTTTTGGCTGGGACTGGTGCCACCTGAACCCATGCCGTCGGGGCGTCAGCTCCCTCAACCCCACGGGTGACCATGAGCTTGACTGCCAGCTCGGTGTCTGCCTGGACGCGAGCGCCGGCGGCGTACTCGTCGAGCGCGGTGGTGATGGCCCGCCGCCAGGCGTCCTCGGACGGGAGATCAAGGTCAAGGGCCCTGGCCGATGAGGCGAGCCGATCGAGGTGTGCCTGCACCTTACGGGCCTCTCCGTTGAGGGCTAGCAGGGACTCGAATATGCCGTCCCCGCGCGTCGCACCGAGGTCGGTCGCCATGAGCTGTGGCATCGATGCGTCGGCGACGCGGCCGCCGTCGTGGGCGGGATCCAGGAACACAAGAACAGTCATGCGATCAGCTTAGTTGCCTTACTGAAGCGGGTGACCGCGCCGCACCCGGCGAGTTTTTCTACGCCAACCGGCACCGGATAGAATTTCATCAGTAGTGTTACCAATGGCACGCGGCCTCGCAGCTACGAGGCCTCGCAGCTACGCGGCAGGCCCCACAGAATGGACAGTTATTGTGATCGGATTTATCGTTGCGGGACTCATCATCGGCGCGCTGGCACGGCTGATCAAGCCCGGGAAGCAGAACCTTGGCCTGCTGGCCACGCTCCTGCTGGGACTTGCCGGTTCAGTGATCGGCGGCGTGGTCGCCAACCTCCTCGACACGGGGGACATCTTCGAGCTGAACGTCCTCGGATTCGTTGTAGCGGTTATCGCCTCAGTGCTGCTGATCGGCGTCGCCGAGGGTATTAGCGGCCGTCGCAAAGTCCGCCGCTAGGGTAGCCGGGGGCCGATTCTTTCCAGAAACGGCCCCCGGCGCCAGCCTTGCCGGTTGCAAGCGGCGCATCTTGGTCTAGGGGCCGGTTCTGTGGGGAAACGACGCGCAGCGCCCATATCGCAGCCGATCCCAGACCGCAGGTCGATCCCGGACCGCGCCGGCCCCATTCATCGGCCCTAGCTATCCGGGAACGCTGCGCCGAGGCCTGAGAGCACCCCGAACGCCTTGGTGCGCACTTCTTCCCACTCGTCGTCCGGATCCGAATCGGCGGTGATCGCCCCTCCCACGCCCAGGCTGAGCCGGGTGCCGCCGGAGTCGTCCTCAAGCACCAGCGTGCGAATGACGACGGCGAGGTCCGCCGCCCCGTTCAGGGAGAAGTAGCCGACGGCGCCCGAATACACCCCGCGCGGGGCAGCCTCCAGCCGGTCCAGGATGGCCATGGTGCTGATTTTCGGTGCCCCGGTCATCGAGCCGGCGGGGAACGCCGCGGACACGGCCTCGGTCCGGGAAGCACCCGGCCGCAGCTGGGCGTCAATGGTGCTGACCATCTGATGCACGGTGGCGTAGCTTTCAATCTCACACAACCGGCTGACGCTCACGCTGCCGGGAACTGCAACGTGCGAGAGGTCGTTCCGCAACAGGTCGACGATCATGATGTTCTCCGCGCGATCCTTCAGAGAGTTCTGCAGGTCTGCCCGGAGGGCGAGGTCCAGCTCTGGGTCCGACGAACGACGGCGGGTGCCCTTGATCGGCTCGGCGCGCAGGGCGCCGCCGCCGCTCAGTTGCAGGAACCTCTCCGGAGAGGTGCTGGCCACTGCAAAATTGGGGAACCTGAGGAAATGGGCGAAGGGCGCAGGACTGGCCCGGCGCAGGGCGCGGTAAACCTCGAAGGAATCCAGGGCCGCCGGCGTGCGCGCGTGGAGAGAGGTGGTGAGACAGACCTCGTAGGTGTTGCCTTCCCGAATCTGAGCCTGGGCGTAGCGCACCTTGTCCAGGTAGCTGGAGCGGGTGTCGCGGGAGGTGAAGACCGGCGGTGGACCGGCGCTCGGGGCAGCGGTGTCGGCTGGGGCAGCTGTGGTGGCTGGGGCAACCGCGTCGCGCGGAGAAGCGGTGGCGCCCCCGATATTGAGGGTGTCTGCCTCCCGCACGGCCGACCGCGCTGTGGACAGCCAGTGCTGCACGTCCTGATCATGTCCGGGTGCGGTCAGGGTGAGGAGATAGGTTGCCTGCTGCTCGTGATCGAGGACCACAGCGCGGCCGGCAAAGATCAGGGCCGCGTCCGGGAGTGTGCCAGGAACCGCGGAACTGCCGCCGGTTTCCCGCTTGAGCTCATACCCGAGGTAGCCCAACCAGCCCAGCGTGAAGCCGCATCCATAGTCGCTGGGTGTGGGCATCTCCCGAAGATCCCAGACCGAATCGAGCCACCGGAAGAACGGGCCCGGGACGCGGGCCGTGACCTGCCCCGAGATGATCTCGGTTGCGCCGCTGGAGTGACGGGCAAGCTGCCCAAAGTGGCCGCCGTCGTCGGCGAGGATGCTGAACCGGCTGCGCCCTCCGCCCCCCGTAGCCGGGGCTGAACTGTCCAGCCAGACAGCATGCGCCGAAGACCCGTAGAGAGCGGCGAACAGGGCGGCGCCATCCGGGCAGCCGTCGTGACGTTCCACCTGCAGGGTGACGGCCCGGTGCTGTGCGCGCTCTGCCGCGAGCAGCGAACCGCACTGAGGCAGGCCGGTGAGGGCCCATCTGACCCGTTCGGGAGCCGACACATCCTGATGGCCGGCGACGATGAGGTCGGCGGTGAGCTGCGGTTGATCCCGGCTGAGCCACGTCTGCTCCTGCGCTGCCCACCGCTCCCAGAACGGCGCGTAGGTGTCTCCGTCGCGGCTCAGAGCCGTGGTGCGCCGGATATCCTCGGGTGCTTCCACCCAGATGCTGACGTCCAAAAGCCCGAGTGCGGCCCGGCAGGCCGCCCCCACACCCTCGACGATGACGACGTCGGCCGGTTCCGTGTGCTGCCCGGGCCCATCGTCGCCGGCATCCCAGTCCCACGCCCGCCACTCGGCGGTGTGCCCGGCGGCAAGGGGTTCCAGCACCGCTGAAACGTAGCGGTGCATTCCTGTTTCCAGCCCGTCCCAGCCCGGGTAGATGTCTTCGAGGTGAAACAGGCTCACGGTGTGATGCTCGCGGAGCAGCGCCGCCAGCTCGACGGCGAGGGTGGTCTTGCCGGCCCCTGAGCGACCGTCGATAGCAACGATCAACGGTGCGACGGCGGTCCCGCCTTTTGGTGCCATGGGCTGTTGATCCTCGGGTGGTGTTAGGCGACGGCGAGCAGAATGCCCACGGCTACAAACAGTAGGCCAAAGACCCGGTTGAGGACGATCTGCCCACGAGGATTCTGGGTGAACCGTCTGAACGATTTCGCGGTAGCGGCGTAGAAGAACCACATGACCAGGACGTCGATCGCCACGACCGTGCCGGCCAGGATGCCGTACTGACCCAACAGCGGCTCGGACGGCCTGATGAACTGCGGGATGAAGGCGAGGAAGAACACGATTGCCTTGGGGTTGAGAAGATTCACCCACAGCCCGCGGCGGAATAGGGAGAAGGCGCCCTCGGCTCGGCGGATCTCGGCTTGCTCCTCGAGATCCGGGGACTGCAGGAGTTTCCTGATCCCCAGGTAGACCAGGTAGGCGGCGCCCCCGAACCGGATGATATTGAACGCGACCGGTGAGCTTGCCACCAGGAGCCCAACTCCCGCCGCAACCACCGCAATGTGAACGAGGAGTGCTACCTGTTGCCCGAGGATGCCCCACATGGACCGGCGGAAGCCCACCGTGAGCGAGTTGCTCATGGTGTTGACGGCCCCGGCGCCGGGGCTGAAGCTGATCAGGGCCTGCGCTCCGAGCAGTGCCAGCCAGACAGAAAAAGTCACCAGCCAATCCTAACGGGACGTCGACGCCGCAATGCGGGCGATCCCGGTCCCCGCCCGGGAGACCGCCGAGGAGAAGGACGGTTGTCGGTGCCGTCTGCGACACCGCTTTCACCGCCCGGGAACCAGCCACCTGGCCGGTTTAGCGGTACATCCGGCGTTTTCCTCTGACCCTTTAAGACTCCTCGAGGAGGGCCATCGCGGCGCTGTGGCCACCCAGCCCACTGACTCCGCCGCCCCGTTGGGATCCGGCCCCGCAAAGCAGCACGCGCTGGTGATCGGTGGCGACACCCCAGCGCTGGGCGGGGGTCTCCAGGGGTGCGTCGTCCTCAGCGAACGGCCACGACAACGGACCGTGGAAGATATTCCCACCGGTCAGACCCAGGATCTCCTCCAGGTCGAGGGTGGTTTTCGTCTCGATGCAGGGCTCGCCGTCGCCGTCGCGCAGGATGCAATCCTCGATGGGCTCGGCCAGCACGCTGTTGAGCGATTCCAGCACTGCAGCCTGCAACTCGGCCCGCAGCACCTCGTGATCCGCGCTATGGGTCAACCGATGCGGGGTCTGCAGCGAAAAGACGGTCAGGGTGTGGGCGCCCGACTCGCGCAGAGAGTCAGACAGAATCGACGGATCGGCCAGGGAATGGCAGTAGATTTCGATCGGCAAGGGGGATGGGATCCTGCCGTTCTCCGCGGCGGTGTAGGCGGCGTCCAACTGCGAGTACAGCTCGTTGATGTGGAAGGTTCCACCGAAGGCCTGCTCGGGACTGATCTCGGGGTCCTTGAGTTTAGGTAGCCGCGAGAGCAGCAGATTGACCTTGACCTGGGCGCCCTCGGCCGCACCCGCGGTGGTTGCGAAACCGTCGGCACTCGGGCCACCCATCAGCCGGCCCAATACCGCGGGCGTGACATTGGCCAGCACATACTCGCCGGACACGCTCCGCATGGGGCCGTTCTCCTCCACCGGTAGGTAATGGACGACGCCGTTGGGTGCCACCGCTGTCACCTCGGCCCCCGTACGGATCTCTACCCCGGCGGCCAGCGCGGCCCGTTCCAGGGCGCCACTGACTGCTCCCATGCCGCCGACCGGAACGTCCCAGTCCCCGGTTCCGCCGCCGACGACGTGATAGAGGAAGCACTTGTTTTGCTGCAGGTCCTCGTCGGACGCCCGCGCGAACGTGCTGATCAAGCCGTCGGTGAGGAGTATCCCACGTACCAGATCGGACGCCACCGAGCGCTCGATCACGCGACCGAGCGGCTGTTCAATGAAATCGTTCCAGATCTCTTCGTCGCCGACCAGCTCCCTGGCCTCAGCGCGCCTGAGTAGCGGCTTCATAAACGTGGGCCACAGCCGTTCGGCGAGTGTCGCGGTGCCGCCGTAGAACTCGCCGAAGGCACCGGCATCATCACCCGCATCGATCCTGCGGAAGCTTTTCCGGGTGGCCCTGCGGTCCTCGTTGTCGACCAGCAGACCGGACGTACCGCCGGCTACCGGAGTGTAGGAGGAGTAACGTCGGCGGACCAGCTCCAGATCCAGCCCCAAATCATCAATGATCTGTTGGGGTAGGAGGCTCACCAGATAGGAGTACCGCGACAGTCTCGCTCCGGTGCCGGGGAAGGCCTCCGCCGAGACGGCTGCTCCACCCACCTGGTCCTGGCGTTCGAGGACCACCACCGAGCGGCCGGCCTTGGCCAGATACGTGGCTGCAACGAGCCCGTTATGGCCGCCACCCACCACTACAGCGTCGAAATGGTCCTGTCTGGCGCGTGATCGATCCATTGGTTCAGCCTAGCAACCAGCACTACCCGGCAGGTCCCCCCGCAACTTCCTCACGTGCCGCGATAGTCGCGCTGGTGATCCGACGCATCATCTCGGCAAGTAGCTCCAGCTCTTCGGTGGAAAACTGTGCCAGCGCGCCGCCAATGTGTTGGGCCAGCGGGGCGAAGAGTTTACCGCCGGTGGCCATTGCCTTCTCGGTCATTTCGAGGTGGACTTGCCGCCGGTCGACGTCGCTCCTGGAGCGTTTCACGTGGCCCGCATTATCGAGGCGGTCCACCAGTGCGGTAGTCGCCGGCGAACTCAAGTGCAGTTCGGAGCGCAGCATCCCGGGGGTCACGACGGCGCCGGTTCGGGCTGCGCCCATCATGACGCCGAGGGCGTTCAGATCTGTCCGGTAGAGAGAATCCCGCGCGCTGACAGTGTCCACATACCGATCCGTTTCCACGGTGAACTGCTGAAGTAACGCCATCAGTTCTGGTCGGGGGTTCTCTGCCATACTCACTCTCACCTCGTCGTTTCAACAGCTACCGCAAGAAACAACTCTAGTCCGTCTACCAATTATATCTCCATGATGGATATAGTTTGTTTTAGAGATAATTTCTTTGAGAGGCGTTCATCATGCACAGCAAGTGGTTACGGGTTCTGTTACCCGCCGTCGTCGTCCTAATCTGGCTGGTAGGCGCCGCGTTCGGGGGTCCTACATTTGGCAAGTTGGAGGAAGTCTCCACCAATGACCAGGCGTCGTTCCTCCCGGCCAACGCCGAATCCACCGAAGCGGGTGAATTACAGAACCAGTTCACTGATTCGGATTCCTTACCCGCAGTGATCGTCGTCGAATCGGAGACGGAGATTCCGCCAGCCGACCTCGGTGTGTATGAGGAGTTGGCTACCTCCCTCGCGGCGGTCGAGGGGCTCGAAGCTGCTGAAGCCGGAGCGCCAACTGTCATTGGGCCCGTGCCAGCCGAAGACTCTTTTGCTATTCAGTACATAACGTTTGTAGCGGACGACGCCGAGATCGCGGAAGTAGTCGAGGCGCTTCGTGAGGTACTGGCTGCCGAGATCCCTGACGGCACCACCGGCTACGTGACGGGACCGGCCGGTTTTGCCACCGACCTCTCAAGCGCCTTCAGCGGTATTGATGGGTTGTTGCTCGGTGTGGCGCTGGGAGCCGTTTTCCTTATCCTGCTGTCCGTCTACCGGTCTGTGATCCTTCCGTTCCTGGTGCTGCTGACCTCAGTGTTTGCGTTGGCCACATCGATCGTACTGGTCTATGCCCTGGCCGACTGGGGATGGATTCAACTCAGCGGCCAGAGCCAGGGAATCCTGTTCATCCTGGTCATCGGGGCGGCGACCGATTACGCGCTGCTGCTCGTCGCACGGTTCAGGGAAGCACTGGGCGAACACGCCGCAAAATGGGACGCGATGCGGGTGGCGTACCGCGGCTCGTTCGAGCCGATCCTCGCCTCCGGGGCCACAGTCATTGTTGCTTTGCTCTGCCTGTTGTTCTCCGACCTCAACTCCAACCGGAGTCTCGGACCGATCGCGGCAATCGGAATCCTCTTCTCGTTGGCTGCCGCCCTGACACTGCTGCCCTCGCTCCTGCTGCTCTTCGGCAGGTCGGCGTTCTGGCCGCTGCGCCCCAAGCTGGGGTCCAGTCACGTTCAGCCTGAAGGAGTGAACGCCACCGGGCTGGAGGGGCTGCGCGGCATCTGGAAGATGGTGGCGACACTGATCTCCCGGCATGCCCGGCCCGTCTGGATCGCTTCATTCCTGGTCCTGGCCGCCGGTTCCCTGGGCTTGTTCCAACTGCAGGCCAATGGCGTACCGCAGTCTGCCTTGATCCTCACGGAATCCAATGCGGTGGATGGGCAGGAAGCCCTGGCGCGGCACTTCGATGCCGGGTCGGGAAGCCCCGTATCGGTGATTGCCCCCGAGCAGGATCAGGATGCTGTCCTGGAAGTGGTGCAGAACCAGGCCGGCATCGCCGACGCCGCGATCAGCTCCGAGTCTCCCGAACCCGGCAGCGACGTCGTCGTCCGTGGTGGCAACGTGCTGATTACCGGCACACTGCAGTCACCTGCAGACTCCGATGAGGCCGAAGACGTGGTGCGTGAGTTGCGAACCGCGCTGGACGATGCCAGCCCAGAGGCTCTGGTGGGTGGCGTAACCGCCATCGCGATTGACACCAACGACACGGCCCAGGCCGACCTGGTGAAGATCATTCCGATCGTGTTGGCGGTGATCTTGGTGATCCTGATGCTCCTGCTCCGTTCCGTCGTGGCACCGGTCCTGCTGATTCTCAGTGTGGTGCTCTCCTTCGCGACGGCGCTGGGCGTGTCGGCCCTGGTGTTCAACAACCTGCTCGGTTTTGAGGGTGCAGACGCGTCGGTTCCGCTGTTTGGCTTCGTGTTCCTCGTGGCATTGGGAGTGGATTACAACATTTTCCTGATGACTCGAGTCCGTGAGGAATCGCTACGCCTCGGTACCCGTCCCGGAATTCTGAGGGGTCTGGGTGTCACCGGCGGGGTCATCACGTCGGCGGGTGTGGTGCTCGCCGCGACCTTCGCTGCTTTGGGTGTCATCCCGATTCTGTTCCTTGCCCAGATTGCGTTCATCGTGGCCTTCGGCGTGCTGCTGGATACGCTGATCGTCCGCTCGCTGCTGGTGCCAGCTTTGTCCTACGACCTCGGTCATCGGATCTGGTGGCCGTCCCGGCTGGGACGTGAATCCGGGCCGGTGCACCGCGGTGGGTCATCCGGGTTGTCGGGTACTGGCTCGGACGCTCATGGGCATCGCGCCGAACCAGCTCACCGTGGGTAGTTAGCCCCGCAGCGCTTCACCTTCCCCTGACGCCCATTTTCGCGGAGGGGAAGGTGGAGCCTTTCCCTGACGGCCCACGAGGAGAAGCTCGAACGAAGCCTGCCGATCTTCGCGAGCGCCATTGAACGGACCACTGCAAGCGCTGACTAGAAGGGTGGGGGTAGGTCGGGTGGTGGTGCTGGTGGTGGGTCCGCGGTGGTGAGGTAGGTTTCACCGGCAGGCGAGATGGCGATGATGGTGCCGGGGTCTGGTTGTTTGTAGTGCCAGTAGCCTTCGGTTTTGAACAGGTGGTGGCGTTTACACAGGGACGCCAGGTTTGAATACGATGTCTTCCCGCCGTGGGACCAGGGGGTGGTGTGGTCGAGTTCGCAGAAGACCGCCAACCGGTTACATCCCGGATGTCGGCAGGTCCCGTCCCTGACCCGGACCGCATCCTTCAGGTCCTGCGGGACCTGATACGTTCTCGCGTCAGCGCCGAGTCTGGCCCCGGTGAAGGGGTGGGTGAGGATCCTGGCGAACGAGGGTGCGTGCCCGGCGAGCTTCCGGGCGGTCTCGGGATCAATCGGACCGTAGCCTTCCAATTCACCCGGCACATCCCCGCCGAGGAGAGTCATCACCGGAACCGTGACGAACACCTTCGCCTGCACACCCCAAAACGCTGTGGCCTCCCCCGCCCGACTGGATCCGCTGGACCCAGGCTGACTCGAACCGTTCGACCCGTTCGACCCGTTCGACCCGTTGGCGTCGGTGTCGGTCTCGGGTTCAGGATGGCCGGCGGGTCCGGCGCTGGTGAGGACATCCACCAGAACATCGGCGCGTAACTGGGTGAGAGTCCGGGCCTCGTCGGGGCCTTGCAACGCCCGGGCCGCGGTATCGACCCGGTGGAAAATCCCTGCGGCCTGTTCGGTCGGGAGGAAGGCTTGGAGCCAGGCCATCCCGTCCTGGACCGGGTCCAGATACACGCGTCGGTCCTGGACGGCTTTCTGGTGCCGCAGGGTGATTGACTCGGGGTGGAAGGCTTCGCGTAGCCGTTGGGCCTGGCGGGTGAACTTCGCCACCGTGGTCTTGCACGCCAGCCCGATGAGGTGGGCTTCGAACCCGGCCCTCACCGCCGGGACGGTGTCCGGGATGCTGATGGCTTCCCCGAGCACCGCCCACGCGTGTGGGCGCGATAACCTGCCATCTTCCAACGCGGTCAGGGTAGCCCGGTAATCGCGGACCAGCAGCTCACTATGGTCGAGCAGTGAACCAGCCGTGCGCTCCGGCAGATGCAGGGCCGGGCCGATCTCCGATGCGGTCAGGGCATGAATACGGTCCAGGTCTTCGATCCACGCGTGTTCCTCGGCGATCAGGTCATGAAGATGGGTGACCGCCTTCGCTTCCTGCGCGTCGACCCAGGACCGCAACGTTGAGAGCGTCTGGAGCAGGTTCACGGTCTGCCGAGCGTCCAGCGTCACCATCGCCGCGACTGATATCTGGCCAGTCAACGGCACCGGAACACCCGGACCGGTCGAAGCGGCCTCAGAAGCCGTCGAAGCCGTAGGAGCCGTCGGAGCGGTCCAGGTCGCTTCCCTGCCCAGCGGACCGGCGGGGCCATACCCACCCGCACTCCCCGAACCAGTGCTCGCGGGCCCGCTCTCGAAAGCGGAATCCGGACTCGAACCACGGCTGGATTCCGGGCCGGAACCGGGGCCGGACTCGAGGCCGGATTCGGGGAAGAATCCCGATTCGGGAGCAGAAGCGTGACTGCCTTTCATATCCTTATTCCATCATCGCCCACTGACAAAATAGGGGCCGATTCAAGGTCACCCGAAAATCTTTTTCAACTATTTTTCAGGACCACAGCACTAGCACCTGAACACCCTCTGAACACCCTCTGAACACCCCGCCAAGCTGTGAGACCCAGCGAGCCCAGCAGTCGTCAACCAGCCAGGTGTCACTCTTCGGCAACGAGCGGGGGAGCGGGCCAGCCGGACGTTCTCTCACGGCTGAACAAGCCTTGACGCCCTCCACTGCCGCGGAATTCGGCAACTCCATGCACCTTCGTAGCAAAGTTGAGCCACCTTCACTCAACTTAGATTTGACTCTCCACCGACCCGGAGTACAGTTGAGTGAAGAACACTCAAGATCCGGCTTTAGGCGAATACTCGCCAAGCTACGAGCTGGGTGATTCCCCTAATTACGGGCTGTTGAAAGGAAATACGCATGTCACGTGCAGTAGGTATTGACCTCGGAACCACCAACTCAGTGGTTTCCGTACTCGAAGGTGGCGAGCCCACCGTTATCGCCAACGCTGAAGGCGCACGGACTACGCCCTCGATCGTTGCGTTCTCCAAGGGCGGGGAAGTGCTGGTTGGCGAAATCGCCAAGCGCCAGGCCGTCAACAACATCGACCGCACTATTGCTTCCGTCAAGCGCCATATGGGCACCGACTGGAACGTCAAGGTCGACGACAAGAACTACACGCCCCAGGAAATCTCGGCGCGCATCCTTCAGAAGCTGAAGACCGACGCCGAAAGCTACTTGGGCGAAAAGGTGACCGACGCCGTCGTCACCGTCCCCGCCTACTTCAACGACGCCGAGCGTCAGGCCACCAAGGAAGCCGGCGAGATCGCAGGCCTGAACGTCCTGCGTATTGTCAACGAGCCAACCGCTGCAGCACTGGCGTACGGCCTGGACAAGGGCAAGGAAGATGAGCTCATCCTGGTCTTCGACCTGGGTGGCGGCACCTTCGACGTCTCCCTGCTCGAAGTTGGCAAGGATGAAGACGACTTCTCCACCATTCAGGTGCGCTCCACCTCCGGTGACAACCGCCTCGGCGGCGACGACTGGGATCAGCGCGTCGTTGACTACCTGCTGTCGCAGGCCAAGGCCAAGGGCGTCGACCTGTCCAAGGACAAGATTGCCCTGCAGCGCCTGAAGGAAGCGGCAGAGCAGGCCAAGAAGGAACTCTCCTCGGCCAGCTCCACCAACATCTCCCTCCAGTACCTCTCCGTCACCCCGGATGGCCCGGTCCACCTGGACGAGCACCTCTCCCGTGCCAAGTTCCAGGACCTCACCAAGGACCTGCTGGACCGCACCAAGAAGCCCTTCAACGACGTCATCGCTGAAGCAGGCATCAAGGTTGCCGACATCGACCACATCGTGCTCGTCGGTGGCTCAACCCGCATGCCAGCCGTCGTTGAACTGGTGAAGTCACTTGCCGGTGGCAAGGAGCCCAACAAGGGCGTCAACCCTGATGAGGTCGTCGCCGTCGGCGCCGCACTCCAGGCAGGCGTGCTGAAGGGCGAGCGTAAGGACGTACTGCTCATCGACGTCACCCCTCTGTCCCTCGGGATCGAGACCAAGGGCGGCATGATGACCAAGCTGATCGAGCGCAACACGGCCATCCCCACCAAGCGCAGCGAAACCTTCACCACCGCTGACGACAACCAGCCGTCGGTTGCTATCCAGGTCTTCCAGGGCGAGCGCGAGTTCACCCGGGACAACAAGCCACTGGGTACCTTCGAACTGACCGGAATCGCTCCAGCGCCCCGCGGCGTGCCACAGGTCGAGGTCACCTTCGACCTCGACGCCAACGGCATCGTCCACGTGTCCGCCAAGGACAAGGGCACCGGCGCCGAGCAGTCGATGACCATCACCGGCGGCACCGCGCTGTCGAAGGAGGACATCGACCGGATGGTCCGCGAAGCCGAGGAGCACGCAGCCGAGGACAAGGAACGCCGTGAAGCAGCCGACACCCGCAACGGTGCCGAGCAGTTGGCCTACTCGGTCGACAAGCTGATCGCCGACAACTCGGACAAGCTGCCCGAGGACGTCAAGACCGAGGTCCAGGCCGACGTCGACGAACTGAAGAAGGCACTCGAAGCCAACCCAGAGGAAGCCGGTTCGGCTGACACGGTCAAGACGGCGTTTGAGAAGCTTCAGGCGTCACAGACCAAGCTTGGCGAGGCAATCTACGCAGCGGCACAGCAGGACGCCGCCGCGCCAGGCGCCGACGCACCTCAGGACGGAACGGCGCCTGACGCTGACTCGTCCTCGAACGACGAGGACATCGTCGACGCCGAGGTAGTCGACGAAGACGACAACACCGAAAAGAAGTAGTCATGCCGCACCACGGAAACGAAGAAGAGCACCAGTCCGAACCGGTCAGCTTCCGCGACAACCGGAAGATCGATCCCGAGACAGGTAAGGTCCGTGGGCAGCAGCAGCAGCAGGACGACGACGGCGCACAGGCTGGTCACACCGACCAGCCTGTGACCCCGGACTCCGTTCAGGATCCCGTTGAGGAAGCCGACGCCGGAGAGCAGGCAGCCGATGGCAGCGATGCTCTGGCCCAGGCCGAAGCAATCCTTAACGGGATCGACGGCGAGGGGTTAACTGAACCCGCCGCCGGATCGGCCTCAGCTGTGGAAGCCGAGCTGCGTAACGACCTGCAACGCCTCTCCGCCGAGTACGTCAACTACCGGAAGCGCGTCGAGCGTGACCGGGACGTGGCCAGGGACATGGCAGTCATCGGAGTGTTGAACTCGCTGATGCCTGTCCTTGACGATATCGACGCCGCCCGCCAGCACGGCGACCTGGCCGATGGACCCTTCGCTGCGATCTCCACCAAACTGGAGAACGCGCTGAAGACCTACGGCTTGAGCCGGATCGACGAGACCGGAGTGGAGTTCGACCCGAACGTCCACGAGGCTCTGATCCAGCAGCCCAGTGCCGACGTGCAGTCCGACAGCGTCAGCCAGATCCTGCGGGCAGGCTACAAGAAGGGCGACCGCGTCCTGCGGGCAGCCCAAGTTATCGTCGCAGTACCTGAGTAGCGTTTGGCAAGCCGGAGCAGTGCCCGACCGGCGGCAACGAAATTTCTTCGCTCGCAGAGCTCGCTTGAAATATTAAAGCCGCCAGGTCGGACACTGCTCCGGCTCCATGACTACTCACCTATGCTTTGAATTCATATATGAAAGGGGACGCCAATTGGCTAGTCAGGATTGGGTCGACAAGGATTTCTACAAAATTCTGGGTGTCCCCAAAGACGCAACAGCTGCAGACATCAAGAAGTCGTACCGGAAGCTGGCCCGCAAACACCACCCGGACCAGAATCAGGCAACCGGGGGGTCGGACAAGATGTTCAAGGACATCTCCGAGGCCTATTCCGTGCTGTCGGACTCCGAGGATCGCCAGCAGTATGATGCCATTCGTGCCATGGGCGGTGGCGCACGCTTTACCGCCGGTGGCCCCGGTGGGGGAGCCGGCGGTGCGGGCTTCGAAGATATCTTCGGCAATCTCTTCGGCCAGGGTGCCGGACAGCCCAGGCCCGGACGCCAACGGCCTGGCGGTGGCGGAGGCGCCAGCTACGGCAACCTGCCGCCCGAGTTCGCCGACCTGTTCGGTCAGGGCGGGGGAGGCGGCTTCGGCGGATACCAGCCGACCCCTCGGAAAGGCGCCGACCGGACGGCAACCACCAGCATCTCTTTTGCCGGTTCCATCAACGGCACCACCATCGGATTGCGTGAGCCCTCCGGTGAAGTCATCGATGTTCGGGTGCCCGCCGGCATCAAGGACGGACAGAAGGTTCGCGTCCGCGGCAAAGGCCAGGCTGGCGCGGCGGGGAACGGCGACCTGATGGTCAGCGTTAGCGTCAAACCGCATCCGTTTTTCCAGCGCGACGGCGACAACATCCGCGTCCATGTGCCGGTGTCTTTTCCGGAGGCTGCATTGGGCGCGCAGATCGACGTCCCCACGCTCACCGGTGAGACGGTCAAGGTCAAAGTTCCTGCCGGCACGCCATCCGGACGCACCCTGCGTGTCAAGGGACGAGGGGTCCGCACCGCCAAAGCGACCGGTGACCTGCTGGTGACCATCGACGTCGTCGTCCCGCAGAAACTGAACAAGGACGCCGAAGCGGCCGTTGAGGCGTTTGCTGCCGCAACCGGCGACGCCAACCCGCGCGCGGGTCTCGCCGCCAAAGCGAAACTCTAAAGCCCACGCGGCATCGAAAGGAGGTCACGATGGCAGTTGACGCAACCTTGCCCATTTACGTGATCTCCGTTGCCGCGGAGCTGGCGGACATGCACCCGCAAACCCTCCGGCAGTATGACCGGCTTGGGCTGGTGACACCCAGCCGCGCTCCCGGCCGCGCCCGCCGCTACTCGCAGCGGGACGTGACCACCCTCCGCGAGGTGCAGCGACTCTCCCAGGAGGGGGTGTCTCTGGAAGGCATCCGCCGGATCCTGCAACTCGAGAATCAGGTCGCCGCGCTCCAGTACCGGGTTCAGGAGTTGACCGACGAACTGGCGTCCCGCCGTCGTCAGCCTGACTCAAGCCGCGTGTTTGCCGCCGGCCTCGCAGGCGACGTCGTCACCCTCTCCCGCGGTCAGCGCCCCCGGCCGCGGAGTCAGGCGATGGTCGTGTGGCGCCCGTGATGCCCAGCCGAACATCTGGTGCCCCGCTGGAAACCCTTGCCGTTACGGTGCAGACTGGGAGTATGCCTCAACAGTTCTCCGACGCCGGTGACTTCGGTGACACGATCATGCAGCTGCTCATCTTCGGCGGGGTGACGCTGCTGGTCATCGGCTTGGGATTCGCGTTGGCCACGTGGTTGATCGTCCGGCGGCTCCGCCGCTCCGGCGCCGTGCAACGCAGCTTCTCCACCGGGGTACTCACCGCCCGTTCCTACGCGGTCGACGACGGCGTCCGCCGGATCGCGCGTTTACGCCTGGACCTGCGGCGTTCCGGTCAGGCAACCCGGCGGGCCCTCGATGCTGCAGCCGGGAGCGGCGGCCCGATCGGTGAGCTTCCCATCGTCGCCGAGGACCTATTCCGTGCCGAGCAGGCACTCGAGAACCAGCTGCGCATGGCCGAGCGCGAACCCGACCGGCAGCTTAAACGGGATTTGGCCGGGCGGATCGGGGAACAGGTCCAGTCCTACGGCACTCTCTCCGCTGACCTCCGCCGGTCGCTGATGCAGGCGGGACAACCCACTGGCGCCAACGAAATTCAGCGGGCCAGCACCCACCTCACCCGCGAAATCAATGTGCTGCAGGCGTGGAGCAAGTCCTACGGCACCCCTGACCAGATCCAGTAGAGGCTGAGGGAACCACCACCATGTCAATTGGCCGCCGCATTTCCCGCATCGTCCGGGCCAACCGGACCGCTGCCAAGGAAAAGCCCACCGACCCCATTCAGACGGTTGAACAAGCGCACCGCCAGCAGCTCGATCTAGTGGATCAAGCCCGCCGCAGCGTTGCCGACCTGGCCGCCAACCGTCACCGTCTTGAACTACTTGCGGGCGAAGCGCGCGCGGAGCTCGACCAACTGGAGCGCCGGGCGGCCAGCGCGGTCAACGCGGGCGACGACGACGCCGCCCGGGCGGCACTGCGGCGCAGCCTCGCCGTCACCAAACGCCTGGAAACCCTCACCCGCCAGCGGGACGAACTCGATACCCAGGTACGCCAGCTCGACTCCAACCTCCAGCGGCTCGAAACCCGGGTGGAAGACAACGGCATCCGCTACCAGACGCTGAAGGCCCGACACGGTGCGGCCCAAGCTGAACTTGGCATGCAGGACGCACTTACCGGGTCCGGGCAGGCAGCGGCGGGAGCCGAAGCCGCAGCTCGACAGGCCGAGCTGGAAGCGCGGCGCGTCCAGGCGCGGGCTGCCGCCCACGACGAGCTCTCCTGGACGGACCCCAACTCCCGGCGAGTGGAAGAGGCCTTCGAGGAACTCGAAGCCAGCTCGGCGACCGAACGGGAACTGGACCGACTGAAGAACCGCCATCCCCGCGACTAGGTCCCAAGCCGGGCGGCGTGGGTAGAATCGGCGGCATGACAACAATCAGTGGTAACCATTTCTTGGTCATCGGCGCAACTGGGGTGCTCGGCGGAGCCGTGGCGCGGCAACTCGTGACCGCTGGGGCCCGGGTAACACTTTCCGGGCGGTCCGCTGAGAAGCTCGTCAACCTGGCCGAAGAACTCGGGGACGCGGTAGTCAAAACCATCCCCGCCGATCTGACGCATCCCGGTGCGCCAGCTGAAATAGCTGATGCTTGCGGGGATCTTGACGGCTTGGTCTACGCGGCCGGTGTGGTGGCCTTCGGCCCGGTATCGGAGCTCGACGATGAAACCCTGGATGAGCTACTTCTCGTGAACCTGATGGCCTACATCAGGCTGATCCGTGCGGTGTTGCCGCAGCTGCAAAGGGATTCGGTGGTGATTCAGGTCAGCGCCGTCGTGGCCGAGAGCCCCACTGCCGGAATGGCCGCCTATTCTGCCAGCAAGGCGGCGCTCAGCGCGTTCGGCAAAGCGTTGACGCTGGAGACCCGGCGGCAGGGCATTCGGGTGATCGATGTTCGGCCGCCGCACACCGAGACGGGCCTGGTAGACCGCGCGATAGCAGGCTCCGCGCCTCGCCTTCCACAGGGGAAGGACCCGGAAGCTGTGGCGGAGCGGATCGTCGCGGCCATGGTGGACGGCGAGAAGGACCTGCCAGCGTCAGCCTTCAGCTAGGCGTTCCCTGGGAAGCCAGCATCGCCCGCCCAGGGTCAAGTGAGTCTCGGAACCTGAGGGCTCCGAGACTTCCAGCAGAAGATTGTGTGAGGGACCTCTTCCCCTCCAGTGTCCCTCCATGATAGATTTTGTTCGTTTCCGAGCGAGCCCGTTCGCTTTTTTTGCAGTGGCGTGATCCGGTGCTACGCAGTGTCGCCGCGCCCATACACCCGGTAGGAGGATCATGTTCGCAGCAGAGCGCCATGCAGCGATCCTCGACAGGCTCACTCGCCGGCCTGCGGTACGGGTCAGTAAACTCGCTCTGGCTCTCGGAGTCTCGGAGATGACCATCCGCCGGGACATCGATGCCCTCGAAACGCGCGGAGCCCTCGTGCGTGTGCACGGTGGCGCCGTGCGTCCCGGCACCATCAGCGCGGTGGAGCCCGGATTCGAGGCCAACCGGATGCGGGGCAAGGAGGCGAAGCAGCGCATCGCGGCCATTGCGGTTTCCCTCCTCAAGCCCGGCATGACGGTCTCCATCACAGGCGGCACCACCACCTTTGCCCTGGCACCGCTCCTCCTTCGCGTGCCGGGCCTCACCGTGATCACGAACTCCCTGCCCCTGGCGGACGAACTGCACCGCCTCCACGGTGCGACCTCTGACGACGGCGCGCCCCAGGTCCTGCTGTCGGGCGGTCAGCTCACTCCGTCGAAGGCGCTCGTCGGCCCCCTCGCCACGAACACCATCGCATCCCTGCGCGCGGACCTGTGCTTTATGGGAGCACACGGCGTGGACGCAGCCGCCGGCATCACCACCCCGAACCTCGCCGAGGCAGACACGAACAGGGCATTCGCACGCACCTGCGGCAGGCTCATCGTGCTCGCCGACGCCACCAAGATCGGCGTCGTCAGCCTCGCCGGGGTGGCGGCGCTGGACACCGCTGCGGCCCTGGTCACGGACCGGCAACCCGACAGCGAGTACGGGGCCCTTACCCGCATCCTCCGCGAACCTGTTCCCGACCCCCACCTGTTCGATCCTCAGCTGGAAGAGCGCCCATGACCTCTATCACCCCTACCCGCCTGTCCGATGGGCGCGAGCTGATCTACTTCGACGCGCACGAGGACAGCGCGGCGCGGCACCGCGACCCAGCAGCTAGCCGCGACACGCGGGGGCTGCCACCGCGCGGACCGGCAGGCACCGCGCGTTTCGACGCGCTGTCGGGCGAGTGGGTCGCCGTCGCCGCCCACCGCCAGTCGCGCACGCACCTGCCGCCCGCTGATCAGTGCCCGCTATGCCCGACGACGCCTGCGAATCTCTCGGAGATCCCAGCCACGGATTACGAGGTCGTCGTGTTCGAGAACCGTTTCTCCTCGTTTGGCCCCGATCTGGGCGCGCTTCCGGAGACACCAGGCTGGGGCACGACGGCGACAGCGTCAGGACGGTGCGAGGTCGTAGCCTTTGACTCCGCGCATGAAGGATCCTTCGGCTCACTCAGCCCCGAGCGTGCCAGAACGGTCATCGACGCATGGGCGCACCGCACCGAGGCGCTGTCCGCGATGCCTGGAATCAAACAGGTCTTCTGCTTCGAGAACCGCGGCGCCGATATCGGCGTGACACTGCTGCACCCGCACGGCCAGATCTACGCCTACCCGTTCATCCCGCCCCGGGCCGCCACCCTCGCGGCGCGGGCAGCAGCGTTTTTCGACGCCTCAGGCGGGCGGCAGACCCTCATGGGCCATGCCCTGGCCGCCGAGCGCAGCTCCGGGGACCGTATGGTCATCGAGGGGAAACACTTCAGCGCCTTCGTGCCCTTCGCGGCACGCTGGCCCGTCGAGGTACACCTGGTACCCCACCGGCAGGTCGCCGATCTTGCGGGCCTGTCCGACGAGGAGCGGAACGAACTCACCACCGTCTACCTGGAGCTCCTGGGCAGGCTCGACGCCCCCTACCCCACCCCGACGCCGTACATCGCGGCGTGGCAGCAGGCTCCGA
Source organism: Arthrobacter flavus (assembly GCF_039526005.1). Lineage (NCBI taxonomy): Bacteria > Bacillati > Actinomycetota > Actinomycetes > Micrococcales > Micrococcaceae > Arthrobacter > Arthrobacter flavus. Next base: position 320,532 of record NZ_BAAAIJ010000047.1, on the reverse strand, counting down.
TTGATGACGAGCTACGTCCCGCGAGCTACCTTCACCTCCAGCTGACCTCCCCCCGTCGGGCCGCCGACAAATTGAAGTTCCTCGCTGGTTCGGAAGCCGCGATGGGCGCCTTCATCAACGACACCACGCCCGAAAGCGTCGCGGACGCACTCCGCCGCGCCACGCCCACCGAGAACGTCTCTGGCGTCCCCGCCCGGAAGGACCACCCATGAGCTCCACCCCACACGATCTCGCGGCGGCCTTCGCCGACCGGTTCGGTACCGAACCCGATGGTCTGTGGTCAGCGCCCGGCCGCGTCAACGTCATTGGCGAACATACCGACTACAACGAGGGCTTCGTCCTGCCCTTCGCCATCCAGCACTCGACGACGGTGGCGGCCGCTGTCCGCGGGGACCGGTGGGTGCGGGTCGCGTCCACCTTCGCCCCCGATGACGATCCTGTCACGGCCGACCTCGACGACTTGGCCGAAGGCGGCGTCGAGGGCTGGGCTGCGTATCCGCTCGGTGTCCTCTGGGCCTTTGAGCAGTCGGGCTATCGCTGCCCCGGCATGGATCTGCTGGTCGACTCCTCCGTCCCTGTGGGGGCTGGGCTTTCATCCTCCGCCGCGCTCGAGTGTTCAGTCGCCGTCGCGGCAAACGAGCTCGCTCAGGCGGGGGCCTCCCACGAGGAGCTTGCTGCTATTGGACAGCTGGCGGAGAACCGGATGGTGGGAGCGCCGACGGGCATCATGGACCAGTCGGCGTCGCTGCTGGGCGAGGCCGGGTATGCCGTCTTCCTCGACTGCCGCTCCGGAGAGTCCCAGCTCGTCCCCCTCGATCTTGAGGCCGCCGGGCTAGAACTGCTGGTTATCGACACCCGCGTCAGCCACTCGCATTCCACCGGCGGGTACGCGGCGCGTCGCCGTTCCTGCGAACTCGGCGCCAAGCTGATGGGCGTTCCTGCCCTCCGGGATGTCTCGGTGCAAGACCTGGCCGAAGCTGCCGGTGTCCTGGACGAAGAGACGTTCCGCCGGGTGCGTCACGTCGTGACGGAAAATGCGCGGGTTCAGGACGCCGTCCGGCTCCTCACCCGCGAGGGACCCGCTGCGCTCGGCCCGCTGCTGGTGGCCAGTCATGCCTCGATGCGGGACGACTTCGAGATTTCCTGTGCCGAACTGGACACGGCCGTTGACGCGGCTCTCGACGCCGGCGCACTGGGTGCGCGCATGACCGGCGGCGGCTTCGGCGGCGCGGCCATCGCGCTCGTAGCCGTCGACGACGTCCCCGCCGTCCGGGCGGCCGTCGAGGACGCCTTCTCCGCTGCCCGTTTCCGTGCGCCGGTCATCTTCAGCGTCCTGCCCGGCGCAGGAGCTGCCCGCATCGCTTGACTGTCATCCCAGGTTTGATCCCAGGCTTCACCCGGGTGGAGCGCCCGCCTCGTTCAATCAGCTGCGCTAAGGCTTCCGGTTGCATGAAGTTCGATCAGGATGGACTGCTCGGGGAACAGGACGGGCGCCTGGATACCGACATGGGCGAGGCTGGTCCCGGTCAACGCCAATGGCGTGCCGGTCAGAGCTGCCTCGGCCCAGGCCAGGGGTGACTGGCCGTTGCCCGGAAGGGACGTGTAGGGGCTGGCGAGCCGCAGCGTATAGGAGCGGCCCGGATCAAGGCCGGGGAAGGTGAGTTTCCCCGGCGGGTAGGACGCGCTGGAGGCAGTGAGTGAGTAGGCGAACAGTGCCGCGGACTGGTCGGACGCGACCGTTCCGCGCAGGTCCATCGCCGGATCCGGCAGGTCCGCGTGAACGACGATTCCGGTGTGGAGGATGTCCCGCCACTGGACGTGGAGGTCGATCCACTCCTTGAGGTCCGCTGTCTCGGTCTCGGTGAGTGCGGAGATATCCCATTCGATGCCGTAATGACCGAAGATCGCTGTCGCTGCCCGGAAGGGCAGGGTATGGGTTCGACCAGTGGAATGGGACGTCGGCCCGCTGATATGCATTCCCATCAGTTCGGGAGGCACCAGAAGGCCGGTGTACTTCTGAATGGTCAACCGCTCGAGGGGATCGATGCAGTCGCTGGTCCAGATCCGGTCGGTTTGGTCGAGTATTCCGAGGTCCACGCGGGCTCCACCGGAGGCACAACTCTCGATCTCCAGCCCGGGATGGCGGTCCTTGAGCGTGCGCATCAACCGGTACACGGCAGCGACGTTGTGATGGATCACCGCGTGACCGGTGGAAGCGTCTGCGGCGTCGAGCAGGTCACGGTTGTGGTCCCACTTGATGTAAGAAATGTCGTGGGAACCCAGGATCGCGTCAATGCAGTCCAGAATGTAGTCGTAGGCGGCCGGGTTTGCGAGGTTCAGGACCTGCTGCTGGCGGCCCGGGACGGGAAGCCTCCCCTCGGCCTGGACGATCCAGTCGGGGTGGTCCACAGCGAGCTTGGAGTCGAGGTTGATCATCTCCGGTTCGAACCAAAGGCCGAATTCCATGCCGAGGCCCCGGACATGATCGATGAGCGGGGTGAGGCCGTCGGGCCAGACCTCGGGATCAACGAACCAGTCGCCCAGGCTGGAGGTGTCATCGCGGCGGCCAGCGAACCAGCCGTCATCCAGAACGAACCGTTCCACGCCCAGGGCGGCTGCCTTGTCGGCAAGGCGGGTAAGCCGGTTGAGGTCGTGGTTGAAGTACACGGCCTCCCAGGTGTTGAGCGTGACGGGGCGGCGGGATGAGGGGTGGGCCGGTCGGGAACGTACCTCGTCATGGAAGCGGGCGGACAGTTGGTTGAGGCCATGCCCCCAGGAGGCCATCATTAGCGGGGCTGTGTACGTCTGTCCCGGCGCGAGGACAATCTCTTCCGGGAGAAGCAGCTCCCCGGCGCTGAGGAAAGCCTGCCCGGTCGGAGTCTTCTCGGCGCTGAGCTGATGATTCCCGCTCCAGGCCAGATGTATGGCGTGCACCAGCCCGGTCTCGAATCCGAAGGACTGGGTGCCGGCGGCCAGCACCACGCTGGCGTCAGCGCCGGGTCGACCGCGCCGGCTTTCCCTGCGATAGCTTCCCTGGGTGAACAGGTGGCGCTGGGGGCTCCGCTCGCGCAGATGTCGCCCCGTCGTATCCAGCACCTCGACCGCTGAATCAGGCAACGGGACGGATGCCAGCAGCGACCGTACCTCGTAGTCGGAGTCACCAGTGTTCGTCACCGACAGCTGTTGACGCAGAACACCCCCGGCGGTAAGACTGATCGACCCGGTAGCGCGAAGACAGGCAACCTCATCGTCAGCGGTGAACACCACCTCCTGCCCGCCAGCAGTCTCCGTCTGCTCAAGCGAAACAAGGCGGAACGCGGGAAAGATATTCGCTCCCTGGCGGTGGCCCGTGAAACCTGGAGTTCCTTGCCAGCCAAACGCTTCCTGCGGAATGACCGACAGCTGAGCTGGGACATCGAGGCCCCCGGAGACGCGTTGCGGCACCAAGGATGCCGCAAGTGCTGAGAGTCGCTGCTCGTTCAAGTGGCCCAGGGACGGGCCCCAGTGCAGGATGGTCGGGACGCCGGGTCCGGAGGCGTCAATTACTACGCTGGTGTCCGCCGCTGATAAGTGGATAGTCATCACACATTCTTTCAGAAAAGGAATCATGGGTTCGATACCAGCGCACGCCGTGGGGTTCGAGGGCCAGGGGTGTATGTTCTTCACAAGGTCGCCCCGCCGTAATTGTGAAGACCGACCCGTGTGGTGATCAATCGCAACACTGCTCGTGCTCTGTGAGCTGGTGGGTAGCAATCTATTTGGCCCTATGCTGTGTGAACACAACGGCGAAAACCACGGGACAGGGCGGAATGGAGCAGGCTAACAGTTTATCTGACAGTCGTTTGGTTCGTCCCGCTCCCAGACGGCGTGACGAGGGACTGCTTCGTCTGATTGCAGTGTTACTGGTCGCCTAGGTCGTGACGCTCTGGTTAGGCAGCGAGGGCTTACTCCAGTCGTCGGTCGCCACGACCCTAGGCCTTGTCACGGAGGCTGCAGCGGTGCTTCTTTGTAGATATTCCTCACTAGCTGGCACAGGTCCTTCCGCGGTGGGATCGGTCTACCGGAACCGGCGGCCCTGGTCCCGTCGATTGGCCCACAGCGCCAGAGTTCCAAGGAGCAGCGTCCAAACGATGATGGTCACCAGCGACAGCAGCTCGATTGATTCGCCGGTGAAGACCTGCACCGAGATGTCCCGGGCGGCGCGCGAGGGCAGGAATAGTGAGAACGTGTTGAGCCAGTCGGGAAACAGGAACGGTGGAAGCAGCATGCCCCCGGCGAATGCCAGCGGGAAGAAAACCACCTGGGTAACGGCGATCGCCACCTTCGATGTGCACAAATACCCGATGAACAGACCCAGGGCCAGGAAAGGCAAACCGCACAGCAACCAGACCGCAATCGACACCGGAATCCGCCACCAGGACAGTGTGCCAGACATGAAGGCATCAGGAGCCGCAGTCAGTGTCGCTCCGAGGATCAATACCGGAATCAGGGCGATGAAAGCGAACAGCATGGCCGTCAGCGCCCGCGCGAGCGTCGACGAAAGTGGTCCCGCCGGAAGCGTTCTGAGGTAGGAACTCCACGGGTTTGCCCGATCTTCAGCGACCCCGATCCCATAATTGAACAGAAAGGCACTCATCACGCCGAAGAGCGCCAACTGGGCCACAGCAGTCAGGGAAGCGATCGGATCCTGGACGGTGGCTTGCTGCGGAATGACAAAGAACAACAGGGCCAGGGCTGGGAAAATGGTTGAGGAAATCACCGCGACAGGAATCCGGAGTTGTTCCAGCACCTGGGCCTTGGTGTAGGCCCTGATCAGTGTGGCTTGTGTCGGCGCAGGTGAACGCCCGGCTGAAATTGTCATGACTGATCCCTGCCGAAAGTGCGGGCCGGGTGGGCCTCGGGGACTTTCATCCCATGATCTCCGGTCAGCGCCCTGAATGCTTCTTCGAGACTCGCAGCGCGCACCTCGATAGAAGCGACGTCGAGGTGCTCCAGAACCAATGCCCTGACCGTCACGTCACCGTCGGAAGTGATGATGGTCAGGCGGCCGTCGTCGCGTGTTTCCACGCCTACGGTGTGAGCGAGCTGCATGAACGACGACGGCGGCAGCGAGGTGCGGAAGGAGACCCTGCTGAGGGCCACCTCACCGCGGATGTCATCCACAGAGCCGTCGGCGATCACCGACCCCTGGTCGATCACGACCACCCTGCTGGCAAGGGCCTCGATCTCTTCGAGGTAATGGCTGGTGATCAGCAGGGTCCCGCCAGAGCTTCGGTAAGCACGCAGCAAGCGCCACAGGCTGTCCCGGGCTTCGACGTCGAGCCCAGTGGTGGGCTCGTCGAGGATGACCAGTTGCGGGCGGCCCACCAAGGCGAGGGCAACGAGAAGTCGGCGTTGTTGACCACCCGATAGTGCACCGCACTGTCTGCCAGCGGAGTCGCTGAGACCAAAGTCCGCCAGGAGCTCGGCAGTGGGAATCGGGTTGGGATAATGCGCCGCGACAAAGTCGACCGTCTCGTGGACCTTGAGCGTCTGTGGTACTGAGGTGGCCTGCGGCGTGGTGCCAAGTCGGAGCCGGGACGCCGGGTTCAGGGGGTCTTGCCCAAAGATGCGAACCTTGCCGACGTCGACCCGGCGAAGCCCGCACAGCAGGCTGATCAAAGTCGATTTCCCGGCACCATTCGGTCCAAGTAGGCCCACAGCTTCGCCCGAACGAATGTCCAGCGTGATGTCATCCAGTGCGGTGACTCCGCCAAAGCGCTTAGTCACCTGTGACGCGGATGCCAGCACTTGTGGGGTGGGAGGTAGGGCAGAAGTACTCATGACAGCTCCTTTCAATGGATCAGGAAAGCCCCGCGAGGAGGTCCTGCAGTGCCTTGCGGTAATCGGCAAAGGCCGACTTGCCCTTGACAGTGATAGCGACATACGTGGCGGGAGTGCGCCCCTCAATGGTCTTGGTGATCTGTACGTAGCCCGCCTCCTCGAGCTTGCGCAGGTGGGTCGACAGATTTCCTGCTGTCATATCCAGGATCTTGCGCAGCTTGGTGAAGGCAATGCGGTCCCGTTCCCCTACTTCGTTGAGAGTGGTGATGGCCCTCAGGCGGGCCTCGGCATGGATGATGGGGTCCAGCTCAGGCATGGGTCAGCTGCCTTTGCTGACGACGGCGGAGGGTTTCCACCAGGGCGCCCGCCAGGAACCCACCGGAACCGAAGATGAAGAACACGGTGAGGTAGTGCTCGGACCCACTCAGCAGCGCCACCATGTTGATGACCAGGAACCAGACGCCCATCAGGGACTGGGTCTTATCGTTGAAGGTGGTTCCGCCGGTGATGTACAGCAGTCCCACAATGAGAATCGCGATGCCGTTGATCAGCATGCCGCGGACCCAGAAGTCGTCGACGACGTTGGCGATGATTCCGCTTAACGTGCCCATGACGAGGAACCCCAGCGCCCAGGCAACCCCGTACATGGCGCCGAGGAATGCGCTGTGACCCCGGATCCCACGGCTGTAACGGCCGGTAGCGACAATCGTGATCACGATGGCGATGAGCAGGAAGACGCCGAAGATGGCTAGCGCGGGCTCATAGTCGAGCGGTAGCCACCCGAACCGCGAGCCGTGCAGGGTCCCGAAACCCAGAAGCCAGGAAAGCCCCCAGACCAGATACAGCAGGGCTTCGTTGCCGCGGAGTTCACGACGGGCAGTTTCTTCGGCGCTTTTCACCACGCGGAGAGCGTTGTGGAGATCGAGCGGCTGATCACCGTCGGGTGCTTGAGTAATCATTTGGTTCCCCTTTTGCTTGTACTACAGGCTCACTAGATTATGCAGACTAGTTTGTCATGCAAACCAGTCTGTGCGCAAGAGGGCAGGTGAGGTGAACTGGAGGGCTACTGGTTTGGTGCGCCGCGGAGGGTCGACACCGCGAGGAGGCCGGCGACTATCGCCAGAGCGCTGGCAAAGAACACAACGCCGGTCCAGCCAAAGCCGCCGAAGAAGAAACCCCCAATCCAGCCAATCAGGCTGGATCCGGCGTAGTAGAAGAAGTTGTAGAGGCTGGATGCCTGGGCGCGCCCGACGTCGGTGAGCCGGGGGGTCCAGCCGGCCGCCACGGAGTGGACGGTGAAAAAGCCGCCGGTGAAGACGATCAGGCCCACGATGACCAGGGGTAGGGAATCGGTGAGCGTGATCAGCAGGCCGATCACGATCACCGGGATCCCGGCCAACATCACCCGAAGCCGACCGAACCGGACCGCCAGGGTTCCTGCCACCCTGGAGGTGACGGTTCCGGCCAGGTAGGCGAGGAACAGCAGACTGATCACCGCGACGGGGAGGCCGAAGGGAGGGAGCTCAAGCCGGAAGCCAAGGTAGTTATATACCGCGACGAACCCGCCCATCAGCAGGAATCCCTGGGCATAGAGGCCGAGTTGCCTCGGCGACCTGAGATTGTGGAGGATCCGTTCGGACAGCTTAGGCCCGATCCCCCTGGCCACTGGGGTGAACCGTCGCGGCGCGGGGGCCAACCACACGAAGGCCACGGCGGACAGCGCTGCCATGAGGCTTGCCGCCAGTACACCGGCGCGCCAATCGAACAGGTCAGCCGCCGGGCCCGCCACCAGGCGTCCGGACAGTCCGCCGATGGTGGTTCCCGCAACATACGTCCCCGCAGCGACGGCGGCGTGTAGCCGCTGCACCTCCTCGTTGAGGTAGACGAGGGCGATGGCGGGGATACCGCCGAGCGCCGCGCCCTCCAGAAACCGCAGTACCAACATCAGCTCAAAGGTGGGGGCCAGGGGTACCAGGAGTCCGAAAGCGACGGCGGCGCTGATCGCCCAGGTCATGGTCCGCTTCCGGCCCGCCCGATCAGCCACCCAGGACCAGGGGATGACCGCCAGGGCGAGCCCGATGGTCGCAGCCGACACCGTGAGCGCCGCCTGCGCCGCCGAGATGGAGAAGTCACTGGCGATGCTGGTCAGGACGCTCTGCACCGAGTACAGCTGGGAGAATGTGGCGACTCCGGCGAAGAACAGGGCCCAGAGCATCCGGTTATAGGCGCGGCTGCCTTTGGGGTGACCCTCCCATGCCTCGTGAGGGGTCACCGGCGCGCACCGTGTGCAAGTTTCCCCCGCTTCTGCGGGTCCTTACGGCGTGTCATCGGCGGCACGCCGCGTTTCGGGCGTGCGTGCTCGGAGAAGATGGGCAAACCAGTACGCCTAGATCTTGCGATAGGTCAGATCAAAGATCATCCGGCCGGCCTCGTGGGCCTTGTTCTCGAAGCTGGTGAGGGTCCGGCCGTCAAAGCGGGGAGCCCACCCTCCGCGGGTATCGATTCCCTCGTTGACGCCGGTGTTTCCGGTGCTGACAGGGTCTTTCCCTTCCCGGACCGGGGCGCCCCCGACCACCAGTTCCACCCCGCTGTCCCACACCTGGGTGAGGGGGCTGTCCGCACCAGTGCGTTCGCCGTCGTGCACGTTGGTGAAACCATCTGACGCGTCCAGGACGTCGCGCATCTGGACGGCGTAGTCGGACCAATCGGTTGCCAGTCGCCAGAGACCGCCCGGTGCGAGTACTCGTGCCGCGACCTCGGCGAAGTCCGCTTTGACCAGGCGGCGCTTACGATGGCGGGTTTTATGCCAGGGATCGGGGAAGAACACCCAGAGTTCGCTGACGGATCCCTCCGGCAGCATGGTGGCGAGGGCTTCTGCCGCATTGGCCTGCGCGATACGAACATTGGTGAGACCCTTCTGCTCGATGCGCAGGAGGGTCTGGGCGAGACCCGGTTTGTACACTTCCAGTGCCAGGAAGTTGAAGTCTGGCTGCAGCTCGGCGGCGTGGGTGATTGCTTCGCCGAGGCCCGAACCGACTTCGACGACGAGGGGCGCGTCACGGTCGAACTCGGCTGCAGCGTCGAACTGGTACTCGGGGTCAACCGACGTGTCGGCCATGGTGTTGCGCGGAACGTCGATCACAAAGTCGTCGAGTTCCGCCCACGCCTGGCGGCGCCGGCCCTGCAGCCGCGATCCTCTGCGGACGAAGGAAACTGGCTGGGACAGGTGCTGCTCGGCTGGCGGTGTGGGGGCTGCTGGGTCGGTGCTCATTGTTCTAAGGGTATCCAAGCGAACGAAACGCGCCCGCAGAAATCAGTGGAATGGACCTGCCGAAGCGGGGTGTTCCATCAATCTTTGCGGGCGCGTCCCGGAGAGGTGTCTCGGGGGGAGCCTAGTGGTCCGACTCGGCTGCCGCGGCCGCTGCCGCCTTTTCAGCGTCCTTCTCGGCCCGCAGCGCTTCGGACTCGTCCTGTTCTTCGGCCTTTTCCTGGTGGATGACCTCCGCGAGGAGCTTCTCCATCTCCTTGGCAACCCCACCGGCGGAGGCCGGGTTCTGGCCGGTCACCAGGCGCTCGTCGACGATGACCTTCTCTTCGAAGACACCTGCCGAAACGTGGGTGGCGCCCTGTTCCTCCAGGCGGTCAGCCAGGAAGAACGGAACAATCTTGTCCTTGTCGGCGGCGACTTCCTCGTCGTTGGTGAACGCCGCAACGCGCTTGCCTTCGACCAGGCGCAGGCCATTTTCCAACTCAACGTTCAGCAGGCCGGCGGGGCCGTGGCACACGGCGCCGACCACTCCGCCAGCGTTGTACACGCTGGCAACCAGCTTCTGCAGACCCTCGCTGTCCGGGAAGTCCCACATGGTGCCGTGTCCGCCGACCAGGTAGACGGCGTCGTACTGCGAAGGATCGACGACGTCGACCCGTGCTGTGTTGTACAGGCCAGCCTTGGTGGTCTCGTCCTCGGTGAAGGCCACCTGGATGGGGTCGGACGTGTCGACCTCGTCGCGGGGAGGGACGCCACCCTTGATGGAGGCGAAGTCAACGAAGTGACCCGAATCCTTGAAAACCTTCCAGGGGTGGGCAGCCTCGGCCACGTTGTAGCCGGTCTTCTCGCCGGTGTCGCCAAGCTCGGAAACGCTGGTCAGTACAAGTAGGATTTTTTTCATGAAGTGCTCCTCTAGTCGATGTTTCCACCCTAGGTGAGGAGCAGTGGCAGCGCACCTCGCCTCCGTCCGTAGACTTGAGTGATGACACCAGAGCCCCAGGGTGGCACCGCACGTGGGTTGCGGCGTTTCTTCTCCGACCGCGACGGGAATCTGGTTATCGGCCAGTTCCCCAACATCCCCATCATCGGATGGCTCGTGCTGATGGTGGCCGCCGCACTGACTCCCGACCCCGGCGTGTCAGCTGTCCTGGCCTTCTTCAGCGCAGCCTTCCTGTTCACCTGGGCGTACCTGGAGCTGGCGCAGGGTGATAGCCCCTTCCGTCGGGTGCTCGGTGCCGGAGCCCTGATCTACCTGGTCGTCAGCCGCCTCATCAGCTAGCGCACGACCTATCTAGTGCACGACGGCGGCCAGCTCGGCGATCCGTGCCAGCGCCAGCTGCGTGTAGAGGGCTGCACCATCGCCCAGTACGTTGTCGTCGAACGTCGCGTATGGAGAATGGTTGTAGGCGCTCTGCAGCGGATCCGAACCGGGCGTCGCCGCGGACAGGAAGACGAAACTGCCCGGAACCGCTGCCAGGATCCGTGAAAAGTCTTCCGATCCGCTCAACGGCTGAGCCATCCGGCTGTACCGTTGCGAACCGAACAGGTCTTCAATCACCGATTCGGCTCGCACCGTTTCGTCGTTGTCAGTGACGGTCAACGGATATTCGGTCGAGTAGTTGACGCTCACCTCCAGGCCGTGCGCGGCGGCGATCCCTTCCAGGAGCCGTGGGACCACCTGCTGCATCTTCTCCCGGTTCGCGTCCGAGAAGGTCCTGACCGTCGCCTCAAACACCGCCGACTCGGGGATCACATTGCGTTTGGTGCCTGCCCTGAGCACCCCAACGGTCACCACCACCGGGTCGAACATGTTGAACTGCCGGGTAATCATCACCTGCAGGGCGGTCACCATCTCCGCTGCGGCAGTGATGGGATCCTTCGCCAGATGCGGGGCGGAGCCGTGCCCGCCGGCCCCGTGCACGGTCACCGAGAGCCCATCCGAAGCCGACATCAGCGTGCCGGGGCGGGTCGACAGCAGTCCATTGGGTGCGAGCGCCGACATGACGTGCAACCCGTACGCGGCGTCGGGAGTCCGACCTGCCGCCTCCAGCACGCCCTCCCGGATCATCACCCCGGCACCGTCGAAGCCTTCCTCTCCGGGCTGGAACATGAGGACGACGTCGCCGGCCAGCCGGTCCCGCCGGTCCGCCAGCAGGGCGGCGGCCCCGGCCAGCATGGCGGTGTGCAGGTCATGCCCGCACGCGTGCATGGCCCCGTCAATAGTGGAGGTGTACTCGACACCGGTCTGTTCCTGCACGGGTAGCGCATCCATGTCTCCGCGCAGGAGCACCACCGGCTTGTCGGCTGATGAGTAGGCACCCCGACCCCGGAGCACAGCGGTCACCGAGGTGGTGTCTTTGCCCAGGGTGATTTCGTAAGGCAGGCCGTCGAGAGCCTCGAGTACCTTCTTCTGGGTGCGGGGCAGCTGCAAACCGATCTCCGGCTCCTGGTGAAGACGGTGACGTAGGCGCACCAGATCATCCTGGATGCCGTGAGCGTCGGCGAGCACTGTCTCAGCGGAGTGTGTCATGGGGTCTCCCGAGTAGCTGTGGTGTCAGTCACTTCCACCCACAGTCCACGGCCAAAACGTGCTCAACGCAAGTTCAGGACAGTTTTCGCTGATAGGGTTGGGGTACTTGTCTGCGTGTCGGCTTGGTTGGGAACACTCCAACTTTGCCGAAAATCCAGCGCAGCTTGCGTCGATGAACGCATTCTTTTGTCCCGCATTTGAGCTCCCAGCATTGTGAGCGCGGTTGACACTGTCTGACTTTTCTTCGGCGAACCCCCTCGCGTCAACCGATTCGTGGGGAAGATGAGAAGAAAGTTCGTGTACCTACATGACTACTTTTGCTGCCCTCGGTGTGCCCAAGGCACTGGTCCAAACCCTTACTGCCCAGGGAATCACCGAACCGTTCCCCATCCAGGTCAAAACGCTGCCGGACACCCTGGCTGGCCGCGACGTGCTGGGCCGTGGCCGCACTGGCTCGGGCAAGACCTTGGCCTTCGCGCTGCCCATGGTGGCGCGGCTGGCCGAGCAGGAAGCCGCGTACCGGCGGAAGCCCGGACGCCCGCTGGCTCTGGTCCTCGCACCGACCCGCGAGCTCGCGACTCAGATCAACGCCACCATTGAGCCGCTGGCCACCGTGCTCGGCCTGAACACCACTGTCATCTACGGCGGTGTCTCCCAGGCCCGCCAGGAGAAGGCGCTCCGCGCCGGCGTCGACATCGTCATCGCCTGCCCAGGCCGGCTTGAGGACCTGATGCGCCAGAAGCTCATCACCCTCGACGCCGTCGAGATCACCGTCCTGGACGAGGCCGACCACATGGCCGACCTCGGCTTCCTTCCCGTCGTGAAGAAGCTCCTGGACACCACCCCCAAGGAAGGCCAGCGACTGCTGTTCTCCGCCACCCTGGACAACGGCGTGGACAAGCTCGTCCAGCGGTACCTGACCAACCCACTGACGCACTCGGTCGATGACCCCCAGGCCTCGGTGACCACCATGGAGCACCACGTGCTGCTGGTTGGCGACCAGACCCAGAAGAAGCAGCTGATCGTTCAGCTCGCTTCGGGCAGCGGACGCCGCCTGCTCTTCATGCGCACCAAGCACCACGCACGCAAGCTGGCTAAGACCCTGACCGATGCGGGCATCCCGGCCGTCGATCTGCACGGCAACCTGTCGCAGAACGCCCGTGACCGGAACCTCGCCGAGTTCTCCTCCGGCGATGTGCGTGTCCTCGTCGCCACCGACGTCGCCGCCCGCGGCGTGCACGTGGACGACGTCGAACTCGTGGTCCACGTGGATCCACCCACCGAGCACAAGGCCTACCTGCACCGCTCGGGCCGTACCGCCCGTGCCGGCTCGTCCGGCACCGTCGTGACGATCACCCTGCCGGAGCAGAAGTCCGAGGTGCAGAAACTGATGCGCGCCGCGGGCGTCGACGTTGCCTTTGAGAATGTGAAGGCCACCTCACAGCTGGTCGGCAAGCTGATCGGTGATGTCGCCGAGAAGATCGATCCGCGCACCCGCGCATCACTGGTTGCCTCGCGTGAAGCGCAGCGTGGTGGTGGCACCTCCACCGGGGCCAACGCCCAGCGCAAGCGCCGCGGCACCGCGGCACCGTCAACTGGTGGCCGCGGCGGACGCGGTGGACGCGGACGCGTTGCAGCCGAGCCGGGCAACCGGTCGGACCGCCGGCAGGATCAGCCGCGTGGGGCCCGCTTCGGTGGCCAGACCGGCTCTTCGGCTGGCGCGACCACCGGCGGCGCACGCCGTCGTGACGACGACCGTCCGGCCGGGTCAGGAAACGGTGGCGGTAACCGCACCCGTCGCCCTGCCAGCGGCGCCAGGGCAGCCGACGTCGCTCCGCAGGGCAAATCCGCTCACCGCTCCAGCACGCCAGGGGCCAAGCAGGAGTCCGGCAACCAGCGCAACCACACTCCGTCGACCGGTGCCGGACGTCGTCCGTCGGGGCCGCGCCGTGCCACTGCACCCGCATCAAACGATCGCCGCAGCAACTAGCTGACAGCCCTGGCTGGTAGTCGCTGAACCGTCGACATAGAACAGTGCCCTTCCCCGTTCGGGGAGGGGCACTGTTGGTGTCGGGGAGGGCCGCCCGTGGACCCAACGTGCACAATGAAGGAAGATTGACACCATGAACGCAATTCTGAACGTCATCTGGCTGATTTTCGGCGGCATCTGGCTCGCCTTGGGATACGTCCTCGCCGGCGTGATCTGCTGTCTGCTGATTGTGACCATCCCCTTCGGCATCGCCTCCTTCAGGATCGCCGCCTACGCCATCTGGCCCTTCGGGCGCACCATCGTGGACCGGGGCGGCCGAGCATCAACGCTGTCGACGCTCGGCAACGTCATCTGGATTGTCGTCGCGGGGATCTGGCTGGCCATCGGGCATGTCCTGACGGCAATCCCGATGTTCCTGAGCATCATTGGCATTCCCCTCGGCATTGCGAACCTCAAGATGATCCCGGTGTCCCTGACACCGCTCGGCAAGGAAATCGTCGAGACGCGCGGCACCCGGGTCCCTCAGCTGCGCTAGCCCGCGGCGCCGCGCAGGAAAGCGTCCATCAGCGGGCCGCCGGACGTCGAGCCCAGGTCGCCTTCCTCCACAAACACCGCGACCGCCAAGTCGCCCTGCAACGCCACAATCCAGGCGTGGGTCCGCGGTGGGTCCTCATCGCCGAACTCCGCGGTGCCGGTCTTTGCCAGTACTGGTTCCCCTGGCACATCGGCAAGCACCGTTGCGCCACCTTCGGCCACGACGGCGGCCATCAGGGTCCGCAGCGTTCCAGCCTCGTCGACGGTGAGCGCGCTCGGAGTACCAGCCGGAGACGGCGATGGGTCGGAGTCGCCGGCACTCTTGGTGGCTGTATTCCCGGCCGGCTCGCTGGCCGCATCGGCGGCGAGCAGGGTCGGGGTGACACGTTCACCGGCGCCGACACTAGCGGTCATGACGGCGAGGGCCAGGGGCGACACCAGGACCTCCCCCTGACCGATCATCGACGCAGCGTGCGCCGTGCCATCGGCAGCTTCGGGCACCGAACCGAAGAAGGCTGGAATGCCGATCGACGCTTCAACCCCGACGCCGAGATCTGCAGCGGCACTAGCCAGTTCTGCCTGTGAAACGGCGTCGCGGGTGGCGATGAACCCGGTGTTGCAGGATTGGGCGAAGGTCTGCAACAGCGGAATCTCACCCAGGAACGCCGCAGGGTACGTGCTGGCGTTGTTGAACGACCGGCCGTCGACGACCAGCTCCTCAGTGCACTGGGTGGGAGATTCGGGGGTGAACCCCTCGCGGAGCAGGGCCAGCGAGGTGGCAACCTTGAAGGTCGATCCAGGGGCATACTGACCCAACAGTGCGGTCTGCAGGCCGGCACTGCCAGGGCCGTTGGCCACGGTCAGAATGTCTCCCGTTGACGGGCGGACAGCGACAATCGACGACGCCGACGGTTCCTCCTCAAGCACTGTCTCGGCGAGGGACTGGAGCGTCTGGTCGACGGTAATCCCCAGGGGCTCGCCAGCCACCGGATCCTTCTCGAAGAGGGGCCGGGCTTCGGCGCCGTCGGCCGGCTCAGCGGGGGTCGCCGTAATCGTCAGGCCGGGGGAGCCGGCCAGCTGGTCATTGTGCTGCAGCTGCAGGCCGGACAACCCAGTCAAGTCCCCGGCTTCCAGATCGCCGTCGGACTGTTCAATCATTTCCGCGCTGGCCTGGCCCACCGACCCGAGCAGCTCCCTGGCGAAGGTCCGGGTGGGTGCGAGGGCTAGTTCGTCGGGGAGGGCCAGGGCCCCTGGAACGGCGGCCAGCTCGTCATCCGTGACGGTGCGTGAGGCGTCATCGCGCAGGACAATTGCCTCCACGAAAGCCTCCTGGCCCGCACCCTCCACCTGGGTGGTGAAGTCCGCCGGGTTTACTCCGACGAGGTCGGCCAGCCCCTGCGCGGATCCTGCGAGCTGATCTTCCTCGAGCTGGGTTTTGTCGATGCCGATGCGGAGGACCGGACGATCAGTGACGAGCACCTCGCCGTCGGCGCCGAGGATGTCACCGCGGGCCGCCGGGACGGACGAGGTCGCCAGTACCTCGCTGGCAGCCAGCCCTTCGACTGCGACAGCCGGGTCCCAGGCCACCTGCCAGATATCGTCGGTCCGCGACAGCTCGACGGTGGTGGAATAGGTCCAGTCCTCAGCACTTTCATCCACATCCCACACATGGTTCAACTGCGCGGTGGCCTGGTCTTCGGAAACGGACTGCACCTCACCGACGGACACTGACGGTGTTAGCGGGTCGAGGGCGGCGGTGATCGCGGCCAGTTCCTCGTTGACCGCTGCGACCGAACCGGTGGCGAACGTGGAACCGGTGACATCAAGGGCACTGAGCCCTTCGGCGAAGGTGGCAGCAGCATCCTCGGCTGTCGGGCCGGTATCCGTACAGGCGGTGAGGGCGAGCGCAAGCGCTGCGATGGTCGCCACTGATGTTGTCCGTCGAAGATTCCCCATTGAGTCATTATTGCCTACCCGCATTGTCGCCTCGATGAAGCGTCAGCCCTGAGGCGCGGCGGTTAGTGCCGCAGGCGCCAGGCATGGTCCCCCACCATAAATATCGAAACGGTGACATGTTGGAGGCGTGATCCTGTTCCTGGAGCGCGGGACGTTACAGTAGCAGGAGGTTATAGAGGCACGACGGCGCAGTGACGGATCACCTGGTGGGGGAGCGCTCGGTACGTCGCTACTGAGCCGCCGAAAGGATCCATGTGAATACTCTCGCAGTTGCACCGCAGGGTTTGTCCGCGCCCCGGCGGAATGGACTCTGGTGGCTTGTTGGCGGTGGTCTGGCGTTGATCCTGGGGATCGGCGGCTATCTCACCGCGGACAGCGGCTCACCGCAGGCCCAGAACATTGGAAACGCGAGCCTACTCTTTTTCAGCCTCGGTGCCACGGTCAGCTGCGCCGTCGGTGCCCGACGGGACAGGGAATCCGCCAAAGCCTGGTGGTCCCTGTCAGTTGCAACCCTGGTCTGGTTCGGGGGCATGGTGGCCTGGACCTACCTGGGCCTGACCAGAAATCACCTCTACCCCTTTCCCTCGCTGGCTGACGTCGGCTTCATCGGCTATGCCATACCTGCGACGGCAGCCCTCTTCCTCTTTCCCCGGCCGCCGGCAACCCTCGTGTCCCGCCTCCACACCCTCCTTGACGGCGGAGTGATCGCCGCAACTGTGCTGTTTATCAGTTGGGCGACGGTTTTGGGACCCGCTTATCGATCGTCCGATCAGGCATTCATCGGGCAACTCACCGGCACCTCCTACCCGGTGGTCGATGTGATCATCATTTCCCTGGTGCTCGTGCTGGGCATCCGACGGCCGGTGGGAGACCGGCTGCGCTGGTTCTGCATGGGCGGCGGTCTGCTTGTCCTCGCCGTGACGGACAGTGTGTACGTGCGATTGACGTTCGAGGGCGTTTCGGGTGTGACGGGGTCCCCGCTGGTGATCGGGTGGATTCTTGCCTTCGTGTTGATCGCGGTCGCACCGTTGGTCCCCCGCCGACCGCGGACCGACGGCGACCGGCACCGCTACGCTGTCGCCCTGGAACTTCTCCCCTACGCCCCGGTTGTTGTGGCAATAGTCGTCGCGGGATACACGGCAGTGGACGGCAGGTACCCGGTCCAGCTGGGTATTGGGGTTGTCGCTCTGGTGCTGCTGGTCATCCGCCAGGTACTGATCGTCGTCGAGAATGTGACGCTGACCAGGGGGCTGGCAGACCAGGTCGCGGCCCGCACTGCGGAACTGGAAGGTCTCGGTGCGATCGTGACGTCGTCGTCGGACGCGATCTTCGGCTGCACCCCCGACGGCAAGATCGTCAGCTGGAACCCCGGTGCTGAACGCATCTTCGGCTATCTGGCGGAGGACACCATTGGCCAGGACAAGGGGTTCTTCGTCCCGGATTCGGCTCAGGCAGCGAACGACGAAGCGCAGGAGCTCGTGGCAGCCACGGGTGAGGGGCTCAGCTTTGAGACAGAGCGTTTCCGCAGCGACGGGTCGATTGTGCAGGTCGCAATGACTATCTCCCCGGTGTTCACCGAGGGGGTGATGCGAGGCCTGGCAACCATCGCCCAGGACATCAGCGAACGGCGGGCAGCCGAAGCCGACCTGCGCAAGGCGAGGGAGGCTGCCTTGGAGGCAACCCGGCTGAAATCCGAGTTTCTGGCCACCATGAGCCATGAGATCCGGACCCCGATGAACGGGGTGATCGGACTGACCGGGCTGTTGCTTGATACGCCGCTTGATTCGACCCAGCGGCAGTATGCCCAGGGGGTTAAGGGTGCCGGCGAGTCGTTGCTGCTGCTCATCAATGACATCCTCGACTTCTCGAAACTTGAAGCCGGCCGGATCAACCTGGAGATGGAGTCCTTCGACCCGCGAACCCTCATTGACGAGGTCGCGGGCCTCCTCGCGGAGGGGGCGCGACAGAAGAATCTGGAGCTGATCGCCTACTGCCTCCCCGAGGTGCCGGCTCAGCTGATTGGGGACGCCGGCCGGATCCGGCAGGTGCTGCTCAATTTGCTCTCGAACGCGGTGAAGTTCACGGCAGCCGGAGAGATCGCCATCCGGGTGCATCGCGAGGACCCAGACGACGCATCCGGTGACAGGCGACCAATGATCCGGTTCGAGGTGCAGGACACGGGCATTGGGGTGGATGAATCCGATCACGAGAGACTGTTTGAGTCCTTCGCGCAGGCTGATGCTTCGACGACCCGCAGATACGGCGGAACAGGTTTGGGGCTGGCTATCTCCCGGCGCCTGACCGAGGCAATGGGGGGGACCATCGGAGTTTCGAGCACCCCGGGGGCTGGCAGCACCTTCTGGTTCACCCTGCCACTGGCCGGGTCGAAAAGTGTTGCGGCACCGGAAACCAGCCTGCTTGATGATCTACGGGTGTTGGTGGTCGACGACAATGCGACCAACCGGCTGGTGCTGGAATCCCAGCTGGACTCCTGGCGAATGGACACTGTGACTGTTGAAACCGGTGACGTCGCGCTGGAGCGACTCCTATCCGCAGTCGACGCAGGAGAACCTTTCGACATTGCGGTCCTCGACATGTGTATGCCGGGTATCAATGGGATCGAACTGGCTGAGGCAATCAGCAGCCACCCCGAGCTGGCCGCCACCCGGTTGATCCTGCTCACCTCCCTCGGGCATATCGACCGCGACCGGCTCGTCGCTGCCGGGGTGTCTGAATGGTTGACCAAACCGGTTCGCAGCTCGGCGCTGTACGACCGGCTGATGCACCTGATGACCCACACCGACGCTGACCCGGTGCCGGAAACTATTCACTCCCGCACCGTCCAGCTTCAGGATGCCCAGGGTGGTCCCAATGCCCGCATCCTGGTGGTTGAGGACAATGCGGTCAACCAACTGGTGGCAGAATCGATGTTGCTGAAGCTGGGATACCAGGTGGATCTGGTCGGCGACGGTGCCGAAGCGGTCAAGGCCACCTCCCACGAGACCTACGCTGCAGTGATGATGGACTGCCATATGCCGGTGATGGATGGGTTCGAAGCCACCCGGGTCATCCGGGGTCGTGGCGGACCGCACCTGCCGATCATCGCCATGACCGCAGGGGCGCTCAGCGAGGACCGCGAACGGTGCCGTGCAGCGGGGATGGACGATTATCTCGCGAAGCCGGTGGACCTTGCCCAGCTCCGGACCACTTTGCTCCGGTGGGTCCGCACCCCGGAAGAGACTACGCCGAGCGGCGCACCGCAGTCAGCCCCTCACCTGGTGGCAGCGCCCGCACCCGAGACCGTCGTCGCGCACGCCGAACCCCGGGAGGTAGTGGACCCCGCCCGACTGGAAATGCTCCGTGGGCTCGGCGCCGATGATGGGTGGGGAGTGCTGCCCGCTGCGGCAGCCGCGTTCCTCGGCGCTGTACCCGGCGACCTGGCGGAGCTCCGCGAAGCGGTGGCGCGGGGGACTGGATTGGGGGACGCTGCCCACAAGCTTCGCGGCGCTGCAGCGAACATTGGCGCCGACGGCGTCGCTGCGCTGTGCGCGCAGCTCGAGGACGCGTCGAGAAACGAAACCGTGGTACACCCGGAAAGACTGGCTGATCTGGAGGCGGAACTTGAACTGGTCTACGTCGCGCTCGCCGAATCAGTGATAGGAGCGCCGTGAAGGTCCTGGTAGTGGACGATGACCCGGGCTCGCTCATGGTCGCGAAGGCTGTGGTGGAACAGGCAGGCTACGAATGCCTGTCCGCCACCGACGGGGACTCAGCCTGGGAACTGTTCCAGCACTGCCAACCCCAGGTTGTCGTGACGGACTGGATGATGCCAGGACTCAACGGGTTGGAGCTGTGCAGGGCCATCCGCAGTGCCGAGGTGGACACCTACACCTACCTAGTCCTGCTGACCTCGTTCGGTTCCCAGAACGATGTGCTCGCAGGGATGGAGGCTGGTGCTGATGACTACGTCACCAAACCCCTGGATCCGTTTACCCTGCGCACGAGGCTGCTGGTGGCGCGCCGGGTCACGGCCCTGCATTCGGAGCTTGGAAAGTACCGGCAGGAGCTGACCCGACAGGCGCGGACGGATCCGCTCACCAACGTGGACAACCGGTTGAAACTGACCGAGGATCTTGAGCTGTTGCATAACCGCAGCCTGCGCTACGGCGGGCGTTACTCTCTGGCCCTCTGCGACGTCGACCACTTCAAGAGCTTCAACGACCTGCAGGGTCATCCAGCCGGCGATGAGGCCCTGAAATCAGTGGCCAAAACCCTTGCCGCTCTGGCCCGGGACACAGACGGTGTCTACCGCTATGGCGGCGAGGAGTTTTTGCTGATTCTGCCTGACCAGGACGCAAAGGCAGCCGAAGCCGCTGTCGAACGGATCAGGTCAGGCATCGAGGAGCTTGCTATCACCCATTATGGCAACCCGCGCCAGGTGTTGACGATCAGCGCTGGGATCTCAACGTTCGCCTCCGACCATGCTGTCAGTAGCGGGCAACTGCTCAAGGAAGCCGACGACGCCCTGTACGCGGCCAAGGCAGCGGGTCGGAACCGGGTGTCGAGTTTTGTCCGGGCCGGGTAGCAACCCGGCCCGGACAAAACCCTGGAGCGCCTAAGCTGGCCGGGTCTGCTTGATCAGATCCGCGCACCGTTCGCCGATCATCATGGTGGTGATGTTCGGGTTCACGGTGGTCAGCTCGGGCATCACTGACGCGTCAGCGACGCGCAGACCCGTCACCCCTTTCACCCGCAGCTGGGGGTCCAACGGCGAAAGGTCGTCGGTGGGCGCCCCCATCCGCACCGTGCCGGCCGGGTGATAGACCGTGTTGTGGGTCCGGCGGATGTAGTCGGTAATCTCCTCATCCGTCTGCACGTCCTGGCCGGGGTACAGCTCGCGGCCAGCCCATTCCGCCATGGCCGGCTGGGCGACAATATCCCGGGCCTTCCGGATGCCCGCAATCATGACCCGCATGTCATGGGGGTCAGTGAAGTAGCGCGGATCCACCATCGGCTTGTCACGGTAGTCCCGGCTGCGCAGCCGCACCGTCCCGCGTGACCGCGCGTGGGTAACGTTGGGGGTAAGGCAGAACCCGTTGTCGGTGGTGGGGTACCCCTGCCGCAACGTATGCATGTCGAAGGGCACGGATCCGTAATGGAACATCAGGTCGGGCCGGTCCAGTCCGTCTTCAGTGGTGGTGAAGATACCAATTTCCCACCACTGGGTGGACGTCTCAGGCATCGGCTGCTTGGCTTCCCACTGGATGACACCCTCCGGGTGGTCCTGCAGGTGCTCGCCCACCCCGGGGGAGTCCACCCGGACATCAATGCCATGTGTCCTCAGGTGCTCGGCAGGGCCGATGCCCGACAGCATCAGCAGTTTCGGGGAATCGATGGCTCCCGCTGACAGGATCACCTCGGACCGCGCGGTGAGCGCATGGGTCCGCCCAAAGGAGGAGTCGACGACGTCGACACCGGTGCATCGATTGTCCACGTCGAACGTCAGTTCCCGCGCCCGCAGGCCGGTCAGCAAGGTGAAGTTGGGCCGTTCCATGATCGGGTGAATATACGACACCGAAGATGAAGCGCGGGTGCCGTCGGCCTGCCGGTTGATCTGAAAAAAACTGGCACCATTGATCACCGTCGCCCCGGTGTTGAAGTGGACCCGCGGGATGCCCGCCTGTTCACAGGCATCAAGCAGTGCTTTGCCCGAGGGGTCCGACGCCGGAATGTTCATCAGGTGCACGGGGCCCGCATCGCCGTGGTGCGGAGCATCCGGGCCAGCGTCCTCGTTGGTTTCCAGGCGCTGGTACAGCGCGTAGGCGGTCTCGGCGTTCCACCCCTCCGCGCCGAACTTCGCTTCCCACTCGTCGATGTCCTCCCGCGGCGCCCAGAAGGCGATACAGGAGTTATGGCTGGAGCAGCCGCCCATCACCTTGGCGCGGGCATGGCGCATGAAGGAGTTGCCGTTCTCCTGCGGTTCGATGGGGTAGTCCCAGTCGTACCCGGATTCCAGCAGTTCCATCCACCGGTCGAGGCGGAGGATCTGGTCCACGCCGCGGTCGTCTGGCCCGGCTTCAACCAGGGCCACCTCCACAGCAGGGTCCTCGCTGAGGCGTGCTGCGACGGCGGCGCCCGCGGAGCCGCCGCCGACCACGATGTAGTCGAAGTCGGTCTTCTCGATTTGGTCAGTCACTGTTATTGGATCAGACACGGTTACTGCTCCTCTTTACGGTCCGCAAACCAGCCGGTGACCTGCGGATCAATGTTGTGGTAAATGTGCTTAGCCTCCTGGTATTCGGACAGGCCGGTCGGCCCCAGTTCGCGCCCCACACCTGACTGCCCGAACCCGCCCCACTCGGCCTGCGGCAGGTAGGGGTGGAAGTCGTTGATCCAGATGGTGCCGTGGCGCAGCCGCCGGGCAACCCGCTGGGACTTCCCGGCGTCCTGGCTCCAGACCGCGCCGGCGAGACCGTAGTGGGTGTCGTTGCCGATCGCCACTGCCTCCTCTTCCCCGGTGAACGTCTCGACGGTGACCACCGGGCCGAAGGCCTCGTCGACCACTACCGACATGCCCCGTTCCACCTGGTCGAGCACGGTGGGTGTGTAATAGAAACCCTGTTCCAGGTCGCCGGTGCCCCAGGTGCCGCCGCAGCGCAGGCGTGCGCCCTCAGCGACTCCCTTCTGAACATAGGCCGTCACCTTGTCCCGGTGCGCCGCCGAGATCAGTGGGCCGGTTTCGGCGTCCTCATCGAAGGGTCCCCCCAACCGGATCAGCTGTGCGCGCCGCACCAGTTCATCGGTGAAGCGTTCGGCGATGGATTCCTCGACGATCAGTCGGGCCCCGGCAGAGCACACCTGTCCCGAGTGCACAAACGCAGCGTTCAGCGCGTTGTCCAGGGCGGCGTCGAAGTCGGCATCGGCAAAGACGATGTTGGGATTCTTGCCGCCCAGTTCCAGAGCCACCTTCTTCACGGTGGCCGATGCAGCGGCGGCAATCCTCTTCCCGGTTTCGAGGCCGCCGGTGAAGGAGACCAGGTCGACGTCGACGTGCTCGGAGAGCGGCGCCCCGACGGTGGCCCCGGCGCCGAGCACCAGGTTGGCCACCCCCTTGGGTAGTCCGAGCTCATCCAGCACGTCCATCATGAGCATGCAGGTGTGGGGGGTGAGCTCGCTGGGCTTCAGGACGAACGTGCAGCCAGCCGCCAGCGCGGGGGCAATCTTCCAGGCGGACTGCAGCAACGGATAGTTCCAGGGTGAGATGAGGCCACAGACACCTACCGGCTCGTATTCGATCCGACTGACCACTGCAGCGTTTCCAGGGTCCACCAGGCGGCCCTGGTTCTGGCCGGCGAGCTTCCCGAAGTAGGTGAAGCAGCCAATGATGTCATCCATGTCGATCTCGCTTTCGACCAGACGCTTCCCCGTGTCCAGGGTTTCGGCCCGCGCAAACTCCGCCTTGCGCTCCTGCAGGCGGGCAGCAACCTTCAGAAGGAAATCACCGCGCTCGGGTGCGGGCACAGCAGCCCATTCGCCACGGTCGAATGCCGAGCGTGCTGCGGCGATGGCGGCGACGGCGTCGTCGGCGGTCCCTTCGGAGACCGTGCCGACGAGGGTGCCGTCAGCGGGGCAGTGGATCTCCCGGGTACCGCCGTCGGAAGCGGCTACCCAGGTGCCATCGATGAACAGTGTTGCGGTACTCATGAGCGCTCCTCAGTGTTGGTGAAGTCGGCTTCCCAGTTGTCGGAGGCCAGGTGGTCGTCGGTGATTGCGGTGTTGCCGGGCGTTGCACGGTTGCTGTGCAGGAATTCGAGGTGTGTCTCGTAGTGGTCCAGCACGTCGGTGATGACCTGTTCCTTGGTGTAGCCCAGGAGGTCGTACCCGTTGCTGCCTTCGAGGGAGAAGACCTCTATCCGGTAGTACTTGTCGGTGGTGGAGGCGCTCTTTAAGGCGTACGACGGCGTGTCGTACTGCACGGGGTACACCTGGTACTTGAACGCGCGTTCGCTGCCCAGGTTGACTGTCAGGTCCACGTGGCCAACCCCACCCGGCCCGGCGCTACCGGAGGTCAACGTCACGTCGGCGCCCTGGGTGGCGAGTTCGTCGTGGACTTCCTGAAGAGCGGGGCGGGCCACCTCGTCGATGAACCGCTGGGCCTGTTTACGGCCCGGGTAGGTCAGGACATGGGTGAGCCGCTGGCGCCAGCTGCGTCCGCCGCGTGCTTCACTGCCGGATCTGCTGGAGATGATCCCGGGGAGGGACGATCGGTAGCTGTCCATCCGGGAGCTTTCGACCTTCAGGGCCTTGTACAGCCCGTACATGATGAACAGCAGCAGGATTGAAAGGGGCAACCCCATCACCACTGTCGCATTTTGGAGAGTCAGGACACCGCCGACGGACAGCATGGCGAGGGTGAGGGCGCCGGTCACGAGCGCCCAGAACACCCTGAGCCACTTGGGGCCGTCGGAGTTGGCGTCCTTGAGATGGGAGGTGAAATTGGCCATCACCAGTGCACCGGAGTCGGCACTCGTGACGTAGAAGAGCAGGCCCGTGAAGGTAGCAATCGCAATGATCAACGGCGCCATTGGATACTGTTCCAGCAGTCCATAGAAGGCCCGCTCCGGATTGTTCATCCCCACTTCACCGAACTCGGTGTTCCCGCCCATCACAATGTCGAGGGCGCTGTTACCGAAGATCGAGATCCACAGCAGGATAAAGGTGAAGGGCACGATCATGACGCCGAGGACAAACTGCCTGATCGTGCGGCCGCGGGAGATGCGGGCCAGGAAGAGCCCCACGAAGGGCGCCCAGGCGATCCACCAGGCCCAGAAGAACAGTGTCCACCCGCTCAGCCATTCGTCGGGCCGGTCATAGGCGAAGGTGTCCATGGTCATGCCGGGGAACTGGCTGAGGACGTCGCCGGTGTTCTGGATGATCCCGTCGAGCAGGAAACTGGTCTTCCCGGCGATCAGGATGAAGAGCATGAGGGCGCCGGCCAGCAGGACGTTCAGCTCGGACAGGCGCCTGATGCCCTTTTCAACACCTGACACGGTGGAGACGACTGCCATCACGACCGCGATGGCGATGAGGCCGATCTGCACCGCGAGGTTCTCCGGCAGACCGAACATGAGGGTCAGCCCGTAGTTCAGCTGGACGACGCCGATGCCCAGGGAGGTGGCGATGCCGAAGATGGTGCCCAAAAGTGCTGCGATATCCACTGTGTGCCCGATGGGACCCTCGACCTTCTTGCCGAAGATGGGGTACAACGCCGAACGGATGCTCAGGGGCAGATTGTGGCGGTAGGCAAAGAAGCCAAGAGCCAGACCCATCAGGGCATACAGTGCCCAGCCGGTGATCCCGTAGTGGAAGAGAGTCCAGACCATCGCCTGCCGGGCGGCCTCAACTGTCTCGCCAGCGCCCTGGGGAGGTGCAAGGTACTGGGTAAGGGGCTCAGCCACCGAGAAGAACATCAGGTCGATGCCGATGCCTGCGGCAAACAGCATCGAAGCCCAGGTGAACATGCTGAACTGGGGCTTGGAGTGGTCCGGTCCCAGCCGGACTTTACCTACCCGGGTGAGCGCAGCCACCAGAACGAAAATGACCACGAGGGTGACGACCAGGAAGTAGTACCAGCCCATATTGACTGAGACCCAACTGACCAGGGTGCCAATGACGGCTTCGGCGTTTCCAGGGGCGACGATGGCCCAGGCGGTGATTGCCAGAATGCCGACGGCCGAGCCGATAAAGACCGTCTTGTTGACTCTGGTTTGTGGCGCTGGGGTTGGTTCTGGACTCGGCTCGCCGGGGGAGTCCGGCCGTGCTTTGATCTCTTGACTCATCATCTGCCTTATCGTTGATCGACGCCGCGTCGGACTACAACTGAACTGTGCAGGTTTTTGCGAGGGTGAAGGTGCGACGGGCCTGTCAACGCTACCAACCTGGTCTTCTCCCCCCAAGTTGTGGGTTAAAAATTACCAGCGAATCAGTGCTTCGTGATGGATCTGCAACCGAACTCTTGATTCAGGCGTACCTAGGGCTAAGGGCCCTACCCGCCAACACGTGGCGGTGTTCTACTGGGGGGCGGTGCAGGAACTGTCTGCTGTCAGCGAACCAGCAGCTTTCACGGGTCGGCGCTAAGTTGAGCGGGGTACACTCAACTCTAAGGTTATTGCTGTTTGAAAGGTTGAGACATGGACGCGAAGTTCACCACCAAAAGCCAGGAAGCGCTGTCCGCCGCTGCCATGAATGCTTCGACCGCAGGCAATCCTCAGGTCGAGCCCGCGCATCTGCTGAAAGCGCTGATGGACCAGCGCGACGGCGTTGCTGTTGCTTTGCTGAAGGCCGCCGGGTCCGACCCTGACGCCGTCAGCACCCGGGCGAGCACCGCGATCAAGGCGCTCCCGTCGTCGTCGGGTACGTCAACGGCGCAGCCGCAGTTCTCCCGCGACACCCTGCAAGCTATCAAAGCCGCCCAGCAGGAGGCCGAGACGCTGGGCGACAGCTTCATCTCCACCGAGCACCTGCTCCTGGGGATTGCCGCCGGGACCGGCTCAACCGCCACCATCCTGAACAACGCAAGTGCTTCACGTGCGGCCCTTGCGGCTGCTCTGCCGGGTATTCGCGGTGACCGGCGGGTGACCACCCCGGAGCCGGAGAATACCTTCCAGGCGCTGGAGAAATTCGGCGTCGACCTGACGGAGATCGCCCGGTCGGGGAAACTTGACCCGGTGATCGGCCGGGATAGCGAGATCCGCCGAGTCATCCAGGTACTGTCCCGCCGCACCAAGAACAACCCCGTGCTGATCGGTGAGCCGGGGGTGGGAAAGACGGCAGTGGTCGAAGGCCTTGCCCAGCGGATCGTTGCCGGCGACGTCCCCGAATCCTTGCGGGACAAGACCCTGATCAGCCTCGACCTTGGCTCCATGATCGCGGGGGCCAAATACCGGGGTGAATTTGAGGAGAGGCTGAAAGCAGTCCTCGAGGAAATCAAGTCCGCCAACGGCCAGGTGGTCACGTTCATCGACGAACTCCACACGGTGGTCGGTGCTGGCGCTTCTGAAGGGTCAATGGACGCCGGGAACATGTTGAAGCCAATGCTGGCTCGCGGCGAGCTGCGACTCATCGGTGCCACCACCCTCGATGAGTACCGCAAGAACGTCGAAAAGGACGCCGCCCTGGAACGGCGGTTCCAGCAGGTCTACGTTGGTGAACCAAGTGTGGAGGACACCATCGGTATTCTTCGCGGCCTCAAGGAACGCTACGAGGCGCACCATAAGGTGACCATCGCCGATTCGGCCCTCGTGGCCGCAGCCACCCTGTCCAACCGCTATATCTCAGGTCGACGCCTCCCGGACAAGGCGATAGACCTCGTGGACGAGGCGGCGTCACGGCTGCGCATGGAGATCGACTCGGCGCCCGAGGAAATCGATCAGCTGCGCCGTTCAGTCGACCGACTGACGATGGAAGAGCTGGCGTTGGCGGGCGAAAGCGACGACGCCTCCCAGGACCGGCTCCACGCCTTGCGAGCCGATATGGCCGATCAGAAGGAAAGGCTCGCAGCACTCAACGCTCGCTGGGAAGCCGAGAAGGCGGGCCTCAACCGGATGGGAGACCTGAAGGCCGCCCTCGAGGATCTGCGGTCGCAGGCCGAGCGGGCCCAGCGCGACGGCGACCTGGAGCAGGCCTCGCGGCTGCTTTACGGCGAAATCCCTACCCTGCAGCGGGAACTCGACGCCGCGCAGGAGGCCGAACCTGAGGACACCCCGTTGCCGATGGTTGCGGAGGACGTCACAGCCACCGACATTGCCGAGGTGATCTCCGCCTGGACGGGCATCCCGGCCGGACGCATGCTCCAGGGCGAAAGCCAGAAACTTCTGCACATGGAGCAGGTCATTGGCTCGCGGCTGATCGGGCAGTCCAAGGCAGTGACGACGGTGTCGGACGCTGTCCGCCGCGCCCGTGCCGGGATTTCAGATCCCGACCGGCCCACCGGGTCGTTCCTCTTCCTGGGGCCTACCGGGGTGGGGAAGACCGAGTTGGCGAAAGCGCTCGCCGACTTCCTGTTCGACGATGAGCACGCCATGGTGCGGATCGACATGTCCGAGTACTCCGAAAAGCATTCGGTCTCCCGACTCGTCGGAGCCCCTCCGGGCTATGTGGGTTACGAGGAGGGCGGTCAGCTCACGGAAGCCGTCCGCCGCCGCCCCTACAGCGTGCTGTTGCTCGACGAGGTGGAAAAAGCGCACCCGGAAGTCTTCGACATCCTGCTGCAGGTGCTCGACGACGGCCGCCTCACCGATGGGCAGGGCCGCACCGTTGATTTCCGTAACGTTATCCTGGTGCTGACGTCCAATCTGGGCTCCCAATTCCTGGTGGACCCGTCGATGGCGGACTCTGCGAAGCGCGACGCGGTGATGTCGGTGGTGAACGCAAGTTTCAAACCCGAGTTCCTGAACCGGCTGGACGATGTGGTTCTCTTCGACGCCCTCACGCTCGAGGAGCTGTCGCGGATCGTCGACCTGCAGGTGCAGTCGCTCGCCTCCCGGCTCCACGAGCGACGGCTGAACCTGACGGTCACCGACGCAGCCCGAGAGTGGCTGGCCCTCACCGGGTTTGACCCTGCGTATGGCGCCCGGCCACTGCGCCGGTTGGTGCAGCGCGAAATAGGGGACCGCCTGGCGCGAGGCATCCTGGCGGGAACCATCAACGACGGGGATACGGTTCTGGTGGACCGGGTGGTTGACGCTGATGGCCTCAGCGTCGCTGCCGAGGTGTTTGAGACGAGCTAGTTGTTGATCAGGGTATCGCTAATGACGTTGCCCTCATCGCTGGTCACGAGGCAGTCGACCCGGCGGTCCCCGTCGGACCAGGCACCTTCGCGTGGGGTGACGCGCAGGAGCTCGAGGTTCTCGTAGCGGGCTGCGGCGGTCTCGTCGAGGTCGACGCCGTCGCATACCTCCTGCGCGCGCAGAGCCAGCGCCTCGTCGCCGGGGAACTCGGCGTCGTCCGCGTAGAGGTCGCTGGCCAAGAGCTGCGCATTGTGGGGTGTTGAGCAGGTCACCACCGTTGAGGCGCTGTTGATGTCCACGAAGTCCCGTAGACACTGGCCCTCTTCGAGGTCCAGCGGCATGACGTTCTCGGCGATGATCCCGTCAGCGCCCGGCGTGCCGTTGCCCAGGGGTTCTCGCTCCGGCGACGCCGTCAGGCCGGTGATGAGCGAGACCAGGCCCCAGATCAGGAGCCCCAGGGCCAGCAGCCCCAGGAGCACACCGCCGATCAGGAGCCCCCGCTTGTCCTTGCCGCTGCTGGCCACCTGGCGACTGTCGCGACGCCGTGTGCCGGCCGGGGGCAGCCCATAGGGGCCTCCGGTAGGTTCAGCAGGGGGCTCGGACGGCTGCTCGGGGTAGCTGCCCTGCGGGCCGGTCGGCCCTTCTGGAGTGCCGGGGCTGGTCCGCGGCGCTGCCCTCATTCCCGCGGGAAGGTCTGCCGGGTCGGTGGTCGCGGCTTCCGACGCTGGGGCCGGGCTGGGTATCTCGGTGTCCGCTCCTGGCTCAGCGTCTGAGTCAATTCCGGTTGCTGCACTGGCGTGAGGTTCGGGGCCGGTGGTTTCAAAGAGGCGGTCCCACCGCTGCGCATCAGTGACTGCGGGGGCCCACTCCGGGGCGTCTCCGTCGGCGGCGAAGCTCGGCAGTGCCCTGGTGGTGTCCGTGCTCTCTAGGGCAACCACTTCGTCCGCATTCTCGACGGCGTCTGCATCGTCTGCATCGCCTGGATCGTCTTCGGAATCTTCGGTGGTCACGGGCGCGTCAGTGTCCCTGGGTACGTCGCCTGGTTCCGCGTCAGGTGTCTCGTCGGCGGCGTCAGAACGACCGCCGGTACTGCCGTCAGCGCTGACGTCTGCGGAATCCGTGTCCCCAGCGGTAGTGTCGCCCGCCGCTCCGCCGGCGGGAGCTGTCCCGGCGGGAGCGGCCTTCGTGGTCGGGTCTGCCGTGGGGACTGTGCCGGCGACGAGTAGGCCCGCATCAAGGGCCTCCTGCTCGACCCGGCGGGCTTCGGCGGCGATCTCCTCCAGCGATGCAGCGCGTGCGGTGTCTTCGCTGATCCGCGCCGGGTTGAGAGAGGGCTCAACCAGCTGAACGTCGTCGGCGGAGACTGACAATTCCGGCTCGACCGTCTCGGGGGACACCTCGGCGTCGCTGAGCTGCACGGTATCCGGATCGACCAGCTGCGGTTCAGCGACGTGGATTGGCTCGGATTGGTGCTCCTCAGTGCCGTCCTTTGCCGGATCGGATTCGGAGTCCCGCGGGGTGCGCTCCTGATCGCTCATGATGTTCCGCCCTGCCTTCTACGTTCTTGTGCGTCCGCCCTCACTGCAGGCTCCTCTGCTACGACTTTAGCCAAGTTTTGGTCGCAGTAGGCGGGAACCGGTGGAACCAAGTGTACTGACGAAGATGGGCGATCTTTGGGTGGCAGGGAGTGCGCACGCGGAGGCTGGGAAAGCATGTAATCTATAGTTACGACAAATTGACCAAATACTCCGGGGCCTCGCTGCAGCCTTGGGCCGATAGGGCCCCAGTGACCACCTCCGGATCGACGCAAAAGGGGGTCACGCCATGGGGCGCGGCCGTCAAAAGGCAAAAGCTACCAAGCAGGCTCGGGACATGAAGTATTTCAGCCCCGCGACTGATTACACGGCACTGCAGCGAGAGCTCACAGGCCCAGGCGAGCGAGCCTCCAAACGTTCTACGGATCCGATGGAGCCGGTTGAACCGGACTACTCGGCTTACGAAGACAAGTATGCAGATCTGGACGACGACGAGGACGACGGCGGATCCCGCCGCACTGGTTGAGTCAGCACAAAAAAGTGGGGTACCCGCAAAATAGCCGTCGTGCAACGGCGATTCTGCGGGTACCCCACTTTTTTGCGCGGGAAAGGAAACCGGCCCGGCCTAGGCGTACTGGTTGACCAGGCGCACTGATCCACCGTCGACGCCCTTGGCGCCCTGCACATAATCCGGTCCGTCAGTGGACTCATTGGAGGCCGCTGCGACCTGGCCCATCACCCAGGCGGGGACGCCGCGCTCGGTCAACCGGGCAATAGCTGCGTCGGCTGCCGGCGCGGACACCACCGCGACCATTCCCACACCGAGGTTCAAGGTGCGTTCGAGATCCGGCAATGGCACGGCGCCGAGTTCGGCGACCAGCTTGAAGATGGCGGGCAGTTCCCAGGTGGAGCGGTCCACCGTTGCCTCCAGGCCATGCGGCAGTACCCGGGCCAGGTTGGCGGCCAGACCGCCGCCGGTGACGTGGCTGAAGCCGTGCACGCCGGCGGCGTCGGCAACGGGCAAGAAACGCGCCAGGTCCAGGCAATCCGCGGCGTAGACGCGGGTGGGCTCCAGAAGTTCTTCGCCGAGGGTGCGCCCCAGTTCGCTGACCTGGCGGTCCAGCGCCCAGCCAGCCTGGTTGATGATCCGCCGGACCAGCGAGTAGCCGTTGGAGTGCAGGCCCGAGGACGCCATCCCGATGACGACATCGCCAGCACGCACCCGGTCTGGACCGAGCAGCGAATCCGCCTCGACCACGCCGGTCGCGGCGCCGGCGACGTCGTACTCATGTTCTCCAAGCAGCCCGGGATGTTCAGCGGTCTCGCCACCCACCAGGGCGGTGCCCGCCACCGAGCAGGCGGCGGCGATCCCCCGGACGATGTCGGCGATGCGCTCGGGCACCACCTTGCCGCACGCAATGTAGTCGGTCATGAAGAGGGGCTCGGCGCCAACCACCACAATGTCGTCGACCACCATGCCCACCAGATCAAACCCGATGGTGTCGTGGATATCCATCGCCTGCGCGATGGCCACCTTGGTGCCGACGCCGTCGGTCGACGTTGCCAGCAGGGGCTTGCGGTAGGTCAGGAGCCGGGACACGTCGTAGAGTCCGGCGAATCCGCCCACCCCTCCGATGACCTGGGGCCCGTGGGTGGCCCGGACGGCGTCCTTCATCAGTTCAACGGCGCGGTCGCCAGCTTCGACGTCAACTCCGGCGCTGGCATAGGTGATGGGGGAGTTGGAGGTCATACCCGTTCTTTCTTGTCTTCGTCGGTCAACACTGCCTCGAGCTCACTGTCTGGCCCTGGATCGCAGCCGTTGGAGCCAGGATCGTCGGCGGGATCGACCCGTTCCAGGAGATTCTTGCCCCGGCGTTCCTCAGCCGGGAGCGCGATTGGATAGTCGCCGGTGAAGCAGGCGGTACACAGCCGTTCGCGGGGTTGCTCGGTGGCGGCGATCATTCCGTCTTCGGAAATGTAGGCCAGGCTGTCAGCGCCGATCGAGTTGCTGATCTGTTCCACTGCTGCGCCATTGGCGATGAGCTCGGCCCGCGACGCGAAGTCGATGCCGTAGAAGCACGGCCAACGGACCGGTGGGGAGGAAATTTTGACGTGCACCGACGCCGCGCCAGCTTCACGGAGCATGCGGACCACTGCCCGCTGGGTGTTGCCGCGCACAATGGAATCGTCCACCACGATGATCCGCTTGCCCCGGATGACTGACTCCAGCGCGTTGAGCTTCAGGCGGATGCCGAGCTGGCGGAGGGTCTGGCTGGGTTGGATGAAAGTGCGGCCCACGTAGGAGTTCTTCACGAACCCGTGAGCGAACGGAATACCCGACTGCTCGGCGAACCCCACCGCGGCAGGGGTGCCCGATTCGGGGACGGGGATGACGACGTCGGCCTCGGCTGAGTTCTCGCGGGCGAGCTGCCGACCCATTTCCACGCGGGCCTCGTACACCGAGCGGCCAGCGATGGCAGCATCAGGCCGGGCCAGGTAAACGTACTCAAAGACGCAGCCAGCCTTGGTGGGCGCGGCGAACTTGCGGGTCCGGACGCCGTCCTCGTCGATGGCGATGAATTCGCCGGGCTCGATTTCCCTGATGAAGCTGGCGCCCACGGTGGCAAGGGCGGCCTGCTCGGAGGCGACCACCCAACCGCGTTCCAGCCGACCAAGGACCAGGGGACGGACGCCGTGGGGGTCCCGGGCCGCGTAGAGGGTGCCTTCATCCATGAAGACGAAGCAGAACGCGCCGCTGATTTTGGGGAGCAGTTCGAGGGCGGTTTCCTCAAGGGAGCGGCCGTCGTCGCCAGCCAGGAGGGTGGTCACCAGCGCCGTGTCAGAGGTGTTGCCCTGAGCCATTTCGCCGCTGCGGGGCTTGCCATGGCGCGCGAGGACCATCTGGTAAAGGTCGGCTGAGTTGGTCAGGTTGCCGTTGTGGGCGAGGGCAACGGTGCCGACGGCGGTGGCGCCGAGGGTCGGCTGCGCGTTGGCCCAGTTGGAGGAGCCGGTGGTCGAATACCGGCAGTGGCCCACAGCGATATGGCCTTCGAGGGTGTTGAGGGTGGTCTCGTCGAAGACCTGGGAGACCAGGCCCATGTCCTTATAGACACTGATCCGCTCACCGTTGCTGGTGGCGATACCCGCGGACTCCTGGCCGCGGTGCTGCAGGGCGTACAGGCCGTAGTAGGCGAGCTTGGCTACCTCCTCGCCGGGAGCCCAGACACCGAATACGCCGCAGGCATCCTGGGGCCCCTTCTCGCCTGGAAGAAGGTCATGGGAAAGATTTCCGTCACCGCGAACCATTGCATCATTCTCTCACGCGTTGCGGTCGGCGGCTCCACCTGTTACTCGGGGTGCTGGTCGTCGTCGTACGTACGTTGGGCGACTGCCCGCTTGGAGCGTCGGATGCTGATCCGATCGAGCACGAGCACCAGCAGCGCGCCGAGCAACAGGCCGGGGATTGCGAACACCATGATGAAGAATCCGAAGATGGATTCGCGGGTCAGGGTGGGGTCGCCGGGGCCCGCATAGGCGACGATCGCTGCGATCACCACACCCACCAGTACGCCAAGGCCCATGAAGGGCGCAAAGCGTGGAGCGCGGCGCACCGTCACTTCCCGGCGGGCGGGTGCCTGCTCCGGGGGCGCAGCGGGGGATCCTGCTGCGGCGTGGGCTGTAACCGTAGGTTCGTTGTCGTCGCGAGGCGAGGGTAGCTCTGAACTCATGCTTTAAGGCTACCGGCGTTTAGCCGATCCGCCTGACCAATTGGTACCCGTTCTGCTGGAAGATGAGTTCGTAGGATTCCCCGGGATAGGTTTCCTCAGCATGCGCCACCCCGTCCTCCGGGTGAGTGGGACCCCAACTCCAGTCCTGGTCGTCGACAATCAGGTATTCCGGCGCGGGATTATCGTTGCCCAGCCAGAACACCTCGGTGTCTGGGACCAGGTACGGCATCAGCACCACACCGGTCTCCACGGCCGCGCCGTCGGGAATCTGGGCCATGAGCTGATGCGCTGTCTCCCACCGTTCGGACTGCCGGAAGGTCTCCGGATCGGCCAGATCACCCAGGGGCTGGGTCGGCAGCAAGAACAGGGCGACGACGGTCACCGCGGGGACGACGGCGGCGTCAGCCGAGCGCAGCCACCGCCGCCCCGACCGGCGAGAGGTTTCGATGGCGTCGATCAGCGCGGCAAACAGGATGGGCATCAGGACGGCGCTGTAATGCCACTCAGGGCCCCAGTAGACATCGTTTCCCGAGACGAAACGCCAGGCCAGGGTGGGTACCATGATCAGCGCCAGCGGCGACCTCACGAACAGGAAGCCGCCTGCCAGCAGCAGCAGCCACACCGTTTCGTATTTTGCCCCGGCAGAGAAAATGGTGACCAGTGCGCCAATCGGGTCAGCGATCATCCCGCGAACGTCGATCCGGTCTGAATAGTCGTACTGGCCTCCCGTGTTCAGCAGCGGCAGGATGACCGCCACGGAGAGCAGGAGCCAGCCGACGCCCCATGCCGCCAGCCACAGCCCGATCCGGTCCCGATATCGCCACGCGATGACCAACCCGATCGCGGCAACCGTCAGTCCCAGGTCCTCTTTAACAAAAACCAGCAGGCCAGCCCAGGCCACGGCGGTGCGCAGCCGTCCGGTGATGATCGACTCAAGAGCCAGCGCAAGAAGCAGGATGGCGAGCGCAATCTCGTGGAACTGTGCTGCCACCGCTGTCTGAAGACCCCACGACAGGCCGTAGGCCAGGCCGAGGCAGCTGCCCACTACCGTGCCGAGCCGCCGGATACCTAGCCGGGCGATCACGAGGACCGAGAGTCCGATCAGAATGTTCTGCAGGATAAGAAGGGTCAGTGCGGATGGAAAAGCCGCGTAGGCGGGCCCGAGAATGATCAACAGCGGATGGAAGTGGTCACCCAGGAGATTGAAGCCGTCGCCCTTGATTGACACGATTGGCGCGTCAAAGCCGGCATAGGCCTTGGCCAGCTGGGTGAAGATGCCGAGGTCCCAGGATGGGGTAGCCAGCCGGTTCCACTGCGCCACTGAGTAGACCGTGTAAACGGTGGTGATCAGCGCCGCGATGACCACCGCGGCGGGTGGCTGCCGCCGGACGGCCGCCACCGAGGACCGCACACCGTCAGCGATGAAAGAGGCTCGGCGAAGTGAATGGTGTGCTGTCATGGCGCCGGAGGAGCGCCGGTGGGGAACAGGGGAAGCCAATCGCTTAGATCGGCCCGTTGCCCCGAAGCGGCAACCTTCCCGGCGCCGACCGCATCAGCCCAGGCCAGGCTCCCGGTCACCAGTGCCAGCCAGGTGGCGGCGTCGGTCTCCACTACATTCGGCGGGGTACCCCGGGTGTGACGAGGCCCGGCGATGCACTGGGCCACACCAAACGGCGGCACCCGCACCTCAACGCTGTTGCCCGGGGCCCGGTCAGCCAGTTCCTCGAGTGTGTACCGCACGGCGGTCGCCGTCTCGGGGCGGGTGGCCGAACCGGACCGAACGGCGTCGAGGGCTGGCTTGCCCGCCGGAGCGGGGATCCGTCGTCGTGCCATGGGCCCTAGTCCAGGAGAGCCAAGACCGGTGCGGCGAGCCGGAGCTTGCCGACCGCTGCACTGCCGCCCATCACCGGGGGGACCACCTTGGACAGGACTGCGCTCACCTTGTCGGCGTCGACGGCGCCGGTGGCAGCCAGGAGGGTCAGGCCCACCAGGGTGGTGGCGCGAATATTGCCGTCGAGTACCTTCAGGGCGAGGGAGACTCCGGTGTCGGTGCCCATGACGAGGACGCCTTCGGCGCCGTTCTTGGAGATGATGCCGAGATCCTCCATCACCACCGAGTTTTCGCGGCCCCGGCCGTGGACGGCCCAGGGGTAGTCGAGCATTGCGGTGGCAATGGTGGCGGCGCGGGCGTCAGCGTTCTTGTCCGAGGGTGCCTTGGAGAACTTGCCGATACCGCGGGCGAGCCCCGTCAGTGAGACGGCGGCGAGGGGCGCCCCGCAACCGTCGATACCCCAGTGGGAGACCTTCTCCTCCGTGTACTCCTCGATGACCGCGGCGACGCGTTCCTGCAGCGGGTGGGACGGGTCAAGGTAGGTGGAGTGGTCCCAGTTGTTCTCGGTGCAGGCCCACAGGAAAGCGGCGTGTTTACCGGAGCAGTTGAACGCGATGCGCTGCTTGCCCTTTTCCGTGCGGATCAGCCAGTTGCGGGCTTCCTCGTCCTGGGGCCAGTCGGCCGGGCACTGGAGGTGCTCCTCCGAGACTCCCGCCGCGCTGAGCATGGTGCGGACCACGTCCATGTGCTCGTGCGATCCCACATGACTGGCCGCAGCCAGTGCCACCTGTGGGCCACGCAGCGGCACCCCTGACTGCATCGCAGCAAGCGCCTGAAAGGGCTTCAGTGTGGAGCGGGGGAAAATGGGGGCGTTGATGTCACCGAGCTCGGTGACCACAGTGCCGTCAGCGGCCAGGATCACTGCCGATCCCAGGTGGCGTGACTCGATGAAGCCGTTGCGTTCCAGGACTGCGAGTTCGACGGCATCGGCGGAGGAGAAAGTCTGAGGCATGAGACAAGTATCGCTTATCGGCTGTCGAGGTGGAGCTTGTGCCCACCGGAGGAACGGACATCCGGTGGGCACAAGGTTGGTGGCTGACTATTCGGCGGTGAACTGCACTGACTGCCAGCCTGAGGCGCCGTCGGGTACCGTGTCGGCGCGTTCCTCGGTCTGAACGCCGTCGGGGTCGTAGGCGCGGGCGCGGACGGTGTGGGAGCCCGCTTCGACGCTGATCTCATGGGACCACTGCCGCCAGGTGTCCACCGAGGCTTCAGCGGCGAGGGTGGCTTCTTCCCAGTCGCCGCCGTCAATCTGGACTTCCACCTTGGTGATGCCGCGGTGCTGGGCCCAGGCCGTGCCGCCGATCATCGAGGTACCGGCCGGTACCTGGGCGAAGGAGCGGGGGACCTCGACGCGGGCCATGGTCTTGATGGGCCCCTGTTCGGACCAGCCGCGGTCGGTCCAGTAGGCGGTCTTGTCGGCGAATCGGGTGACCTCAAGGTCGACTACCCACTTGGTGGCCGACACATAGCCGTACAGGCCGGGCACTACCATTCGGACGGGGAAGCCATGCTCCAGCGGTAGTGGCTCACCGTTCATCGAGATGGCGAGTATCGCGTCGCGGTCATCCTGCAGGATCGGCAGGGGAGTGGAGGCGCTGAAGCCGTCGGTGCTGGTGGACAGCACCATGTCGGCGCCGCCCGTGGGCCTGGCGCGGGCCAGCAGGTCGCGAAGCGGGTAGCCGAGCCACTTGGCGTTGCCCGCCAGGTTTCCGCCGACCGGGTTGGACACGCAGGTGAGGCTGATGTGGCGTTCGATCAGGTCGGCGTCGAGCAAATCCTGGAACGTGAGGGTGAATTCCTCTTCGACCATCCCGTGCACGCGCAGCTCCCAGGTTTCCAGGTCGACCTGCGGCACGCTCAGGGCGGTGTCGATCCGGTAGAAGTCCTGGTTTGGGGTCAGCCAGGGGACGACGCCGTCGACTCCGGCCTCCACACCGGCGGGGATGGCCGGCGCGGCGCTGGCAGGGGTGGGGAACGTGAGGGCCTCGCGGGCCATGGTGACCGTGTTGCGGGCGCCAGCAATGGCGCGCCCTCCGGCGGCCGCGGCACCCGCGATGACTGCGGTGATGCCTGCGGCGGCGAAGAAGGTGCGGCGGCTGGTGCCGGTGACGGGGGTGTTGGTGCGGCGGCTGGTGCCGGTGGCAGGGGTATTGGTGCTGGCCGCGTCCTGGGTGGCATCGGAGCGGCCGGGGGCCTGATGCAGCGCACGGATCAGGTAGCGCAAGGCCAGGAGACCGACGGCGGTGCCAACCACCGTGGGGACAGCGTCGAGCAGGGTGGCGCCAGCTCGCGACACCACAGCGGCGACAATGACGGCGCCCATCAGGACCACACCGGCTACACCGAGCACCCATTTCCGGTAGGCGACCACACCGAGGACGGCGGCAAGGAGAACGATGGTGACGCCCATGCCGACGAAAAGTGCCACCTTGTCATTGGTGCCGAAGGTGGCGATCGCGAAGTCTTTCAACCACGCGGGAGTGAAGTCGATGAAGGTGGAGCCGAGGGCGATCAGGGGTGCGGCGCGGGCGGTCAGGAAGGAACCCAGCAGTTCCGCCACGCCCAGCACCAGGCCAGCACTGACGATCCCGGCTAGTGCTGCCAGCATGGATTCCTTGCGCCCGGGGCGTCGTAAAGCTTTCATGCACCTTATTCGGAGTGGTGCGCCGTGAGTATGGGTCGTCACAGGGCCGATTGCCCCGTCACAGCTTCGCGAGGATCCGGCCGAGACAGTACGCTGAACTACTGTGAAGGTTCTAGTGATAGGCCCCGGCGGCCGCGAACACGCCCTTGTCCGTGCACTGCTATCCGACCCGTTCGTCCACGAGGTGCATGCCGCCCCCGGCAACGCGGGGATCGGCAGTATCGTCCCCACCCATGACGTCGACGCCGCTGACCCAGGCGCCGTGACGGCCCTGGCCCGGTCTCTGGACTCGGACCTTGTGGTGATCGGCCCGGAGGCGCCGCTGGCCGCTGGAGTAGCTGACGCGCTACAGGCTCAGGGTATCCCCGTCTTCGGTCCGTCCCGGGAGGCCGCCCAGCTTGAGGCGTCCAAAGCCTTCGCCAAACAGATCATGGCCGCGGCCAACGTGCCCACCGGCATGGCACGGGTTGCGTCAGACGCCGGGCAGGCCGCTGAGGCGCTTGACATCTTCGGCGCACCCTATGTAGTCAAGGATGACGGTCTGGCCGCTGGCAAGGGCGTCGTGGTGACTACCGACCGGACCGAGGCGCTGGATCATGCCCAGGCCTGCTTCGATGCTGGCGGCACGGTGGTCATCGAGGAATTCCTTGATGGACCCGAGGTGTCCCTCTTCGTACTCTCCGACGGCCGCAACGTGCTTCCGCTCGCCCCGGCCCAGGATTTCAAACGCATTCACGACGGCGACCAGGGACCGAATACCGGCGGCATGGGAGCGTATTCGCCCCTGGACTGGGCGCCGGCGGGACTGGTCGACGAGGTCATCGACCGGGTGGCGCAGCCCACCATCGACGAGATGGCCCATCGCGGCACACCGTTCGTCGGTGTGCTCTACGTTGGGTTGGCCCTGACCACCCGTGGCCTTCGTGTCATCGAATTCAATGCCCGGTTTGGTGACCCCGAGACACAGGCCGTGCTGGCCCGGTTGAAGACCCCGCTGGGCGGGGTGCTCATGGCTGCCGCCAAGGGCGGACTGGACCAGCTCGAAAGTCTCAATTGGTCTCCTCAGTCGGCAGTGGCAGTGGTCCTCGCCTCGGAGCGCTACCCGGATGCTCCACGCACGGGCGACCGCGTCCGCGGTCTGAAGCGGGCCGAAGCGATCGACGGCGTCCAGGTGCTGCACGCCGGAACCGCCCTGAAGCACGGCAAGGTGGTCTCGGCTGGTGGCCGGGTACTCGCCGTCGTCGGGCTCGGAGATGACCTGACGGACGCCCGCGACAGGGCCTACCGTGGGATTGCCGAGCTGAACCTCAAGGGCGGGCAGTTCCGGCGGGACATTGCGTTGAAGGCCGCGCACGGCGAGGTGGTGGCGCCCGCTGTCGCCTCCCCGTTGTCGCCGCTGTCCGCCGCGTCGGCGGCCACCCCTGCGGGGGCCTGAGCGTGACGTTTGCGCCGTCGTTCATTGACGTACCCGGGTGGAAGCACCGCTATTCGGGAAAGGTACGTGACCTGTACTCGCCCCTGACCGGACCCGAGGACCGGGTGCTGGTGGTTGCGAGTGACCGGATCAGTGCCTATGACTTCGTGCTGGCCTCCGAGATCCCGGACAAGGGCCGGGTCCTGACCCAGCTGAGTCTGTGGTGGTTTGAGCAGCTGGCCGAGGTGCCCAACCATGTGCTGTCGACCGAAGTGCCAGACGTGGTCGCCGGACGGGCGATGATCTGCCGGAAGCTGGAGATGTTCCCGGTGGAGTGCATCGCCCGCGGGTATCTCACCGGGTCCGGGCTGCTGGAATACCGCTCGTCGGGAACGGTCTGCTCGCTTCCCCTGCCGCCCGGTCTGGTGGACGGGTCCCGGCTTGAGCCAGCGGTGTTCACGCCGTCGGCGAAGGCCGCGGTGGGGGATCACGATGAGAACATCGCGTACGACGACGTCATCGCCACCGTGGGTGCGACCGTGGCGGAAGAACTGCGTCGGCTGACCCTGGCCATCTATGGTCGGGCGGAGGAAATTGCCCGGTCTAGGGGGATCATCCTGGCGGACACGAAGGTGGAGTTCGGGCTGTCTACCGACGGGCAGATTACCCTCGGCGATGAGGTCCTGACGCCCGACTCGTCACGTTTCTGGGATGCCGCCCTGTACGCCCCCGGACAGGCGCAGCCGTCCTTCGACAAGCAGTTTGTCCGGGATTGGCTCACCTCGGATGCGTCCGGGTGGGATAGGGCCTCCACCCCGCCGGAACTCCCCGCCGAGATCATCGAGAAGACCCGGGGACGTTACATTGAGGCCTACGAGCGGCTGACAGGCCTCACCTTCGCCTAGCCTTGCTCCTGTTCATGTCTGGTGGGTGGGAAACCGTGCCGGGCGGGCACGAAAAAGGCCCCGCGGGTGGCTACTTGTCTGCCTTCTTACAGTGCCGCGAGGCCTTTTCTGCTGGTCGGGGTGACAGGAATTGAACCTGCGACCTCGTCGTCCCGAACGACGCGCGCTACCAAGCTGCGCCACACCCCGATGCTGCTCGGCGAGTGCTAGAAACGGCCCCCTGAGCAACTTCTCAAGGATACCCGAGCACACGGGGATGCAAAACTAGACGAGTGTCTCCTGCCAGGCGGCATGCAGGGTCGCGAAGCGCCCGTCGCCGCCGATCAGCTCCGCCGGGGTGCCATCCTCCACCACCTCGCCGTCGTGCACCACAAGCACCCGGTCGGCGATCGCGACCGTGGACAGCCGGTGCGCAATGATCAACGCCGTCCGGTTGCCGAGCAGCTTCTGCAGGCCCTCCTGCACCAGCCGCTCGCTGGGGATATCCAGGGATGAGGTGGCCTCGTCCAGGATCAGCACCGCCGGGTTCGCCAGGAATGCGCGGGCGAAGCTGATCAGCTGTCGCTGCCCGGAGGAGACCCGGCCGCCACGTTTGTTGACATCGGTGTCGTAGCCCTCGGGCAGGGACCTGATGAACGTGTCGGCGCCCACCGACCTGGCAGCCTGCTCGATTTCTTCGCGGCTGGCCTCCGGCTTGCCCAGGGCAATGTTGTCAGCCACGCTGCCGCTGAACAGGAATGCTTCCTGCGTCACCATGACGACGGCGCGCCGCAGGTCACGGGGGTCGACCTCCCTGATGTCGACGCCGTCCAGGGTGATGCTGCCCGAGGACACGTCGTAGAACCGGGCGATCACTTTCGCCAGGGTGGACTTGCCGGCACCGGTCTGACCGACGAGGGCGATGGTCTGCCCGGCTGGGATCTTCAGGTCCATGGTGGGCAGGATGAGTGGGCCGTCGCCGTACCTGAACTCCACGCCGTCGAACTCGATCGCTCCCCGAGGGTGTTTCAGCGGCACGGGGTGCTTCGGAGGGCGCACCGTCGGCACCTCCTCGAGCAGCCCCGACACCTTCTCCAGCGCTGCTGACGCGGACTGGAACGAGTTGTAGAACATCGCCATCTGGTCGACGGGCTGGAAGAACCGCTTGCTGTAGAGCAGCAGGGCGAGCAGGGCGCCGACCGCCAGAGTCCCGTCGAGGACCCGGAACCCGCCGACCAGCAGGACCACCGCAACCGTGACGTTGCCGATCAGCACCAGACCCGGCTGGAAGACGCCGTTGAGGTTGATGGAGCGGACGGTGACCTTGCGGTAGTCCTCGGCCAGCTCGTCGTATTTCGCGGCGTTGGCTTCCTCGCGTCGGAAAGCCTTGACAGCACGGATCCCGGTCATGGTTTCGATGAAGTGGACGATCAGCCGAGCAGACACCACCCGGGAGGCACGGAACGCGATCTGGGAGTGCTTCTGGTACCAGCGCGCCAGGAAGAACATCGGCACGGCGGCGACGAGAATCAGCAGACCCGTCCGCCAGTCCAGGACGAAGATGGTGATCGCGGTGAACAGCATGTACATGACGCCGGAGGCGAGGGAGCTAACGCCCGAGTCGAGAAGTTCGCGCAACGCCTCAAGGTCCGAGGTTTGCCGGGAGATGATGCGCCCCGAGGTGTACTTCTCATGGAATTCAAGACTGAGCCGCTGGGTGTGCCTGAAGACGCGCAACCGCAGATCCAGCAGCATGGCCTGGCTCAGCAGCGCCGTCGCCCGGACATACCCGGCCGTCAAAAACGCAGTCAGGACCGCCGCAATCAGGTAGGTAAGGCCGGCGAGCCAGAGGTACGTCGGGTCGCCGTCGAGCAGTGATGGCAGGGCGTTGTCAATGCCGAACGCGATGATGGCCGGGCCAGCCACCCGGGCGGCCTGCGACCCGACCACCAGGGAAATGGTCCAGATGAACTGGCGCCGGTTGGGGCGGATCAGGGAGCCCAACAGGCGGAAGGAGCGTGATCGAACCGACTTGTTCTGGGCCTTGGACAGGAGGACGTCGTCCTCGTTGGTCACGCCCGACGACGTCTCTCCGGAGGCGCGCGATCCCTTGTTCGGCTGTGGTGATGTGCTCACGTGAGCGCTCCCTCGTCGTCGTTCTCCAGGTCTTCGAGCTCCGCGTCCAGATCGGTCGGCCCGTCTGGCAGGCTTGCGATCACGTAGCGGTAATGCGTGTTCCTGGCCAGCAGTTCGGTATGGGTACCGACGTCGGTCACCCGGCCGTCCTCCAGCAGGGCCACCCGGTCCGCAAGGGCAACTGTCGACGGCCGGTGGGCGACAATCAGGGTGGTGGTGTGAAGGAGAACCTTGCGCAAGCCTTCCTCCACCAGTTCCTCGGTGCGGACATCCAGGGCCGAGAGCGGGTCGTCGAGCACCAGCACCCGGGGTTTCGACGCAATGGACCGGGCCAGGGCAATCCGTTGCCGCTGGCCGCCGGAGAGGCTCAGTCCCTCCTCCCCGATCAGGGTATCGACTCCGTCAGGCAGCGAGTACGCGAAGTGCGCCTGAGCGACCTCAAGCGCCCCTTCAAGGATCTCGTCGGCGTGTTTGTCGTCCCGGGGCTCCGCGCCCATCAGGACATTCTCTCGGACCGAGTTGGAGAACAGGGTCGTGTCCTCGAAGGCGACCGACACATGAGTGCGCAGATCGGCGATAGAGATGCTCCGCAGATCCGTGCCGTCGATGGCGATGGATCCACCGGTCACCTCATAGAGGCGGGGGACCAGCTGCAGCAGGGTGCTCTTGCCGCACCCGGTGACGCCTACCAGCGCCATCGTCTCCCCGGCCCGCAGGGTGAGGTTGATGCCGTTGAGCACATCGGGGGTGCCCTCCTCGGCGTCGGGGTAGCGGAAGTGCACATCGGTGAAGGTCACGTCGCCGCGCGGATCGGCCAGCCGGACCGGCTCCTCGGGATCGGTAATGGTGTTGACGGACTCCATGACCTCGTAGTGGCGGTCAATGGCCGTTTTGGCGGTGAAGGTCATGGCGAGCAGCGGGCCGATGAACTCGACCGGGGTAGCCACCACGGCGGCGGTGGCGAAAAAGGCCACCAGGGCGCCGATCGACAGGTCGCCGTTGGCGGCGAACAACACGCCAACCACCAGTGACGCACCCAACGCCAGCTCGGGCAGCAGGGTGACGATCAACGAGAAGTTGGCCAGCGAGCGTGCCTTATAGATCTCGGTTTGCCGTAGTTCCTCGGCCTGCAGGTTGAATCCCTCGAGGGCCTCCCTGCTGCGGCCAAACGCTTTCAGGACCCGGATGCCGTGTACGGATTCCTCGACAGTCGTGGCGAGGTCCCCCGCCTGGTCCTGACTCTTCCGCGAAACCTTGCTGTAGGAGGTGCGGAACCGGAAGCCGTAGATCATGATGGGCAGCGCCGCTGCCAGGAAGATCAGGGCCAGCACCCAGGACGTGAGAAACATGATCACGACGCCGATGACCACGGTCAGCGACGTCACCACCAGCATGATCAGACCGAATGCCATCCACCGGCGCATCAGGTTCAGGTCCGTCATGGCGCGGGAAAGCAGCTGGCCGCTG
The DNA here is from genome assembly GCF_039526005.1 of Arthrobacter flavus. Lineage (NCBI taxonomy): Bacteria > Bacillati > Actinomycetota > Actinomycetes > Micrococcales > Micrococcaceae > Arthrobacter > Arthrobacter flavus. The sequence continues at coordinate 275,941 of NZ_BAAAIJ010000047.1, read as the reverse complement.
CCCCAACGGTCGTGGAAGGCGACGGTGAGATCCTGCAAATGGCGATAGAACGAGGTCCGCATATTGGTTTCGACGGTCGTCGCCGGAGCGATGACGAACTGACGACGCAATGCAACGAAAGTTGCTTCGAGGACGCCGAGGAGCAGGACCACACCAGCGGCAATCCAGACGGTCGACGTCGCGCCCCCGACGGCGAGCGCATCGTTGATCAGCACGCGGAAGACCTGGGGGATAGCCAGGGCCATGAGACTCGCGCCGAGCGCGCAGACGAGGCCCAGGATCAGCCGCGGCAGGATGGGCTTGATGTGTGGGTAGAGTCGGCTCAGCGATTCCCACAGGGTGGTTTGAGTCTGCATACTTCTGTCTCTGACACTTCGGAGGCGGATCTACCCGGAAGGGACATTTCGTGTCCCGTAGCAACTATCCTATGTCAGAGTGTTGCCGCTGCGTCAGCGGGCTCAGACTACCGCGCGGTGAGAGTGAGCAGCACTGCCTCGGGTCGGCAGGCGAAGCGGACCGGCGCGAACCGCGACGTCCCGATTCCCGCTGACACGTTGAGCGGTATGCTGCGTCCCTCGTGCTCCCAGTCGGTCAGGCCGCGGGCCCGCCAGGTGGGGAGGTCGCAGTTGGTGACCAGGGCGCCGTAGCCGGGAATGCAGACCTGACCGCCATGGGTATGGCCGGCCACCATCAGGTCCGCGCCGCCGGCGGTGAAGTAGTCCAGCACCCGCTGGTAGGGGGCATGAGCGACGGCAATCTTCAGGTGTCGTGCGTCGGAGGAGGTGCTGCTGCCCGCCGGGTAGCCAGCGTAGCTGTCGCGGTCGATGTGGGGATCATCCACCCCGGTGAAGTCGAGCCGGAGGTTGCCCATGGCCACCGACTGGGACCGGTTGGACAGGTCAATCCAGCCCGCGTTCCCGAAGCCCCTGAACATCTCCGCCCAGGGCAGGGACTTTGGCTCTCGTCCGGTGCGGTGCTTTGACGGTCCAGAAAAATATCGCAGCGGGTTGTTCAACACTGGCGCAAAGTAGTCGTTGGACCCGGGGACAAACACGCCGGGAATCTGCATCAACGGGCCGAGGGCCTCCAGCAATGGTTCGACACCCTTGGGGTGGCTGAGGTTGTCGCCGGTGTTCACCACCAGATCTGGTTCCAGGCGGGCCAGCCCCTGCAGCCACTGGGTCTTCGCGGCTTGCCGGGGCGCCATGTGGATGTCCGAGAGGTGCAGGATTCTCAGCGGGCGGCTACCCGGCGGAAGGATCGGCAGGCTCTCCTCGCGCAGCTGAAACAGGTTTCGTTCCACCAGCGAGGCATAGCCGAGGCCAGCGACAGCGAGCGCTGCCGTTCCTCCCAACGCGATAGTCGTGGCGTCGAGCAGCTTCGATGAACCCAAAAGTTAGTCCTCGTCTTCGTTGTTGTCTGGGTCCTCTGGGCTGTCTCCCGGCGGGGCATCAGCGGGCGGGCCGCTGTTCCCTGGATCGCCCTGGTTGTTCCCGGGCCTCCCGGTCTGGTTGCCGTTGCCGGGCTGGGTCTGGGTGGTGGGGCGCTGCGCGTTGAGCATCCGCTGAGGGGGGTCGACGAACTCTTCGGCTGGGTAGAGACCGGGGATCTGCTGCATGAAGCGCTCCCAGGAAGGAGCCGCCACGAAAGCTCCGTCAATTTCCTCGTAGATCTGTCCACCAATCTGCAGGTCAGACAGTGAGACGCTGTTAGCTTTCCAGTTCCCGAGCCAGCTCGCGGTAGCCATGCCTGAGTTGTAGCCCATGAACCAGGTCTGGGACCGGTCATCATTCGTTCCGGTTTTCCCAGCCATGGGGACGTCGCCGTACTCAAGAAGCTGACCTGATCCACGTTCCATCACTGCCTCGGTGGCGTAGTTGATGCCACGCGCCAGTTCCTCGGGAATAGCCTGCTCGCAGGTTTGCTCTGGAACGGGGAAGCTGGTGCCGTCTACAGCCACCACTTCGGTCAGCGCCCGTGGTTCACAGGTCAGCCCCTCAGCTCCCAGCGCAGCGTAGGCAGTCGCCATGGACATGGGGGAGACCTCACTGCCGCCACCGATCAAAGCCGATGGTAGGACCTGCAGCGGCGTGTACTCGCCCTCAGAGCTCTTACCGTCGTGCACACCCAGGTCTGCGGCGATCTGGAAGGGTGAGCAGAGGTCGATCTGATTGGCCGTCTCCATGGTGATGGTGTTGTACGACTGTGCCAGCCCGTCAAGGACCGAGTAGTTGCCGTAGTTGATGTCGCCGTAGTTCTGTGGCTCGTACGGCTCAGGCCCGGGGTTCTCCCAGTAACCATTCTGGAGGCAGCTGGCCTCCCATCGGTCCCCCACGGGGTAGGCCTTCTTGCTGCCGTTGACCACTGTGTTCAGGGCGCGACCGTCTTCCAGCCAGCCTCCGACTGCGAATGGCTTGAAGGTCGATCCGGGCTGGAACCCGCCAACGCCGCCCAAGGGCTTGGCCGGGTCGCCACCCTCATACAGGTCCACGTTGAAGTTCAATACCGAATCGCCTGGTTCGGTGCCAGGCATGTACCTGGTGTTCTGAGCCATCACCAGGATGTTGCCGGTGCCTGGTTCGATGCTGACCATCGAGTGTCCTACCGAGGGATCGGTCGAGTCGCGGCCTGCAGTTTCCTGGATGGCCGTCTGGGCAGCAGTCTGCGCAGCAGGATCGAGCGTCGTCGTGATGGTCAGGCCCGCGCGGTACAGGGTGTCCTGGCGTGCCTCGAGAGTTTCTCCGTAGGCGGGATCGTTCAGGATCAGATGGGTGACGTAGTCACAGAAGTATGGTGCCTGCTCGGCGCCCACGCAGCCGCTGAGCGTTGGGGTGACGGCCAGGCCAAGATCGGTGGCGACGGCGGCGTCGTACTCCTCCTGGGTGATGTGGTTGTTCGACAGCATGGCGCCCAGCACCAGGTTGCGGCGCTCCAGGGAACGCTCCGGGTTAAGCTCCGGGCTGTAGAAGGTGGGCCCATTGACCACGCCTGCCAGGAGGGCCGCCTGCTGGATGTTCAGATCAGCGGCCTCAACGTTGAAGAAGTACCTCGACGCTGCCTGCACGCCATAGGTGGTGCCGGTAAAAGGCACAATGTTCAGGTAGCCCTCAAGGATCTCGTCCTTGCTGAGTTCCTTCTCGACGGCGATGGCGAGTTTCGCCTCGCGGAGCTTGTCGCCGAGGGTTTTTCCGCCGCTGAACGTGACCGATCCGTCGCCGCTCTGCAGGCTCGCGTCGATGAGCACGTTATTGACGTACTGCTGGGTGATGGTGGAGGCGCCGCGGGTGGTGTCGCTGCTGACGTTGCTGACGACGGCGCTCATGATGCCCTGCAGGTCCACGCCGCCGTGGTCGTAGAACCGGGCGTCCTCAATGGCGAGGAGGGCGTTCACCATGTTGGGGGACACCTGGTCGAGGGTGACTGGCTGCCGGTTCTCCTCATACAGGGTCGCGATGAGCGACCCATCCGAGGCGAGAATCCTGGACGGCTGGGCCAGAGCCCCGCGCTCCAGTTCCGCCGGCAGCTCTTCGAAGAACTGAATCGACGCGGAAGCGCCGGTACCCGCCGCCGCAGCGACTGGGACCAGTAGACCCGCAGCAAGCACCCCGCTCAAAGCACTGATTCCGAGAAACGCAATCATCTTCCCCAGGGTGGTTGCTGTGTCAAAGATCGGTGATTTACGAGCAGCCATTACTCCAGTTTACAAGCACGCGCTAGTCTGTGAACCATGACCAAATGGGAGTACTCCACAATTCCGCTCATCATCCACGCCACGAAGCAGATCCTGGATCAGTGGGGAGACGACGGCTGGGAGCTGGTGCAGGTCGTTCCCGGACCGGACGGCAAGGGCCTCGTCGCCTACCTGAAACGAGAGAAGAACCAGTCGTGACCAGCGCCGACAACCCAACATCAGCTGTCGAACAGCGGCTGCTGGACCTCGGAATCACTCTCCCGGACGTTGTGCAGCCACTGGCTTCCTACGTGCCGGCAGTGGTGACGGGCAACTACGTTTTCACCGCCGGGCAACTGCCACTTATTAACGGTGAACTCCCAGCTTTGGGCAAAGTCGGTGCCGAGGTGACACCCGAGGCCGCAAAAGAGTATGCAGCGACCTGCGCGGTGAACGCCTTGGCCGCAATCAAATCCCAGATCGGTGATTTGGACCGGATCAGCCGGATCGTGAAAGTGGTCGGGTTTGTCGCCTCCGATCCCAGTTTCACGGGTCAGCCTCAGGTGATCAATGGTGCGTCCGACCTCCTGGGACAGGTACTCGGCGATGCCGGTGCCCATGCCCGCTCGGCTGTCGGCGTCGCAGTGCTTCCCCGCGATGCGCCGGTGGAAGTCGAGATTATCGCGGAGTTCGTCTGATTCCTGTGGGCCACATTAGTAACCGTCTTTTCCCAGTTCCCGAAGACCAGCTCGGCGCCGCGCGAAGCTGGGTCGAACACGGCGAGCGGACACCGGTCAAACCGCGTCTGGCCTCGTCGGTCATCCTGATCCGCGATGCTCCTCCGGGGACTGAAACGTACCTTTCGTACCGGCGTGGCGAATCCCCACTGGGGATCGTCGCGTTTCCCGGCGGCAGTATCGAGGAGTCCGACGACGACGACGTCGCCTGGTTTGGCCCCGCTCCCGCCCAGTGGGCCAAGGCGATGGGGATCGATGACCTGTCTGTGGCGCGCCGCCACGTGGTGGGAGCCATCCGGGAACTGTTCGAGGAAACCGGCGTGCTGCTGGCGGGGCCGGATGCCGTGTCCCTTGTGGACGGCAGCAGGAGTCCCGAATGGATGAAGGCCCGTGAGGACATTGCCACCCAGGAACGGTCGTTTTCGGACATCCTGGCCCGCCGGGGTCTGGGGCTCCGTACCGACCTGCTGAAACCGCTAGCGCACTGGCTTAGCCCCGATTATGCCCACCGCCGGTTCGACACCCACTATTTTGCGGCGGCCCAGCCGACCGGCCAGGAAGCTACAGCGCTCGCGAGTAAGGGCCTGTGGGGTGAATGGCGCTGCGCCTCGAGGGAAATCGCGAAGGCCGATGCCACCACCTTGGGCGATGAAGTGGGTCAGCCCAACACGGTGGGCCGTGCGCTTGATGAGCTGACCGTACCAGCGGTGCGTCTGATCCTGGAGAAGATTGGATCCTCGAAGGGGTGCGTGGCCTATCTGACCCATAAACGGCCCATGAAGGTCTACTACCCACACCTGGTGACCCCCGCCGAGGAGGCGGATCCGATGCTCGAAGTCGCTTGTTCCGTAGCCACCGAGGGCGGATCCGGCCAGCGCGGTCGCTAGCCTGGCCAGACCCGCTCACCCGGTTGACTCAGGACCGGATGCTCTAACGTGGCTTCCGGGGTACCTTCGCTTCCTCCAAGGGCTCATGTCCTTCCTCGATCCGCGCGAAGGCGGGATCGTCGGCGTAGGACTTCAGCCTAGCGATGCGATAAATAATCAAAGCGTAGACTGCTTTGGCTGCAATATCGGCGATGGAATAGCCGCCTTGTTTCAGGACCCATGCGTCGGCGCCTGAAATGCCAAGTAGCGGCAGGGCATAGGCGATCGGATAGACCAGCCAACTTGCGAGAAGCAGGATCCGAAGGCGGCTAATAAGCGTGCGGACCTGCGCCGGCTGACGATCTAGCGATTTCGTCAGTTCGACGAACAATACATACAGGATAAAGATAAACGGAATTGTGGAGAGGACTCCCCACAGGACCCGAACATTGTCTGAGGTACTAATCTCTCCGGGGTATCCGAGCAGGATCATCAGTGTCGCAGCGGGAACCAGTTTCCACAGGAGGCTGGTTTGCACTTTTCGCGCGAGGGCCAGCACTGCGATGAGCTCGACCAGTAGCAATGGCACGGTTAGCAACCAGTCGACATACCGGTACCCCTCATTAAACGACGCGCCCTCGGCCTGCGTATACGTCCCCCGTCCGCCGACGGCGTCCGTGACGAATGCGTCCTTGAACGAGTCAAAGATCCGGAAGTAGTGGTAGGCGGCAATGCCGCAGACCACCGCTGCGATGACAAGTGCCTGCCGATACCGTGGAAGGACGCGCGGGAGAACCAGGACGAGGAAAACGGCCGTAAACAGTTGTGAAGCGATAACCAGTGAAAGCAGGTTGTAGACAGTGTCGAACTGACTCTGGGTCAGATCCTCAGGAATCATGGTTGTGCTCCTTTGCACAGAACAAAACGAACCCTGCATGGCGGCGGATGATGGGATTCATCCCGTCCCGCTCGATGCGTGAAAGAAATTCTACGCTGTGTAGAATCCCCAGCCAAGGCTTTTGTTCAAGCAAAAGTGGGCGTCTACATCACCAATTCTTGAGGAGCCATAGAAAAAGACCGGGAGCATGGTGCTCCCGGCCTTTTTCTATGGACTGATGAGGGTGTGACGCTAGCGGCTGCGCTGACGCAACCGCTGGATGTCGAGGATGACGACAGCGCGTGCTTCAAGGCGCAGCCACCCGCGCTGCACGAATTCGGCGAGAGCCTTATTGACGGTCTCACGGGAAGCGCCGACCAGCTGGGCAAGCTCTTCCTGCGTCAGCTCATGCGCAACCAGGATGCCGTCGGTGGCCGGACGGCCGAACCGGTCGGCCAGATCCAGCAGGGCCTTCGCTACACGGCCCGGTACGTCGGAGAACACCAGATCAGCCAGCGACTCATTGGTGCGGCGCAACCGGCGGGCCAAAGCCTGCAGCAGCTGGGCGGACACCTCGGGGCGGGTCTCCAGCAGAGTGCGCAGGTTCTCGTTCTTCAGCCCGGCGAGGCGCGTCTCAGAAACGGCGGTGGCCGTAGCCGTCCGGGGGCTGGGGTCGAACAATGCCATTTCACCGAACAGCTCACCCGGGCCGAGGATGGCCAACAGATTCTCGCGGCCGTCCTGCGCGGTGCGACCGAGCTTGATCTTGCCGGACACGATGAAATACAGCTGGTCGCCCTGATCGCCCTCGCGGAAGACAGACGCTCCCCGCGAGAGATCCACTTCGGTCAGCTCGTCGGTGAGTGCGGCGAAGACGTCGTCGCCCAGCGAAGCGAAGAGTGGCGCGCGGCGCAGTACCTCGATGTCCATGAATTCTCCTGATAAATTGTCGGCTCATTCCATCTTGCCGTACATAACGAACTTGTGACACCTGCTACACGCGTGTTCGCCGTCGGAATAGCCGATTTGCCTCCCATTTGAGCGGAAACGCCGGAAAAGCCCGTGCGACGGCCCGAAATGAGGAGTCGGTGAGCGCTCAGGGGATTGTCAGTACCGCCGGATAGACTCACGTGGATAACGGAGGCGTCGCGCCTCCCGAGGATCAGGGAGAGCGCACGTGCCGGACTTCACCATTTTGGACATCCTGCTGGTGCTGGCACTGGTCGCTTATCTCGTTGCCGGCCTTCGCAACGGCTTCCTCGTGACCCTCGGCGGGATCGCCGGTTTCGTTGCCGGAGCGGTGGCAGCTTTTTTCGCCATTCCGCTTGTCAGCCAATGGGTCCCCGACGACGCCTGGCGGCTGCCGGCCATCATCCTGACCGCCCTCGTCCTGGTGGTTGTTGGCCAGGCGCTCGGGTCACGGCTTGGCGGAGGTATCCGCCGCGCCCTGGATTTCCGGCCGGTGCGACTGGTTGACCGGCTGTTGGGTGGAGCGGTGAACGTGGTCGTCGCAGCTTTGGTGATGTCGATGCTGGCGTTCAGCATTGGCACGCTCGGCATGCCGGTGATTTCCCAGTCGATCGCCTCCTCGCAGGTGATCAGGGGGATCGACAATCTGACGCCCGCCCCAGTGCGCACCTGGATGGCGCAGTTGCGGACCATCGCTGTCGACGACGGCATCCCCACCATTCTGGAAAGCGTGGCGCCTGCTTCCCCGATGCCGGTGCCGGATGCTGCAGTCGATACCCCCGAGCTGGCGGCGGCTTCGCAATCGGTTCTGCGAATTGCGGGCACCGCGTTCCAGTGCGGCCAGAACCAAACTGGGTCGGGCTTCATCATTGCTCCGGGACGGGTGGTGACGAACGCTCACGTGGTCGCGGGGGTCAACGAACCGGTGGTGGAGGTTCCCGGCGGAGGAGCGCTCCCCGGCCGGATCGTCCACTTCGACGCAGTTCGGGACATCGCAGTGCTCGCCGTTGACGGGTTGGACCGTGCACCGCTGCCGCTCGGCGAGGATCTCGCCATCGGGGACACAGCGGCGTTCGCCGGGTACCCCGCCGGCGGCCCGTTCCAAATCCAGCCCGCCAGCATCCAGAATCGCAGTGATGTCCTGGTAGCCAACATTTACGGCGCCGATCCATCGTCAGTCAACGTGTATAGCCTCGCGGCGAACGTACAGCAGGGTAACTCGGGCGGCCCGCTGCTGGACATGCAGGGTCGGGTAGCGGGCGTAATTTTTGCGAAGTCCACCCAGGATGCGCCGGTCGGGTATGCACTGACGTTGGCCGAACTACAGCCCATCGCCGAGCAGGCGGGTGTCTTCACTGACACCGTGTCTGCCGGTCAATGCAACAGCCGCTAGCCCTTTAGCAGAAGTTGCGGGTTATCACTGATGCCGAGGTACCACTGGTCCTGCGTGGGCGAATAACAGCGGGCTTCGACGAGCGCGAACCGACGGTACCACCCGGCTGTGTCGAGCCGCTCAGCCATGCCAATCCCTCCACCACGATGGCTAAACCGTCTCCCTAGCCCGTGACTGAAGAGGTAGGCGGTCGGCAACGCGTAACCAAATCGTAACCACATCTGTGAGGTAAATCCCATCTGAGCCCATCCTCGGGGTTAGGCTCGTTCCACAGATGCTCCGCTCCGGCGAAGCCATCAGGGCATCACGTTACGTGCACTGCCTCCCACTCGTACATGAGGAGCACAACATGCAAGAAAGCGCCACACCGCCGCGCAGCTCACGCCCCGCAAAGAAGCGGGCCGCTGTGGTCACGGCAGGATTGGCAATCGGTGCGCTGTTGCTTTCCGGCTGCGTCGAAAGCCAGCGGGACGAAGGCACCGCCGACGGGGGTGAAGCGACGGTCGATTCGACGTTCGTTTTCGCGGCGTCGTCGGACCCTGCGTCCCTTGACCCCGCCTTTGCCAGCGACGGCGAGACCTTCCGGGTCAGCCGCCAGATGTTTGAGGGTCTCGTCGGAGTAGAGCCCGGCACCGCCGACCCTGCTCCGCTGCTCGCCGAGTCGTGGGAGACCACTGAGGACGGCCTTTCCACCACCTTCGCGCTGACGGAAGGTGTCACGTTCCACGATGGCACCGAGTTCAACGCCGAAGCCGTCTGCTTCAACTTTGAGCGTTGGTACAACTGGACCGGTGTCGCGCAGGCGCCATCCGTGTCCTACTACTACAACAACCTGTTCCGCGGGTTCGCCGATTCACCCGACGCAGCTGTCTACGAATCCTGTGAAGTGAACGGGGACCTCGAGGCGACCGTCACCCTGGCGCAGCCATTCGCCGGGTTCATTCCCGCCCTGTCGCTGCCGGCCTTCGCCATGCAGAGCCCGACGGCGCTCGAAGAGTTCGCTGCCGATGACATTGGTGGCTCCGCCGAAGCACCCGCGCTGAGCGCCTATGCCGAGGGCAACCCGGTAGGTACCGGCCCGTTCAAGTTCGACTCCTGGTCGGTGGGTGAGCAGTTGCAGCTATCCACCTATGAGGACTACTGGGGCGAGCAGGGCGACGTGGAAACCATCATCTTCCGCGTCATTGACGACCCGCAGGCGCGCACGCAGGCCCTGCAGGCTGGCACTGTCGACGGGTTTGACCTGGTGTCGCCGGCCGATATCCCCACCCTTGAGGACGAGGGATTCATGATTGTGCCTCGTGATCCGTTTACCATCCTCTACCTGGGTCTGAACCACGAGGTTGAGGAGCTCAGCGATCCCCTGGTGCGCGAAGCGATCCACCACGCCATCGACAAGCAGGCACTGATTGACCAGACGCTTCCCGAAGGAACACAACTGGCTACCCAGTTCATCCCCGACGTCGTCGACGGCTACAACGAAGATGTCACCACCTATGACTATGACCCCGAACGGGCCATGGAATTGCTGGAGGAAGCTGGCTACGCGGACGGTTTTGAGGTCGAGTTCAACTACCCGACCAACGTTTCACGGCCGTACATGCCAACGCCCGAGCAGGTCTTCACCAACCTGACCGATCAGCTGGCCGCCGTGGGCATCACCGCAACGCCAGCGCCTGACGTCTGGACGCCTGATTACCTGGACAAGATCCAGGGAACAGCCGACCATGGGATTCACCTGCTCGGCTGGACCGGTGACTACAACGACACCGACAACTTCCTCGGTGTGTTCTTCGGCCAGGAGAAGCTCGAATTCGGCTTCGATAATCCTGAGCTGTTCGACGCCCTGAGCGAAGCCCGCGGCATGACTGACCGTGACGAGCAGACTGCAGCCTACGTGGACATCAACGAACAGATTGCCGAGTTCAACCCGGCCATCCCGTTGGCTCACCCGGCGCCGTCGCTGGCCTTCGCCGAGCGTGTCGCGTCCTATCCGGCAAGCCCCGTCAATGACGAGGTCTTCAATATGATCGAACTCAACGAGTAAGAGCATCAGCTGACAGGAGAGCCTGGCCAGGTGGCCCGGCTCTCCTGTTGTTCGTTGGACAGTGTTTGATCCGTTCCTGAAAGGACCCCGTGCTACGCGTCATAGGTAAGCGCCTCGCGCTGCTGGTACCCACGTTGATCGGCTTGTCGATTCTGTTGTTCCTGTGGGTGCGCAATCTACCCGGCGGCCCGGCCACCGCCCTGCTGGGCGAGCGAGCCACCCCCGAAGCGGTGGCGAGGGTCAACGAGCTCTACGGCTTCAATGAGCCGATCGTCTCCCAATACTTCACCTACATGGGCAAGCTCCTGCAGGGTGACTTCGGCACCTCGATCAACACCGGTCGTCCGGTGCTTGAAGAGTTCGCCACCCGGTTCCCCGGGACCGTTGAACTTACGATCGTCGCCTTGATCTTCGCCATCGGGATCGGTATTCCCCTCGGCTACCTGGCCGCCCGCTATTACGGGCGATTCGTGGACCACGGTTCGGTCGTGTTGAGCCTCCTCGGCATCACCGTGCCTGTCTTCTTCCTGGCCTTCATCCTCAAATACCTGTTCGCCATCCAATGGCCGATCCTGCCTCCGGACGGCCGACAAGATCCGAGGATGGACGCCACCCATGTGACCGACTTTTATGTCCTTGATGGCATTCTCACTGGTGAATGGGACGCCGCCTGGGATGCGTTCCAGCATCTGATCCTCCCCGGCATCGCGCTGGGCACCATCCCACTGGCCATCATTGTGAGGATCACCAGGGCATCGGTGCTCGAAGTCCAGAACGCCGACTATGTCCGGACCGCCCGCGCCAAGGGTTTGCTGGAGAAGACCATCCGGAACCGTTTCATCCTTCGCAACGCGATGCTCCCCGTGGTCACCACCATCGGGCTCCAGGTGGGCCTGCTCATCTCCGGTGCGGTGCTGACTGAGACAGTCTTCGCGTTCAACGGGATCGGCAGGTTCCTGCGTGATGCGATCTTTGGGCTCGACTATCCAGTGCTCCAGGGGTTCATCATCATCATTGCCATCCTGTATGCAGTGATCAACCTCATCGTTGACATTTCCTATAGCATCATCGACCCAAGGGTGCGTGTGAGTTGAGTACAACATTGCCTCCGGCCGCTGGCGGCGGGCCGACCCCCACTGAGCCAAGCATTCCCGACGGCGCCGGCACCGGACTGTGGAAGGAAGCGTTCCGTCGGCTCAGGAAGAACCCGCAGGCCATAGCCGGGGCCATCATCGTGGGATTGTTCCTTCTGGTGGCGATTCTCGCCCCGGTGCTGGCACCCTACGGTGGGAACGAGCTTCCTGGTCGAACCGAAATCACGCCCACCAACATTCCGGGGCCGGGCGAGATCGATGCTTACCCGCTCGGTTTGGATCGCTTCGGCGGGGACCTGCTGAGCAAGCTCATCTGGGGCGCGCAGGCGTCACTTCTGATCGGTGTCGTTTCGACTGCGCTCGGCCTGATCGGCGGTATGGTGCTGGGGCTGCTGGCTGGGGGGCTCGGCGGATGGGTTGACAGCCTCATCATGCGGTTTGTCGACATCCTCCTCTCGGTGCCGAACCTCCTGCTCGCCGTGAGTATCGCTGCGATTCTTGGGCAGGGCCCGTACGCGGTGATGATCGCCATTGGTGTCTCCCAGATACCGATCTTCGCGCGGCTTCTTCGTGCGTCGATGCTGTCCCAGCGGGGCTCGGACTACATCCTTGCCGCGCAGACGCTGGGGCTCAGCCGCTCGACCATCACGCTGAGCCACCTGCTGCCGAACAGTGTGGGACCGGTTATTGTCCAGGCCACCCTGACGCTCGCCACCGCAGTGATTGATGCTGCAGCACTGTCGTTCCTCGGGCTGGGCGGCGGCCTGCCGCAGACCGCCGAGTGGGGCAGGATGCTGACCTACGCCCAAAGCGAGTTGGCCAACTCGCCGCAGCTGGCGTTCCTGCCAGGTATTTGTATCGCGGTGACGGCTCTGGGCTTCACCCTGCTGGGCGAGTCGCTGCGCGAGTCGCTGGATCCCAAGACCCGCAAGAAGTAGGTAGCCTCAACCACAACGCAAAAGATCCCGGCACCACAGGTGCCGGGATCTTTTGCGTTACTGCTGTGCTAGGCGATGTTCAATTCGTTGCCGGGAATCGACGCCAGCAGCTTCCGCGTGTACGGGTGGCGCGGGTTCTGGAAAACCTCTTCGGAACTGGCGGCCTCGACCAGCTCACCGTCCTTCATCACGCAGACGTAGTCGGAGATCAGGCGGACCACCGCGAGGTCGTGCGAGATGAACAGGTAGCTCAGGCCGAGTTCGGACTGCAGATCGCCGAGCAGCTTCAGGATCTGAGCCTGAACCAGGACGTCCAGGGCAGACACCGGCTCGTCGCAAATGATGAGCTCTGGCTTCAGTGCCAGAGCGCGGGCGATCGCCACCCGCTGCCGTTGCCCACCGGAAAGCTCCGAGGGGTACCGGCGCAGGGCGGTGTGCGGGAGGGACACCTGGTCCATCAGCTCGCGGACCCGGGCGCGCCGTTGACTCTTCGAGCCCCGCTTGTAGGCGTTCAGCGGTTCCTCGATGATCCGTTCAATGGTGAACATGGGGTTCAGCGATGAGTACGGGTCCTGGAACACCGGTTGGACCCGCTGCCGGAAGTCGGCCAGCTGCGCCTTGTCCAGGGTGCCGACATCCATCCCATCGAACGTCATGGTGCCCGACGTCGGTTCGATCAGCTTCAGGAGCATCCGCGCGGTGGTGGTTTTCCCTGAACCGGACTCACCCACGATGGCGACGGTCTGCCCCCGCGGCACGTCGAGGGTGACATTTTTCGCAGCATAGAAATCTTCCGAGCTGCCGCGACGCTTGTAGACCTTGGTCAGATCCCGGATCTCGACGATATTCTTGCCCGCCTCGGAGGCGGCGGGGACAGCCGAGGCGGTCTCGCCCTGGTGCTCGGCAAAGGCCGCCTCGGCAGCTTCCGCGCGCTTGCCTGCGTCCGCGGTGTAGGCGCCGGGCCGCAAGCGGACGGCAGCCACACTGGGGGCCGCGCGGACGAGGGATTGGGTGTACGGGTGCTGGGGGTCGTTGAGGAGCTGTTGCGCCGGTCCGGCCTCGACTACCCGGCCGCGGTGCATCACCACCAGATCCGACGCGCGTTCGGCCGCGAGGCCCAGATCATGGGTGATCAGCAGCACCGAGGTGCCGAGCTGCTCGGTCATCTGGTCGATCTGGTCGAGGATGGTCCGCTGCACTGTGACATCAAGGGCACTCGTTGGTTCGTCGGCGATCAACAACCGCGGCTGGCAGGCCATACCGATGGCGATCAAAGCACGCTGCCGCATGCCTCCCGAAAACTCGTGAGGGTACTGTTTCGCCCGCTCACCGGCATCGGGCAGTCCGGCGGCGGTGAGCACCTCGATGACGCGCTCTTTAACGTTCTTCCTAGTGGCCATCCCGTGGACCAGCAGGGTCTCGGCAACCTGCGTGCCGATCTTCGAGACCGGGTTGAGGTTGGACATCGGATCCTGGGGTACCAGGCCAATCGCCCGGCCCCGGATATCGCGCATTTTCGCTTCGGAGAGGGTGGCAAGGTCCTGGCCCTCGAACAGGATGCTGCCGCCGGTGATTCGGCCGTTGGAGGGCAGCAGGCCGATGCAGGACATCGCCGTCGTCGACTTTCCTGAGCCGGACTCGCCCACGATCGCGAGGGTCTTCCCGCGTCGCAGGGCGAAGCTCGCATTCTCGACGGCGACCACATCGCCGTAGGAGGTGCTGAAGGTTACGGCGAGGTCCTTGACCTCGAGAAGCGGAGCATCGCTGGGGACGCCGTCAACGGGTGTGATGTCGATCATGCTTCTATCGTCCCTCATGTGGGGTCGTAACCGGCGGATCCGGGGGAGAGTTTTTCGATCAGGAAGTCGACGGCGTACCGGTAGCCGCTGATCCCGGCGCCCACAATCACGGCCTCCGCCACGGCCGACAGGTAGGACTGGTGCCGGAATTCTTCCCGCCGGTGCACGTTGCTGATATGCACCTCTACCGTGGGAAGGCCGACGGCGGCAATCGCGTCGCGGAGGGCGACTGAGGTGTGGGTGTAGGCGCCCGCGTTGATGACGATACCGTCGGCTGCCCCCGCGGCAGCCTGGATGGCGTCGACCAGTTCGCCCTCATGGTTGGACTGCAGGCACGTGACAGCCCAGCCGTGACGCGCGGCAGCGTCGGCGGCGAGAGCCTCGACGTCGGCGAGGGTTCCGGTGCCGTAGGTGGCTGGTTCGCGGGTGCCCAGGAGGTTGAGGTTCGGTCCGTTGATGATCAGGAGCGTGGTGGTCTTCGGCATGGCTTAACTATGCCCCACCCCCGGGCGCGCCAAAACGCGTCGGGGAAGGTGGTGTTGCGGTACTTAGGCTGACATCGGAGTGACGTCGGCTGGCTGGGTGACGTTGGCCGTCCTGCGGAGGCGAACAGCGGCGAGCGCCCCAGCGACTGTCACCAGGCTCATCACCGCAAGGACAATTCCGGGGTGCCACCAGGCGCCGTCGGTAGCTGTACCGAGGACCTGGGTGATGGAGGGGGCGAATCCGGCGACAATCGCTGCCAGGCTATAGGCGAAGGACAGTGCAGTGAACCCGGTGCGTGGGTCGAAGATGTCAGCCATCAATCCGCCGAGCGCTGCCCAGCTCGCGGTCGGCAGGATGCCGCCCAACAGGATGGCGGCCACATAGGTGGGTGCATCGGCAATGCTGATGACCCAGTACAGCGGGAACGCGATCAGGGCCGTACCGATAGCTCCGCCCGCGACCACCTTGGCCGAGCCAATCCTCATGGCCAGATAGCCGAATGCGGGGATGGTCAGCAGTTGCAGAAGCGAACCGATCAGGGCGGCGTTGAGCACGGTCTCCTGGCTGAGTCCCAGACGCTGGGTACCGTAGGCCTGGGTGTAGGACACCATGAGGAAGTAGGAGCCGATACCGAGCACCGCAGCGGCGGCCGCGACGGCGATTGCGGCCGGCTGACGGCGGATGACCTCGAAGAACGGAATGCTGGCGCGCGACTGGGTCTGGACAGTCTCCTTGAACACCGGTGTCTCGTCGATGGCGAGCCGGAGGTAAAGGGCGATGCCCAGGAACGGGAATGCCAGCAGGAAGGGGATGCGCCAGCCCCAGGTGGTCATGACGTCCGGCGCAACAACAGCAAGGATTAGGAACACCAGCGAGATGAGCATGGTGCCAACGGGGGAGCCGAGCTGGGGAATCGAGGCGTAGAGCGCCCGCTTGCGTGGCTCCGCGTGCTCGGTGGCGATCAGGATGGATCCGCCCCACTCACCGCCGAGCGACAGACCCTGGAGGAGGCGAAGTACGGTCAGCAGGATGGGCGCCCAGACACCAATCACGCTGTAATCCGGGAGCAGGCCGACCGATCCGGTGGCCAGGCCCATGAGCACGATCGTCCAGATGAGGGTTTTTTTGCGGCCGATCCGATCGCCGAGGTGGCCAAATAGGATGGCACCCAGGGGGCGGGCGACGAAGCCCATCGCGAAGATCAGGAACGCTGAGAGGGTGCCCGCAAGGGGATCCTGGGCGGCGAAGAACACCTGGTTGAAGACCAGTGCGGCGGCGGTTCCGAAGACGTAGAAGTCGTAGGACTCGAGCGTGGTGCCTACAAACGAGGCGGCAGCGGACTTGCGGGCCATCTTGCGGTTGGCAGCCGGAGACGGGCCAGTGGTCGCGGAAGCGGTGGTAGTAGACACGTTTGGAAATTGTCCTCGGGCCGACGGCCAGGGCGCCACCAATTGCGGACAACATCACAACCCCACGGGAGCCACGTCACAGGAGGGGGCCAGCCAGGGTGGCCCCGTGGACAGGCTGGGTCCCGGGCGGGCGCCCGGGACCCAGCCTGTGTCACTTCCTCAGGGACTGGGCGATCTGAGCCATGATGGTCGGATCGGACAGGGTCGACGAGTCGCCGACTTCACGTCCCTCGGCTACATCCTTGAGCAGGCGGCGCATGATCTTGCCGGAGCGGGTCTTCGGCAGTTCCGGCACCACCAGGATGTTGCGCGGCTTCGCGATCGGCCCGATCTCCTTGCCCACGTGGTTGCGCAGAGTGGTGACGATGTCGTCGTCGTCGACGGCCGACCCACGCAGGATGACAAACGCCACCACCGCCTCGCCGGTCGTTTCATCGGAGGCACCGACGACGGCGGCTTCCGCCACCGATGGGTGGCTCACCAGCGCCGATTCGATCTCGGTGGTCGACAGTCGGTGCCCGGAAATGTTCATCACGTCGTCCACGCGGCCGAGTAGCCAGATGTCACCGTCCTTGTCACGCTTGGCGCCGTCGCCGGCGAAGTACATGTTGTCAAAGCGGGACCAGTACGTGTCCTTGAAACGCTGCGGGTCACCCCAGATGCCGCGGAGCATGGATGGCCACGGTTCGCGGACCACCAGGTACCCGCCTGAACCGTTGGTCACCGACTCGCCCATTTCATCCACGACATCCACCGAGATGCCCGGTACTGCCACCTGCGCGGAGCCTGGTTTGGTGTGAGTGACGCCCGGCATCGGGGCGATCATGTGCGCACCGGTCTCGGTCTGCCACCAGGTATCCACGATCGGCGCACTGCCCCCACCGATCATTTCCCGGTACCACATCCACGCCTCAGGGTTGATCGGTTCGCCCACGGAACCGAGGACCCTGATGGAGCTGAGGTCGTACTTCTTGGGGATGTCCCGGCCCCACTTCATGAACGTCCGGATCGCCGTCGGCGCGGTGTACAGGATGGACACCTTGTACTTTTCCACCAGTTCCCACCACCGGCCCTGGTGCGGGGTGTCGGGGGTGCCCTCGTACATCAGTTGGGTGGCGCCGTTGACGAGCGGCGCATAGGCGACGTAGCTGTGCCCGGTCACCCAGCCGACGTCGGCCGTGCACCAGAACACATCGCTCTCCGGTCGTAGGTCGAACGTGTTCTTGTGGGTGAAGGCCGTTTGCGTCAGATAGCCGCCGGTGGTGTGCAGAATGCCCTTGGGCTTCCCTGTGGTGCCCGAGGTGTACAGGATGAACAGCGGGTGTTCCGAGTCGTGTCCGACGGCCGTGTGCTCAGCGGAAGCGGTGCCGACGGCGTCACTCCACCACACGTCCCGACCCTCGGTCCACTCGACCGGCTCGCCGTTGCGCTTGACCACCACGACGTTCGTGACGGTGTGCCCCTCGCGTTCCAGGGCGCCGTCGACCGCTGGCTTCAACGCGCTGGGCTTGCCGCGACGGTAGGTGCCGTCCGCGGTGACGACGAGCTTGGCTTCAGCGTCGTCGATCCGGTTGCGCAGAGCCTCGGCGGAGAAGCCGCCGAAGACCACCGAGTGTACGGCGCCAATCCGGGCGCAGGCGAGCATGGTGATCACCGCTTCGGGGATCATCGGCAGGTATACCGCCACACGGTCACCCTTCTCGACGCCGAGCGAGAGAAACGCGTTTGATGCCTTCTTGACCTCTTCCGTGAGCTCCGCATAGGTGTAGGAGCGGGTGTCGCCGGGCTCGCCTTCGAAGTGGATGGCCACCCGATCCCCTCGGCCGGCCTCAACGTGACGGTCAAGCGCGTTATAGGCGGCGTTCACGCGGCCTCCAACAAACCATTTCGCGAAGGGAGCGTCGGAGAAATCGAGGGCCTGGGTGAAGTCTTCGTCCCAGGTGAGCAGGTCGCGTGCCTGAGCGGCCCAGAACTCCGGCCCGGCCTTGCCCTCTTCATAGAGGGAGGGCTGTGCTACGGCATGTGCCGCGAACTCTTCAGTGGGAGGAAAGCTGCGCTCCTCCAGAAGCAGGTTCTCAAATGCGTCGCCTTGAGTGGTCTGGGTGTTCTCAGTCATGTTCAACCCTTCATCGTGCCGGATAGCGTTAGGCGGCGAGCCACCCGGTTCGAAACCGGCACGCAGCACCGCGATACTGCTGACCAGACTAACCGCGCGCACCGACTTTGTGTGGGGGCGCTCACACTTGCACATGTGAATGGTCGAATTTCTGCGGTGAGTGGCGGTGAGAAGGGCGCGAGCGGACCCGGATGGCTAGTGGAGGAGGGGCGGGTTGACTACTCTGGTGACAGGAAGCAAGGCTGGCCACTGCGGCCCGCCCGGCCGCTGCGACGATTGGAATCCCGAAATGACACACCCACACACCGATCGGTTCGCTGGCAGCAGTAGCGACAGTTCACACCGCGCCAGCGAGGCGGTTCTTGGCCCATTCACTCTCCGCGAAGCGGTGATCGGCGGTTCGGTGCTGCTGATCTTCATCGGCTCGATGCTTCCCTTCTTTGAGGCCAGCAACTGGTTGGGGAACCTGTGGAACGCGTCCTCTCTCTTTTTTCTGGGAATCGGCATCATCCTCCCGGTAGCAACTGCCGGGTTGATTGCCGCCCGGCGACTCGGGACCGACCTGCGAATCGGTTCGCTGTCGGTTGACCAGTTCGCGTCAGTGGTGGCAGTGCTTGCCGCGACCTTCTTCTTCCTGCAGACGGTCACCTCCTTCCACCTTGGGCCGCTGGTCTGCCTTATCGGCGGGATTGGCATGCTGGCCGCAACTGTCGGAGGCCCGCACCTGCCGATGTTCGCGCAGGACTTTGCCGGCCGGCCCAGCTCGAACGCCCATCTGGTGGCCCGTAGGATCCTGCCAGCCGCACCGAAAAATCCCAAAGCCTCCCAGCCAGTTGCGGCCGAGCAGGTCACCGAGTTCACCCCCCAGTCAGGCGCGACGGCGGCGGCAGGTGCCAGCTCAACAGCGGCGGGGGTGCAGGCGGGTCACGCCGGAACGACGTCGCAGCCTGTCGCGCAGAAGAAGAGCGCAGGCATTGCCGGCAAGCTGGGATTCGGCGCCGCAGCGAAGTCTTCTTCGGACCACCGGGCCCCGAGCGCATCCGATGCTCACCTGAGCAGCGGGGTGGGGGCAGCAGCGGGGGTTCAGGACAAGGAACTGGCCGACGCCGATTCATCAGGCTACCCGCGGTTCGCCGATGAGGATTTTGCCCCATATGGCACGTCGCCCGACTCGGCACAGTCTTCCGGTTCCAAGCCGTCCCCCGAGCCGTCCCCCGAGGGCAACTCCGACACCGATGTCAGCTCACCGACCGCGGCCCCGACGTCGGTGGCCACCGGCCAGCAGGCAACTGCACCCCGGGAAGCCACTGGTCCCGAAACATCGTCGACCACAGCATCCGCCGCAGAACCTGCTGCAACCGCTGCTGCAACAACTTCCCAGCCGGTCGTCGAATCCCAGCCCAGTGAGTCACAAGACTCCATCTCAGCGACCAAGGACGCGGACGACAACGCCCCGGTGGTGGAAGCTTTCTGGTTCGCTGTCGGTTCACCCCGTCCGGTAGTCGACGAGGCCTCCGGTGTCGAGCTCTTCGTCCTGCGTCCAGGTGACTGGGAAGTGGGCATCGAGGACCGAGGCGAGGAATTTCTGGTGCAGGACAAGCGCACGGGGCGGATTGGTGTCATGCGGGATCTCACCAACATCGAGCGCGCTCCGAGCGACGGGTAGGCGCCGCCAGTGGCCGGTACGGTTTCCGCGGGTTCCCAGGATCCGTCGCCGCTCGCCATCACGCGGCGGGCCCGCAGGATTCATCGAAGGCTGGCCGAGGAATACCCCTACGCTGTTGCTGAGCTCGACTTCACCACTCCGTTTGAGCTTCTGGTAGCGACCGTCCTGTCGGCCCAGACCACCGATGTCCGGGTCAACCTCACCACCCCGGCACTGTTCGCCAGATACCCGGACGCCCGCCGTCTTGCTGAAGCCGACGAAACGGAACTGCAGGACCTGATCCGGCCCACCGGATTTTTCCGTGCCAAGTCGAAGAGCCTGCTGGCCTTGTCCAACCGTCTCGTCGACGAGTTCGATGGGGTGGTACCAGCCCGCCTTGAAGACCTTGTCACCCTCCCCGGAGTGGGCCGCAAAACCGCCAACGTGGTGCTCGGTAACGCGTTTGGTATCCCCGGGATCACAGTCGACACCCACTTCGGTCGGCTCGCGCGGCGCTTCCGATGGACCGAGTCCGACGACGCAGTCAAGGTGGAAGCCGACGTCGCCCGTTTGTTCGACCCAAAGGATTGGACCATGCTCTCGCACCATGTGGTGTTCCACGGCCGACGGGTCTGCCACGCACGCAAGCCGGCCTGCGGTGCCTGCCCCCTGTCGGACCTCTGCCCCGCCTATGGTGACGGAGAGGTGGACCCGGTCAAAGCCGCAAAGCTGCTGAAGTACGAGCTGGCACCTGGCCGGGAAGAGTTGCTGGCGCTGATGCGGGGCGGCGCCACACGGCGTGAACTGCAGGCCGCCGGATACAGCCTCGGAGCATGAGCGCCCGTGAACAGTTGCTGGAGCTGGCGAAGCGGTCCGGGTCGCGGCCGGGGACGCTGCGCGGCATCGACCCAGCAGAGGCGCGCCACGCCGCGGTCTTGATCCTCTTCGGTATCCTCGATGACCGGCCAGCTGAGTTCCATGCGGGCGCCGTGCCCGATGATCTGGACATCCTGCTGGTGCTACGTTCCGGGTCGCTGACTGACCATCCAGGTCAGGTGGCGTTCCCTGGCGGCCGGATCGACGACGGCGACGATGGCCCGGTAGCTGCGGCGCTCCGCGAGGCGTGGGAGGAGACCGGCGTCGATACCGCGGGGATCGAGGTGCTGGGACCACTCCCTGAGTCAGGGCTTCCGGTCAGCAACTTCCTGGTCACACCCGTGCTCGCCTGGTGGGCAGACCAGTCACCGGTAACGGTGGTCGACGAAGCGGAGTCCGAACACGTCTTCCGGGTGCCCGTGGCGGATCTGCTCAACCCGGCGGGGCGACGGTCTGTGAGTGGGCAACGCAACGGCGTCACCTGGACCACCCCGGCGTTCCTGGTCCGGGACGTCACGGTCTGGGGATTCACTGCGATGCTTCTGGATGCCCTCTTTGATGACCTGGGGTGGACCCTGCCCTGGGACCGGTCCGCTGAGATCCTGATCCCGACCTAGCGTGCGCCGAGGAACCGGTCCAGGGAGTCGTCCATCGCCCGCAACCACGGGGTGTGATGGGGCGACGCTTCGGTCCCCGTCATGACCGAAGTATGGGTGTCATCGCGATAACCCAGGATGTTGTTTTCCTTGTCCTTGAGCCACTGCTTGAAGAGGTCAGCGACCCGGTCCAGATCAAACGCAGGGTAATCTGTCGCCGCGATGAGTTCCCGGAGGTAGTCGGTCTGGAAATCAACATCATCGAAATGGGAATCGATGGTGTTCTGGCGGGCAAGCCAGGTCTGCATATCATCAAGGCGCTCGGCAGCCGTCGGCACCGGGATGAGTCCCAGGATCACGTCCCGGGCAAACCAGGCCTGGGCATCAAACATGTTGAAGGTGAAGTATTGATCCTGCATGCCGAGATACGTCAGGCGCGGGTTGTCATGCCACAGGACCCCCTTGTAGAGGTTTTCCGGATACAGCACGTTCGGGGTGTGCAGCGCCAGCCCGGTGGGCAGGAACGGAAACTTGTGTTGATAGCCGGTGCAGAGAATGACGGCGTCGAAGTCCGACTGTGACCCATCGGAAAAGTGGGTGGTGCTTCCTTCGAACTGCGTCACGAGCGGGCGTTCCCGGACGCCCTCGGGCCAGGCGAATCCCATCGGAGCCGTGCGATAACTGAAGGTCACCGATCCGGCACCCATTTTATAGGCCTGCATGCCGATGTCTTCCGCGGAGTAGCTGCTGCCCACCAGGAGGACGTTCTTGCCTGCCAGGGCCTCCGCGCCGCGGAAGTCATGGGCGTGCAGCAGTGTGCCGGGGAACGTCTCGATACCCTCAAAGTGCGGGACATTCGGCGTGGAAAAGTGCCCGCTGGCGACCACTAGACGGTCGAAGACATGGCTGGTGGTGATGCCGTTGGTGAGATCTTCGACGATTACCGTGAACTCGCCGGTGGCATCACTGTAGTCAACCCAACGTGCCACCGTATTGAACTGGACGTATTTGCGGACATCGCTTTTTTCGACCCGTCCCTTTATATAATCAAAAAGTACTGCGCGCGGCGGAAAGGATGAAATGGGGCGCCCAAAATGTTCATCAAAGGTGTAGTCAGCAAACTCAAGGCATTCTTTAGGGCCGTTCGACCAAAGATGCCGGTACATACTGCCGTGTACTGGTTCCCCACGTCTGTCCAGCCCTGTCCGCCAGCTGTAATTCCACTGTCCGCCCCACTCGGACTGTTTCTCAAAGCAGGTAATGTCCGGCATCTCGCCGCCAAGAGTTCTCGCGGCCTCGAAAGCCCGCAATTGGGCGAGTCCGCTGGGGCCCGCTCCGATGATTCCGACCCGTAATCTCATGACTCTCCTCAACGTTGGTGCCCAGTCGTGATGCCAACACTGTGGGATTCTCAGGCGATAATTCGTGTCTGGATTTAATAGACTGTTTTGCCAACTAAACGTAGATTGTTTGGATAAGTCAAAGTTGACATTTTACGATGACTATCCGTCACGCAAATGTTTACATTTCTTGTTATTTAGCGTCTGCGTAGGAATCCACGACCATCACATTGACCGCAAATTCGATGGGGATGTCCCCGAACATCAGCCGGGTTGCCGACTGTGCCGCCTCGGTGACCACGCGGCAGACGTCGTCGACCTGGGACTCCGGAACATGAAGCATGACCTCGTCGTGCAGGAAGAACACCAGCAGATCAACGGGAGCTGGAACCACCTTCGTACGCAACTGGCGCCGCAGCTCGGCGAGCCAACAGAGCGCCCATTCGGCTGCCGTCGACTGGACCACGAAGTTGCGGGTGAACCGGCCGCGCGATCTGGCCAGATTGTCCGCCCGCCGCTGCTCGTCAGCAGTGGAGCTTTGCTGCGACGCCCGCCACGAGTCAGTCACCGGAGGACAACCGCGCCCGAGATAGCTGCTCACCACGCCTCCTGCTTCGCCCGTACGGGCAGCACTTTCCACCACCGCAATAGCCTGCGGATAGGTGCGGGCCAGCTGCGGCAGCAACCGGCCGGATTCACCAGTGGTGGCGCCGTACATCGCACCCAGCATGGCGAGTTTTGCCTTGGCGCGGTCTCCGAAGCCCTGTTCAGCAATCCCTTGGTACAAGTCTCTTCCCCGTGCCGCAGTGGCCAGCGCCGAATCGCGGCCCAGCGCGGCGAGCACCCGGGGTTCCAACTGCGCGGCGTCGGCCACCACAAACCGGTATCCCGGATCGGGGCGCACCGCGTCACGGATTTGCCGGGGGATCTGGAGGGCGCCGCCACCCCGCGAAGCCCACCGTCCCGATACCACCCCTCCCACCACATACTCGGGCCTGAAGCGGCCGCCCTGCACCCAGGCATCCAACCAGGTCCACCCATTGGCGGTCAGCAACCGGGAGAGCTTCCTGTAGCGCAGCAGGGGCTCAATCCCCGGGTGACTGTGCTGCTCCAGCTCCCAGGACCGTGTGCTGGTCACCTCGATGCCTGCCCGGTGCAGCGCTCGCAGCAGGTCCTGCGGTGAGTCAGGGTTGAAACCGGGGTTATTTAGGTGCACCCGTAGCTCGCCGGCTATCCGCTCAAGCTCAGCAGGCCGTACGCCTTCCCGGGGGCGCGGACCCAGCTGCGATTCCAGCAGCTCCTCATGGAGGTCACGACGCCACGGTATTCCTGCGGCCTCCATCTCGGCGGCCAGGAGGGCACCGGCCGATTCAGCAGCAAGCAGGAGCGACAGCCGTTGGGGAAACCGCCCCTCCGCAACAGCCCGCTGCTGGTGGCGAAACTCGGCGAGAACATCATCCGGCCCGGGCCCGCCGGTGGTGGAAGGAGTCTCGAACAGGCTGAACTGCCCTGGCGATGCGGCAACCGGGGGAAGCTGCCTCGCGGGCGCCTGGTCCTGTGGGCCAGCACTGCCCTGCAGCCGGGTGATGTAGGGCAGGTCAGCTGCGAAACGAGAATGCCGAAGGATGTCCCGGCACAGGCTCAGGTCGTGGCACCGCTCGATACTGACCTTTTGGTGCA
Organism: Arthrobacter flavus; assembly: GCF_039526005.1. Classification (NCBI taxonomy): domain Bacteria; kingdom Bacillati; phylum Actinomycetota; class Actinomycetes; order Micrococcales; family Micrococcaceae; genus Arthrobacter; species Arthrobacter flavus. The sequence goes on along the minus strand of NZ_BAAAIJ010000047.1, from coordinate 251,403 downwards.
GGAGCTGCGGGTACCAGGTGCGGGTGGAATCCCACACCCAACGCGCCTTCTGCGCCTCAAAGTGGCGGACGGCCGCGGGAAGTTCGTCGCGCCCGACGACGACGGCTGCCCCAGTGGCCGATCCTGAGGCATCCGCGGGCTGCAGCACAGCGACAGCGTCGTCTGCCAACCCCTCAGCAGGCCAGGCGGAGCTGCCTGGGGCTTGCGGTGAGGACACGACAACATACATGGCTCCATTGTCTCCCGGCCCAACGACACTCCTGGTCGGGCCCGGCGGCCAGGTGCCCCTTTCCTGTGAAGGCACCAGCCCTCCACAGCTGGAGTTCCCGGAAGCCTGTCCACATACGCCAGTCAAACAGCCAGGGGAGCATCCCCGCGGCACACGCTTAACCCATGACAGAAGGACGTCCCTGGCTCCCGGTGTCCGGGCGGGCAGGCTTAGCGTTGGTGACCAGTTCGCAACGCATTCGCGATGAAACAGCGCGGGTCGCCGCTGCGGCAGGGCTTGAGCTGACTGTGGCGACAACGCTCCCCGAAGCCCGCCAGCTGCATCCCGCTGCGCTGCTCGTGGGCAGCGACAGTGCAGCACATGGCTCAGTAGCTGACGGCGAGCTGATCCTGGTGGGCCTATCGGGGGAGGACAGCGCGGTGTGGCAGACGGCAACCCGGTTCAACGCCTCCCAGGTTGCCCTGCTACCCGCTGCTGCTGGCTGGCTGGTGGAACGCCTCGCTGGTCTTCGGGCAAGAGGCCCGCGTGGTCACGTCCTCGGCGTGATGGGCTGCTCAGGCGGGGTCGGAGCCAGCTCGCTGAGCTGTTGGCTCGCACTTGCCGCCGCCCGGTCCGGTCGGTCGTGTCTGCTCCTCGACGGTGATTGTGCGGGCGGGGGACTGGACCTCGCCCTATCTGAATCACTGTCGGGTATCCGATGGGAAGATCTCGGTGAGGTCAGCGGCACGCTCAACCCAGATCAACTCATGGATGCACTCCCCGTGGTCAGTGGTGTGTCAGTCCTGGCCATGGGAGGGTCGCCAGCGACTGAGGCAGGGATACTTGGCTCTTCAGCTGTGAAGTCAGTGCTAGACGCGGTCCGCAGCGGTTTTGACCTGACCATCGCTGACCTTCCATCCGGCTGGCCCTGGGGCGGACCGCTGCTTTCCTTCTGCGACGAGTTGGTACTGCTGGTCCCGGGACGCCGTCGCCCCATCGCGGTGGCCCATTCGATCGTGCAGCAGACCCAGTTCCTCCCCGTCGGTCTCGTGGCCCGCGGCCCATTCGGCGAAGGCCTGGATTCGCACCGGGTGGCCGAACTGGTGGGTGGGCCCCTGACTGGGCATCTTCCTCAGCTGCGGGGCGTCGCCACGGCTGAACGGCAAGGACGACTCCTGGCCATGGGCAAGCAGCGCCCGGTGCGGGTCCTCACCGCCCAGGCGTTGGCGACGGTGCCTTTCCGTACTGCGGAACCCAGACCGTGAGCGATCTGACACGCAGTCGCCGCCGAGCTAGTGCGGGCACTGACAGCGGGAACCATGATGGCGCGGCGGCGATGGTGAGCGAAGTCCGCCTGGCGGTTCTCGCCGACCAGCTGCCGCTCAGCGGGGCTCGGCTGGCTGCCGCCGTCCAATCGACAGGCAAGCTACTGGGGGCCACCGGAATGCTCCGCACCGTTGACCAGGTGCACGCCGAGCTGCAGGGGCTGGGGCCACTGCAACACCTGCTTGAGGACCTCACCGTGACAGACATCCTGGTTAACGGGCCCGATGAGGTGTGGGTGGACGGGGGCGCCGGATTACGGCGAACCTCCCATCGTTTCAGCACCGATGCCGAGGTGCGCGCCTTGGCGACCCGGCTCATTTCCGCCGCTGGTAGACGCCTCGACGACGGCAACCCGTGCGTCGACGTCCGCTTGGCCGCATTTCGCGTCCATGCTGTCCTGCCGCCGGTGTCCAACCGGGGCACTCTGCTGTCTATCCGCGTTCAACGTCATCGTGAGTTCACCATGGCTGAGCTGATCGAGTCGGGGACTCTTGATCCGCTCATGGCCGAGGTATTGCACGCTGTAGTGGTGCGACGGCTGAACTTTCTGGTCAGCGGTGCAACTGGCACCGGCAAGACGACGCTCCTGTCGACGCTGCTAGCTCTGAGCGCTTCCTCTGAACGCCTGGTGACGGTTGAGGATGCGGCGGAGTTGACCCCGCGGCATCCCCACGCAGTTTCCCTGCAATGCCGCCACAATAATGCGGAAAACTCCGGTGCAATCGACTTGGCGGAACTGGTACGACAGGCGATGCGCATGCGTCCCGACCGGCTGATCGTGGGGGAGTGCCGTGGCGCGGAAGTCCGGGAACTGCTCGCAGCGATGAACACTGGTCACTCCGGTGCCGGCGGCACGATCCACTCCAACTCAGCTGAAACCGTCCCCGCACGGTTGATGGCCCTGGGCGCGCTGGCCGGCCTGAACCGTGAAGCAATCACCCTGCAAGCCGCCAGTGCGCTGGACATCGTGGTGCACCTGGTGCGCAGCTCAGGGGGACGACAGGTAGCGGTGATTGGCCTGATGGAACTCGACAACGCCGGCGCGCTGCGAGTTCGTCCCGCTCTTGTCCGGTGCGGCGGGGGATGTGAGGCGGCGTCGGGCTGGGCCCGGTTGCAGGATCTACTCAGGATTGGACCGCTGTCATGATAGGCATCGCCGTTGGTGCGTTGCTGGTTGCGGCCTTTCTCATCCTCGCCGTACCGGAGACCTGGAGGCGAGATCTGAAGAACGCTCGGGAGCCATCCCGGTTCCGGTACCGGATCGCAGCGATACGCAAACTGGTCCGACCCGTCGAAGTTGCCCCGTCCGAGCTGCCCCTGTTCGTGTACCAGCTGACAGCGCTGCTGGAGGCTGGAAGGGCACCGCACCAGCTATGGCAGGACATGACCGTGGTGTACTCGGCGGCCAGCGGGGAGCGGAACCCGGGAACCGCTCCCGGGTTCGACCAGGTTGCGCTGCCAGTTGTTCGCGCCGCCCAGCAGGCGGCAGTACTCGGGGCTGGGGTCCCGGAGGTCCTCCGGCGCGCAGCAGCTGATCCGCACGAACGCGAACGTTGGCGCTTGGGCCGAGCCAGGATCCCCCCAGCAGACTGCTCGGGCATGTGGCGGGACCTGGCGGTATGCCTGGAATTATCTGAGCGAAGCGGCGCGCCGCTGGTCGAGGTGCTGGGCCGGTATGCCGCCCAGTTGGAGCAATCCCTCGGCGCCGCCGCGTCACGGGCAACGGCACTGGCCGGGCCGGCCGCCACCGCGCGTCTCCTCGGCTGGCTCCCGATCTTCGGACTTGGGTTGGGCTACCTGACCGGCGCTCAGCCCCTCGCTATCCTATTTGGGTCGCTCCCCGGGCTCATGTTGCTGGGTGCAGGGAGCCTCCTCATGGTGGGTGGACGAGTCTGGTCCTATCGGCTTGTTGCCGCTGCGGCCCGGGATGGCTGAGGTGACCGGGCTACTGGTTTTTAGCCTGCTGGGAGCTGCTTTTCTCCTGTTGACGGCTTCCCAAGGGCCGGCTGGAGTGAGGTGGGGTGACCGGGAGGTTCCCGGGCGCCGGACAGGCGCACCGCCGTGGCGGTGGCGCCGCGATAGTGCGCACGCCACGATTCAGGACGCAGAAGTCCTCGACACTGCATTGATGATTGATCTCCTTGGCGCAACGCTGACCGCCGGTGCGCCAATCGGAGTTGCTCTCACGGCGCTCGCGGGCTCCTGCCCACCGTCGTTGGCACATGGACTGCGAGCCGTGGCGGGTGCCCTCTCACTAGGGGCTGATTGGGACGTGGCCTGGAACTCAGCAGTTGCCCGCTCGGATGGCCGCACGGGGGAGACCCTCCTGATGCTTAGCAGCGCTTTGCGCTTTGCTGCACTCACCGGCGCCTCGTCGGCCGGACTTGTCCATACCCATGCATCCCAGCTCCGGCGCCGCAGGAACAGCGAAGCAGAGCAACGGGCGGCCACACTCGGTGTCCGGCTCGTGGTGCCGCTGGGCCTATGTTACCTCCCAGCGTTCATCTGCTTCGGGGTGCTTCCGGTGGTCTTCGCCCTGGTTCCCGAGTGGTGATGCCAGTGGGCAGCTAGCTCATGAGACTTGTCCACTTAACCCGGTTGCGGTGCCCAACGGCCAGGTACCCCCGGGCAGAGTGAGGTGAGGGTGCCATGCCACCCAACCAGAAAGCTCTCAGACGCCCAGCCTGAGAGGGCAGCGCGGTTCGCCGGTGCTGCAGCAAACGCCTAGTAAGGAGAGAGATATGTCGTCAGTAAGAGAGCCAGGTTCGCAACTAAGACATCGGCTTGCCGCCCGGTGGCACCGCCTCGCCACATCGGAGGCGGGTATGGCTACCGCCGAGTACGCGATTGCCACGCTCGCCGCGGTGGGATTCGCTGCCCTCCTCGTGGCGATCCTGTCGAGTGGGGAGGTCAGGGGGATGCTGATGTCCCTCATCAGCTCGGCCCTGAGTTTCGGGTAGCTGGCTAATGGCACGGATCGCGTTGGGGAAGGTCCGTCAGCGCGGTGCGGTGACGGCAGAGATCGCAATTGCGCTGCCGTCACTGGTCTTACTCCTCGCGCTCCTCCTGGGCACTGTAACCGCGGGACTGACGCAGCTGCGGTTGGAGGAGGCAGCCCGCGCGGGGGCCCGGGAAGTCGTGCGCGGCGAGCCGATGGTTCAGGTGCAAACGACTGTGCGGCGCCTCGCGGGAGGGAACGTGCAACTCGACCTAGTGGACGACGGTGGCTGGTCAACGGTGACCGTCACCTCGCGTCTGGCTGTCCCGTTGTTGGACCAGCTGGGGTGGGAGCTGTCAGCGTCAGCATCGGCGCGCTCCGAGCTGGACAGCGAGGGGCCTGCCCCCAGCTTGACCGGGACGGCAGGACGGTATCACCAGGAACCTGAGGGTCCGATCCGGCCAAACGCCTCGCTGGTGAGCCGATTGGGTCCAGTATCGACAGCAGAGTGGACATGAGGAACCTGCGCGTCGTCAGGATTCCCCACCCTGAAGCCGGAGCCGGGACCGCTCTGATCTGCGGGTTCGCGCTGGTGGTTCTCACCCTGATGACGGCAGTGGTCTTGTTGGCCCAGGTCGGCACTGCAGCGGCACGGGCAGCTACGGCCGCTGATCTCGCGGCCCTGGCCGCGGCGGACGCGGCGCGTGGATTGGCGGCGGGAGATCCCTGCACTGTCGCGATGGAAACCGCTGCGGCCCATGGCGTATCCCTGCAGTCCTGCGCCCGGGAGGGCCCCGGTGGCACCATCGTGGAGGTGCGCACTTCGTTGACCGTCAATGTGGTGATCGCCGGGTACCCGCTGCTACCGGATGCTTCAGGACGGGCACGTGCCGGACCGCCGCCCTAAAACCAAAAACCGGTTCCGGAACAGGAACCGGGCAGCGTCGGTCGCTAAGCTTGCCCAGCAGCCTTAGCGGTGTGACAGGTTGGGGTCCTGTGCCAGGATCAATGCCAACAGAGTGGCGGCACCGGATTTACTCAGCGGGTTGTTCCGGTTGCCGCACTTAGGCGACTGCACACACGACGGGCAGCCCGTGTCGCACTCGCACGCGTCAATAGCATCGAGGGTGGCCTTGACCCAGATCCGGACGGCATCATAGCCTCGCTCGGCAAACCCGGCCCCACCAGGGTGGCCGTCATAAACGAAGATGGTAGGGAGCATCGTGTCAGCATGTAGCGCGGTTGAGACTCCACCGATATCCCATCGATCGCTGGACGCCACGAGGGGAAGCAAACCGATGGCGGCATGCTCCGCCGCGTGGAGCGCGCCCGGCAGATCAGCGGCGGTCAGACCGCTGGCTTCCAGAAGTTTCTGGTCGAACTCGAACCAGACGCCCTTCGTGTGAAGATCCCGGGCCCCGAGTTCGAGCGGCTCTTCACCAAGGATTTCGTTGGAGACGAAGGCCTTCCGTTGGAACGAGACCACCTGCGTGGTGACCATAACCTCGCCGAACCGGATCTGTACGCCACCCCAGTCCTGGGTGCGGCTGGCGCTGACCACGTCAATCTCGGTGATATCCCTGGCCTGGGTGTAGTAATCCGGGTTGGACCGGGTCACCATGGCGCAATGGTCCTGTTCTTTGAGCTCGTCGACCACGTAGGTCTGCCCTTGGTGGACATAGACCGCACCGGCATGCGCCTGGTAGTGGCTTTGCGGCGAATCCATGGTGCCGAGCATGGTTCCGGTCCCGGTCTCGACAATGCTGATCGGGCCGCCACCGTCGGCGCGCAGACTCACCATCCCCGCAGCGCTTTGCGGGTGCGTCCAGAACCATCCGGCGGGCCGCTGGCGGAGGAAGCCCTGGCTGACCAATTTCGTCAACAGGTCTTCAACCCCGGACCCGAAGAGCCCGAGGTCAGCCGATGTCAGGGGCAACTCAGCGGCGGCCGCGCAAAGGTGTGGGCCAAGCACGTAGGGATTGGTGGGGTCGAAAACTGTAGCTTCCACTCCGACGTCGAACACTGCTTCCGGATGATGCACCAGATACGTGTCGAGTGGATCATCGCTGGCGATGAAGGCTGCGAGCGCGTCCTGGCCCGACCGTCCGGCCCTGCCGATCTGCTGCAGGAGGGAGGCCCGGGTGCCGGGCCACCCTGCAACCAGAACGGCGTCCAGCCCTGAGATATCGATCCCGAGTTCGAGTGCGGGCGTGCTGGCAATACCGAGCAGCTGCCCGCTGCGCAGCGCTGATTCCAGTTCCCGGCGCTCCTCGGGAAGGTAACCCGACCGGTACGCGGCAACCCTGCCGGGCAGGCTGGGATGAACCTCATGGAGCAGCCGCTTTGACATTGCGGCGATGCTCTCCGCTCCCCGCCGCGACTTGATAAATGCGATCGTCCGGACCTGCGCGGAGACCAGATTGGTCAGCAGGTCAGCCGTCTCAGCGATGACGGTCCGGCGTTTGGGGGCCCCGTTCTCTCCCCGCAGATCAGTGAGTTCCGGTTCCCAGAAAGCTACGGTCGTTGACCCATGCGGGGAAGTGTCCTCCACTACCGGTGTCGCCCCACTGCCAATCAGTTTCCCGAAGGAGACACCAGGATCGGCCGACGTGGCCGAGGCGCCAATGAAAACAGGGGAGACGCCGTAATAGTCACAGACTCGCCGCAGACGACGCAGCAGGTTCGCCACGTGGGACCCGAACACTCCACGGTAGCTGTGGGCTTCATCGATAATCACGTACTTCAGCCGACGAAAAAACCTGGCCCACCAGGAATGGTTGGGCAGGATCCCGTAATGCAGCATGTCGGGGTTCGCCAGCACCAGGTTTGCGTGGTCGCGGATCCACCGTCGGGCTGTTGGATCGGTGTCGCCGTCGTACGTTTCCGCACGGACCGTCGGAATACTCATGGCCTTTACGGCCGCCAACTGATCTGCTGCGAGTGCCTTGGTCGGCGCGAGGTAGAGAGCTACCGAACCGGTGGGCTCCAACGACGTCCGGTCCCCTAACGCGGTCCGGTGAATCTCGTCGAGCACCGGCAGTTGGTACGCCAGCGATTTTCCGGATGCCGTGCCGGTGGCCACAATCGTGTGCCGACCGCTATGCGCGGTATTTGCTGCTATCACCTGATGCCGCCATGGGGTCGTCACCCCCATCGAGGCATAGGCGGAGACAATATCCGGGTGGGCCCACTCCGGCCACGGGGCGGTGACGGCCTGTCGGGCGGGAATCTCCCGAACGTGGACCAGTTGCTCCGGGTCGGTGCCCCCACCAAGCAGGGGAATTAGGGAGTCATGAAGGGCCACCTTGCCATTGTGTCACTCCGGCGAGCGCTGAAAACCTGGAGCAGTAGGTTAGGCGCGAACCACGAAGACATCGGCGAGGTGCTCCCAGCCCAGGTACTGATACAACTGCTGACCATCAGCCGACGCCATGAGCAGCCCATGTTCCACATCGTCCTGCAGCACCGCCGAGGTGAGCGCGCGCATGACGTAGCTGCCGAGCCCGCGACGACGGAACTTTTCACTCGTCAGGATGCGGTCATAAACGGCAAAGCCCTGTTCTACGGCGACTGATCCGCGCGCCGCCTCCTCACCGTCGGCGGTCACGATGACCCGGCGACAGGTCGGCTCATGCAGGTGGGTAATGGAGAACACCTCATCAGGAGGGCGCGGGTCCTCGACGTCCTGACCATCCATGTTCACGGTCATCAGCGCCTGGTGGTTGTCAATTACCCTCAAGCCCAATGGGCTGAGCAGGTCGAGTAGTTCGTCCATCCGGGTGGTCGCCACGGTGAGAAGACGGTTCGGGTCGGCTCGTGTTTCGGTTGCGAGCGAGAGAATCAACTCGTCGGTAGGTTCATACACGAAGTGCTCCTGCTGATTGCCGTGATCCGTAAGTGACACGGATACCGTGCGGCCGTCGTCGTGCGGCTGATAACTCCGGCAGGAAGACCAGCCGGAGATCCACGTCTTCAACAATTTTTCGGAGAGATGTGCATTCATGAAATGACCATAGGCTGTGTGGCTGGTATTGAACATAGGACACCGAAGCCGTAGTCGATTCGAGACCTCTCCGAAGGCGGACCGTTATGCTTGAATGCGTGTCCATGAACCGCATTGTGTTGTATTACGCTTTCACCCCGCTACCCGATCCGGAGGCCGTCCGACTCTGGCAGCGGGCACTCTGCGAGAAGCTCGGGCTCCGGGGCCGCATCCTGCTGTCGAAAGACGGGATCAACGGAACCGTCGGCGGCGAATTGAACGCCATCAAGCAATATGTGAAGGCAACCCGCGAGTATCCCGCCTTCAAGAAGATGGACATCAAGTGGTCCGAGGGCGGAGCCGCTGACTTTCCCCGGCTCAGCGTCAAGGTACGGGACGAGATTGTGTCCTTCGGCGCCCCCGCGGAGCTCAAAGTCAACGAGGACGGCGTTCTGGGAGGCGGCACGCACCTGAAACCCGCGGAACTGCACCGGCTGGTGGATGCCAAAAAGGCCAGCGGTGAAGAAGTGGTCTTTTTCGACGGGCGTAACGCACTGGAGGCGCAGATCGGCCGGTTCAAGAACGCAATCGTCCCCAATGTCGCGACCACCCAGGACTTCGTCAATGAACTCGACTCTGGCCGGTATGACGACCTGAAAGACAAACCGGTGGTCACCTACTGCACCGGGGGGATCCGCTGCGAAGTCCTGTCCAGCCTGATGATCAACCGCGGTTTCACCGAGGTGTACCAGTTGGATGGCGGAATCGTGCGGTACGGGGAGGAGTACGGTGACGCGGGCCTCTGGGAGGGGTCGCTGTACGTCTTCGACAAGCGCATGCACATCGAGTTTTCACAGGATGCAAAAACTATTGGCAAGTGCGTTCGCTGTGAAACACCGACGAACAAGTTCGAGAACTGTTCCAACCTCGTCTGCCGCAATCTCACCCTGTACTGCGCGGACTGCGCCGCTTCCCCAGCGACGCTGCGGTGCCCTCAGGGCTGCGAAGCCGATGAGGCCGAGGCAACTGCCGCGGGTGCTGCGTGAGGCATGCCGAATTCGCCAGCGATGTCCCTGATGCACCGTTCAGCAGCGACAAAACGCTTCTGGCGGCCCTCGCCGCCGACCTTCAATCACTGAATTACACGGCCGACGGCGTCGCCGGGCTCATCGGTGTCGAAGCCTGGGAGTCGCTCGAAAACGACCAGCTGATCCCCGCGCTCCTCGCCTGCCGGCAAGCGGACGCTCTAGCCGGGAACCAACCCACTGCTGCGGTGATGCTGTGGCTGCTCGGCGAAACGGTACCCGAAGCCCACCTCAGTAGGGCTTTCGCCGGCACCACACCGGGCGGGCTCGGTCGACTGGGGCTGGCTGAACGGCATGGTGCGGACGGTTGGCGGGCGCTTGTCGCCCTCCGCCCCTACTCCTCAGACGCCGGAGGCGATGTGTGGGTGGCCAGCGATCTAGGCCAGCATCAGCGGCCCGGGGTGCTCCGCCGCGATCACGTCCTCGGTATTGGTCAGGCTTCTCGCACTTTGGCCCAATTGACGGTCCGGCCTGCCGTGGACCGTGCCCTTGATCTGGGCACCGGGTGCGGCATCCAGACCCTTCACCTCCTTGGTCATGTCCGACATGTCACCGCCACCGATATCTCGGCCCGAGCGCTCGCGTTCACCCGCTTCAACCTGCTACTGAATTTCGAACGTTTGGGGCTGGACCCCGATGACCTGGGAAACAGGGTAACCCTCAGACAAGGAAACCTCCTTGACCCGGTAGCTGGCGAAACATTCGATCTGGCGGTTTCCAACCCGCCGTTCGTCATCACCCCCCGCCACCCGGCGGAAACCGCTGAAAGCCAGTTCACCTACCGTGATGGCGGGCTGCCCGGCGACGATATTGTCTCGACGCTGTTCAAGGAACTACCAGGCGTCCTGACCCCGGGCGGCACGGCCCAGCTGTTGGGTAACTGGGAAATCTCCTCCAGCGCGCCGTGGCACGATCGGATCCAGTCCTGGATTCCCGCCACTGTGGACTGCTGGGTTCTGCAGCGGGAACAGCTGACTCCCTCGGCGTACGCGCTGACCTGGCTGCGGGATGCCGCCGAAACCCGCGATCCGGACGCGTTCGTCGACCGGTACGCGGCCTACATCGACGACTTCCGGTCCCGCAACGTTGACTCAGTCGGCTTCGGCGCGGTGCTGCTTCGCACACACGAAGTGCCGCACACCGGACACCCCGCCAGCCAGCAGGCCGCCCCAACACCGGAGGTCCCGCTTCGTCGGTTCGAGGAGATCACGCACCCGCTGGAGCAACCGATCGCCCCGCACTTCGCTGCCGGCGTCGGCAGGTACGACTGGGTCGTCAAGCACGCCGAGGGCCTGTCCGAACAGCATTTACTGGTGGCCGACGACGTCACCGAGGAACGCCACCAGCGCCCGGGCGCAGAACACCCTGGAGTGATCCTGCTCCGGCAGGGTGCCGGTTTTCGTCGCACCAATCTCCTGAGCACCGAGTTGGCAGGCTTCGTGTCCGCCTGCGACGGTGACCTCTCGGCCGGTCAGATCGTGATGGCTCTCAGCGCGCTCCTTGGCCAGGACGACGACGCCTTCCGGTCTGCCCTGCTGTCCGATGTGCGGAGGCTTGTCCTGGACGGATTCCTGATTCCGGCAGCAGCCAGCTGACGTCGGCAGGCCACCGATCCCGGCCGCCTGACCGGGCATCGGGCGGCCCCGGCGAGGAGAGGTTCTGCACAGTTATCCCCCTTTTGTGACCAGCGGTACACCGAAGCCGTTACCCTATTGCAAGAAGGCATACCGCATACTGTGAAGGGTGTAAGGGCTAATGGCCCGAGTCGCCCCGTTACGAAGACCGCTGAAACGCCATCAGCTCAGCGGACCTATATATAGGAGAGAAGTGCCCACTAAGGCAACGGACAAGAAGCCCGGCCGCAAGCTCGTCATTGTTGAGTCACCCGCAAAAAGCAAGACCATTGCTGGTTATCTGGGCGAGGGCTTTGAGGTCACGGCGTCCATGGGGCACATCCGGGACCTTCCCCAGCCCTCAGACCTGCCCGCCGAGCTGAAGAAGACCGGTGTGGGCAAATTCGCGGTGGATCTCGACAATGACTTCGAGCCCTACTACGTGGTGTCCGCCAACAAGAAGAAGACAGTCGCTGAGCTGAAGGCGGCGCTCAAGGGCGCCGAAGCCCTCTACCTCGCAACTGACGGTGACCGCGAGGGTGAGGCAATCGCCTGGCACCTGCTTGAGGTGCTCAAACCCAAGGTCCCGGTCTACCGCCTGACCTTCCCCGAAATCACCAAGGAAGCTATTCAGCGGGCGCTGCTGGAAATGCGCGAACTCGACATCCCGATGGTCGACGCCCAGGAGACCCGACGGATCCTGGACCGGTTGTACGGCTACGAAATCTCACCAGTACTGTGGCGCAAAGTGGCTCGGGGCCTCTCAGCAGGCCGCGTGCAGTCGGTTGCCACCCGGCTAGTGGTCGAACGCGAGCGCGAACGGATGGCCTTCCGCGCAGCGTCCTACTGGGATCTCACCGGCACCTTCTCGCCGCTGAGCGGTGACGAGCGTCAGTCCTTCGCGGCAAAACTCGTCAGCCTCGACGGTTCACGTGTGGCGACGGGCAAGGATTTCACCGACCTCGGAGAGCTGAAGTCATCGACGGTGGCGCGACTCGACGCCGAAACCGCTGAATCGTTGGCGGCCGAACTGCAGGACGCCGAGTTTGCTGTCCGCTCGGTCGACACCAAGCCCTACACCCGCCGGCCTGCAGCGCCGTTCACCACCTCGACCCTGCAGCAGGAAGCAGCCCGTAAACTGCGATTCTCCTCCAGGGTCACCATGCAGGTTGCCCAGCGCCTGTATGAAAACGGCTACATCACGTATATGCGAACCGATTCACCGGCCCTCTCGGATCAGGCCGTCAACGCCGCCCGCCGTCAGGCATCCGAACTGTACGGTGCTGAATACGTCCCGGACGCCCGCCGTGTGTACAAAGGCAAGTCCAAGAATGCCCAGGAAGCCCATGAGGCGATCCGCCCCGCCGGTGACTCCTTCCGCACGCCGGCGCAGGTCGCCGGACAACTTCGCGGCGAAGAGTTCCGGCTGTATGAACTCATCTGGAAGCGGACGGTCGCTTCCCAGATGGCTGATGCCAAGGGTTCGACGGCGACCCTCCGGTTGGGTGCCCTCGCAGCTGGTCCGGACGGAAAGACTCGCGACGCTGAGTTCTCGGCCTCCGGCACCGTTATCACCTTCCGCGGCTTCATGGCTGCCTATGAGGAAGGTAAGGATGCCGGGCGCAATGAGCAGGATGCCTCGGCCGATGGCGGGCAGGAAGCCCGGCTTCCCAACCTTGCCGCGGGGGACAAGCTGGGCGCGAAGGAGGTCAACGCCGTCGGGCATGAAACCTCGCCGCCGCCGCGTTTCACTGAAGCTTCGCTCGTCAAGGTCCTGGAGGAGCTGGGTATTGGCCGGCCGTCAACCTACGCGGCGACCATCTCCACGATCATGGATCGTGGGTATGTGCGGACCCGAGGCCAGGCGCTGGTCCCCAGCTGGATCGCTTTCTCAGTGGTCCGGCTGCTGGAGGAGCACTTCCACGACTACGTCGACTACGACTTCACTGCGGAGCTGGAGGAGGATCTGGACCGCATTGCCCGCGGGGAAGCTGGCCGGGTCGACTGGCTGAACCACTTCTACTACGGGGACCGTAAGGTCACCGGGCTTCACACCATCGTGAACGACCTCGGCGAGATTGACGCACGCAAGATCAACTCCATTGAGATCGCCGAAGGCATCACTCTGCGCGTCGGCAAGTTCGGGCCTTACCTTGAGAAGCCGCTCCCCGCTGATGCTGAAGAAGGAACCGAACCTCAGCGGGCCAACGTTCCTGAAGACCTGGCCCCCGACGAATTGACTGTCGAGAAGGCCATCGAGCTGATGAACACCTCCGGCACCGAGGAACGGATCCTCGGCGAGGATCCGGTGACGGGGCGCTCCATCGCGGCACGGGACGGCCGCTATGGGCCCTACGTGATTGAGCTGATCCCGGAGGTCACCGAAGAGGAACTGGCCAAACAACCGGTGGAGTATTACAAGAACGGCAAGCCGAAGCCGCCGAAAAAGCCGACCAAGGAGAAGCCCCGGACAGGGTCCCTGTTCGCTTCAATGTCGCTGGACACGGTGACCCTTGAGGATGCCCTGAAACTCATGAATCTTCCGCGGGTGCTCGGCGTCGACGCCGAGGGGAAGGAGATCACCGTCCAGAACGGTCGGTTCGGTCCGTACCTGAAGAAGGGGACTGACTCGCGGTCCATCGGGTCGGAGGAGGAGATCTTCACCATCACGTTGGAGCAGGCGCTGGAGATCTACTCCCAGCCCAAACAGCGCGGCGGGAGGACTGCTGCGCCGCCGCTGGCCGAGTTCGGCGATGATCCGGTGTCCGAGAAGCCCGTCGTGGTCAAAGACGGCCGGTTCGGTCCCTACATCACCGACGGGGTCACCAACATCACCGTTCCACGGTCGATGGCTATTGAGGAACTGACCCGCGAACTGGCGCTCGAGTTGTTGGCGGACAAGCGGGCCAAGGGGCCGGCTCCGAAAAAGACTGCCAGCCGCGCGCCCGCCAAACGCAAGGTCGCTGCACGGAAGTAGGGCCTGGTAGCGGACCCCCGGGCCCGCTACCAGTGATAGGACGCCGTGGGGCGCGTCGTCAACGAAAGTATCGACGAGAATAATGGAATCATGCGTCTAGGCGTCTTGGATATCGGATCAAATACCGTGCATCTGCTCCTGGTGGATGCCCACGCCGGGGCACGCCCGGTGCCTTTCGCGTCCCACAAGAGACCGCTGCAGCTGGTCGCTCACCTCGACAGCGAGGGCGCGATCAGCGATCGCGGTCAACGCGAGCTGATCAGTTTCGTCAAGGAGGCACGGCAGTTCGCGAGCCGACATGACGCTCAGGACTTCCTCGCGTTCTGTACCTCAGCAATCCGAGAGTCCGCAAATGGCGAGGCCGTCCTCCAGCGGGTCAAAGCGGAAACCGCTGTGGTACTCCAGGAACTCACCGGCGATCAGGAAGCGGCAATGACCTTCCAGGCGGTTCGCCGCTGGTATGGCTGGAGCCCCGGGTCCATCCTCAACCTTGACATTGGCGGCGGGTCATTCGAAATGGCGATGGGCGAGGACGAGCTGCCCGAGGTGGCGATCTCCGTACCCCTGGGAGCTGGTCGCCTGACCCGCGACTGGCTCAACGAAGACCCACCGACCGCCAAAAGTGTGAAGAACCTTCGCCGCTACATCCGCTCAACCATGAAGGATGCCGCGGCCGAATTCGCGTTCCTCGGAGAACCGCAACTGGTGGCGGGCACCTCGAAGACGTTCAGGTCACTCGCCCGTCTGGCCGGGGCCGCCCCCTCGGCGGCCGGACCGTTCGTCCAGCGCGAACTGCGACTGGAAGACCTGTCCCTCTGGACCAAGAGACTGGCGGCCATGTCGGTGAAGGACCGGGTGAACCTCGACGGCGTCTCGGAGACCAGGGCGCCGCAGGTCCTCGCGGGCGCCCTGGTGGCCGAGGCAGCCCTGGAGGTGTTCAAGGTCAATAGCGTCAAGATCTGCCCGTGGGCCCTGCGCGAGGGTCTGCTGCTGCGACGGTTCGACACCCTGATGTTCGAGGCGCAGGAACCCATGCCTGCGGTCGGGGTCGGGCACGTCCAACTCAGTTCTGCCCTGCAGGACGAACCCTGGGCAGGGTGAGCGGTGCTGTGAGCGAGGGGACCGCACCGGAGGGGAACGCTGGGGTGCGCGTCGCACTGTCCAGCGCGTCGGTGTATCCACTGGCCGTCCATGAGGCCTTCGCGGTGTCCCGCAGTCTCGGATATGACGGGGTTGAGGTGATGGTCACCAACAACCATGTGAGTCAGAACCCCGACAAGCTCAGCGCACTCAGTCAGCAGTATGGCCAGCCAATCGTTGCCATTCACGCTCCAACCCTGCTGCTGACCCAGCAGGTGTGGGGCAAGGCCTGGACGAAGGTGGAAATGTCAGCGGCAATGGCAGCCGAGGTGGGTGCTGGGACCGTGGTGGTGCACCCGCCCTTCCGATGGCAGAGTGGCTACGCGGAAAACTTCGCCGAGGGGGTGCAGCGCATCACAGCTGAGTATGGTGTCACTGTTGCCGTGGAAAATATGTATCCGTGGCGGGTCCGTGGCCGTGAAGCGAAAGCGTATCTGCCGCACTGGAATCCGGTACCGCAATCCTATGAGGCGATTACCTGGGACTTCTCACACGCTGCAATAGCCGGGATGGACTCGTTGGAGGAAATGCGGACGCTCGGCGACCGGCTGTCGCATGTCCATTTGACCGACGGCACCACGAACGGGAGAGACGAGCATCTGTTGCCCGGCCAAGGGACTCAACGCTGCGCCGAATCACTGGAATTTCTGGTTACTTCAGGTTTCAGCGGAGTGGTTGCAGTCGAGGTAAGCACAAGAAAAGCGAAAGGTGCCGACGAGCGGGACAAGTGGTTGGGGGAAACACTTGCTTTCGCTCGACGGCACCTAGGTCAGGCCAAGGAAACCTGACGATTTATCACTCGCACCTCTAGGAGGTGTTACCAACACTAGGCCCGCTAATTGTGAGTTAGCCGGGAGGTGGCTGGTAGCCGGGTGTGTGGACGGCGAATCCGGCATCAGGTGAGGGTCAACTTAACGAACGGTGCCGGCGAGCTGTCCAGGAAAGTGGGGGGCCAACCTGTGTTGCTCACCGGCACCTGAAGACCAGACCAAGGAAGTCCGGTCGTCATCTCTCGCACCTTTATGAGGTAATAACGAGTGTACTGATATTTCGCTGAAAAGGTCCTGCCGTTAGCTGGGATAACGCTGGGAATTTGTCCGTGGCAGGATGGCATCATGACCAACGCGACTGAACCAACGATTTCCTTCCTCGGCTGTGGCTCTATGAACGAGGCCATCCTCGGCGGCCTGCTGGCCGGTGGCATATCACCGGCGCAGGTGACGGCAACCGTCAGGAGTGCCGAACGTGCTGCTGAGCTGCGACGTGTGCATGGCATCACCGTGTTGGCGACCGCTGAGGACGCCGACGCCAACCGCATTGCAGCCGCGGGGGCCGACGTCGTCATCATGGGTGTCAAGCCGGTCGGAACGATCGCCCTGGCCCGGGAAATCGCATCGGTGTTGCGGCCGACCACGACGGTCATCAGCGTTGCGGCAGCCATCTCCCTGGCGATGCTCGAAGCTGCGCTGCCCGAGGGGCAGCCGGTGATCCGTTCGATGCCCAACACCCCATCCCGCCTGGGCAGGGGAGTGCTCTCCATCTCGGCTGGAACCCACGCGGACGCCTCACTGATGGCGCAGGCGCGGGACATCCTCGGCTCCGCGGGGACCGTCGTCGATATCCCTGAGAAACAGGTGGATGCGTTGTCAGCCGTCAGTGGCTCGGGTCCGGCCTATGTGTTCTATCTGGCGGAGGCTATGGCCGCAGCGGGTGTGGAACTGGGGCTCGACCCGGGGTTGGCGAAAATTCTGGCCACAGAAACGGTGGCCGGCGCCGGGTACATGCTCGCAGAACGGGACGCGGACCCCACTGCCCTGCGGCGAGCCGTCACCAGCCCCAACGGCACCACGGAGCAGGCCATCGCGACTTTCGACCGGTTGGATCTACCGGTGATCATCGCCGCCGGAGCCCTGGCCGCGAGCAACCGCGCTCAGGCCATCACTGAGGAGCTGGACTCCTAGCAAGCCCGGGCCGGGCCTACGGGCGGGCCGCGAACCGTTCCAGCAGGTCGACGTGGCCCGAAACGATCAGCATGTCCCGGCTGGTTACCTTGGTGTCTGGCCGGGCGTAGGTGAAGTCCTCGCCGGGCGACTTCACGCCGACCACGGTGACGCCATACTTCGAGCGCACCGCCGATTCGCCCAGCGTGAACCCCTGGGTTTCCTTCGGCGGGTACATTTTGACGATCGCGAAGCCGTCGTCGAACTCGATGAAGTCGAGCATGCGCCCGCCGACCAGGTGGGCGGCACGCACCCCGGCGTCGGCCTCGGGGTAGATGACGTGGTTAGCGCCAATTCTCTTGAGGATCTTGCCGTGCGCCGGGGTGATCGCCTTGACCCACAGGTGGTCGATACCGAGGTCCACGAGGTTGGCGGTGATCAGTACGCTCGATTCGATCGACGTGCCAACGCCGACGACGGCGGCGGTAAACTCCTGCGCGCCGAGCTGACGGAGGGCATCGATGTTGGTGGCGTCTGCCTCGACGACGTGGGTAAGCACCCCCGACCACTTCTGGACAAGCTGGGAGTCGCGCTCAATCGCCAGAACCTCCCGGCCTTGCTTCACCAGCTGGTCGGCCGTTGCGGAGCCGAAACGGCCCAAGCCAATCACCAGAACCGGTGCGTTATGTGCTGGTCTCTCAGCCAATGATGGGCCTCTCTTCAGGGTAGTGGTACAGGGTGCTGCGCTGCCGGAGGGCCAGCGCAGATGCGAGGGTGATGGTTCCCATGCGGCCGGCAAACATCAGCGCGGATAGGACATACTTGCCTTCCGGTGGCAATTCAGCACTGAGGTTGGTGCTGAGGCCGCAGGTGGCGAACGCCGAAATCACTTCGAAGAGCACCCGGTTAAGGTCTTCCTCGGTCATCCACAGCAGAACGCCCGTGGCAACGAGCACGAGGGTTGCGCCCATGAAGATCACAGAGATGGCCACCCGCATGACGCCTTCGGGAATCTTTCGCCCGTAGGCCTTCACGTCCGAGTTGCCGCGTGCCTCAGCCACGATGGCGAGAAACATGACGGCGATCGTCGTGACCTTGATACCGCCAGCCGTGGACGCTGACCCGCCACCGGCAAACATGAGCGCATCGGTCAGCAGCATGGTGGCTGACCCCATTTCGGCCTGGTCCACCAGGTTGAACCCGCCCGATCTCGTCATCACTGAAGCGAACAGGGCATGAATCACCTTGTCGCCGTTGCTGAATCCGGCAATAGTCTGGCTGTTGGACCATTCCAGTGCGCCCCAGGCAATCGCTCCGGTTACCAGGAGGATCAGGGAGACGTTGACGGTCAGCTTGGTGTGCAGACTCCATTTACGGACCCTGAGACGGTACTGGATCAGGACCAGGATGACGGGAAAGCCGAGGCTGCCCAAGAACACGCCGATCATGAGGGGTATCAGGATAAAAAGATCGGTCTCGTACGGGACCAGACCATCCGAGTGTGGCGTAAACCCGGCGTTGTTGAAAGCGGAGATCGAATAGAACACCCCATGCCATACGGCGAGCCAGAACGGTTCGCCAAGCACCATGAACCGGGGGATCAGCATCAGGGCGAGCACAATCTCCACAACCACCGAGGTGGTGATGACGATGCGCAGCAGTGTTCCCACCTCGCCGAGGCGGCTGGCGTTGTTCATCGCGGACTGGGCCAGCAGCTTCCCGCGCACCCCGAGCCGCTTGCTCACCATCAGCGCGAGCAGCGATGCGAGAGTGAGGGTGCCGAGGCCGCCGACAAAGATGGCGATCAGGATCACCAGTTGCCCGAAGAAGGACCAATAGGCTGCCGTGGAAACCACTGTCAGGCCGACCACGCACACCGCCGAAACAGCGGTGAACAAGGCATCGTGCAGCGGGGCGGCGACACCGTTACTGGAAGCGACCGGCAAACTGAGCAGGGCGGTGAAGATGAGGATAACGCTAAAGAAGATGATCAGTGCCACGCGAGCGGGGGAGCTGTTGGCCACTCCATCGATGAAATCCCGGATACGAGCCAGCACCCTCAGGTATACGCTCTGCTCTTCCCGCAGCCAGGATGGCTGTGATCTTGCCATTGCGCTCGTTTTGCCCCGGTTCCGCGGTCTCGACTTCGGATGGATCGCTCCAGATGTCCTCCGAGTAGTAAACCACTTTCATCGGGCCAGCGTGTCCAAGCACCCACTAAATCACGTAGCCTGTGAGTGATGAGTAGCGAATCCGCGTCGTTCCCCACCAGTGTTGTCTGGGACGAATCCATGCTGGCGTACAACTTTGGCCCCACGCATCCGATGAACCCACAGCGGCTGGCTCTTACGGCGCGCCTCGCGTCCGATCTGGGTCTGTTCGATCGGCAAGAGATAACTATCGCTGAACCATTCGTGGCGACCGATGGGGAGCTGGGAACCGTTCACAGCTCCCATTACATCAACGCTGTCCGAACTGCTGGCACCAGTCCGGACCTTGCCGATCAGGCAGTGGGTCTGGGAACCTCAGACAACCCGGCATTCCCAGGAATGCACGACGCGAGCGCGCGTCTGGTCGGCGGGTCGCTGGCAGCCGCCGACGCTGTGCTGTCCGGGCGGACCGTGCATGCAGTCAATTTCGGTGGGGGTATGCACCACGCGAGCAGGTCGATGGCCAGCGGGTTTTGCATCTACAACGACGCCGCCGCGGCGATCCAACGCCTGCTCGACGCGGGCACGCAGCGGGTCCTGTACATCGACGTTGACGCCCACCATGGTGACGGCACGCAGAGCATCTTCTACGACGACGCTCGTGTCATGACCATTTCTCTTCACGAGACGGGGATGAGCCTGTTCCCGGGGACCGGGTTCGCCAATGAAACGGGCGGCATAGGTGCGGAGGGCTATGCGGTAAACGTGGCGCTTCCGACTCTTGCCGGGGACGGTGGGCTACTCAGAGCTTTCCACTCGGTGGTCCCGCCCCTCGCCGAGGCTTTCCAACCGGAGGTTATCCTGAGCCAGCACGGTTGTGACAGCCACGTGGATGACCCGCTGACCAATCTCAGGATCAGTATCGATGCGCAACGCGAGATGGCAGTCAGCATCCGTGACCTGGCGTCCCGAATCTGTGAAGGGCGGTGGATTGCCACGGGGGGAGGTGGATACAACCTCACCAGTGTCGTGCCCCGGGCATGGTCAACTCTCATCGCCGTTGCTGCTGGAGCGCCGATAGGGTCCCAGACTGTCGTTCCGGAATCCTGGCGTTCCTATGTGCTGGAGCACTACGGCGCCGAAGCGCCCCTGCTGATGGGCGACGGCGCCGACACCTGGTGGCGGTCCTGGGAGGTTGGCTACGACCCGAATGATGACCTCGACCGTACCGTGATGGCGACCCGTAAGGCGGTTTTCCCACTCCATGGACTTGATCCGTGGTTTGACTAGCACCGATTGCGTATATGTCGTTAGGGTAATGAAATGGCAATCGAGGATGTGTTCGCAGTCGTGGCTGAAGGTACCCGCCGCGAGATTCTCGGGTCACTGCGCGCCGGAGACAAAGCGGTCGGTGAACTGGTAGGTGAGCTTGAAGTCAGCCAGCCCACGGTGTCGAAGCACCTGAAAGTCCTTCGTGAAGCGGGCTTGGTCTCAATGCGGGCGCAGGGGCAACGCCGCTATTACTCCCTCAACCCGGCTCCGCTGCGAGAAATAGGGCTGTGGCTCGGGTCATTTGACCTTCCGGACCAGTCATCGGTAGCCCCGGAACTGGCGGTCGTTCCGCCTCGCCCGTCCGGAGTCCTCGCAGCAGCCGTGGATCCCGCTGGCGATCCGGCCATCGACCCTGCGGGCCAGCAGGCTTTTGGGCGGACAGTCGGGCGTGCGGGCCAGCGGGCAGCAGACCTCTTCGCTCAGTTGCCGAAGCTGCGACGACGCCGGGACTAGCGGCTGTGGTGGTGCGGCAGGATCTCAGGCCGGCAGCACTTTCACTTAAGCCACAGCAGCCACTACAGTGTGGGTAGGCGGAAAACCTTCGGATTGCAAGGCGGCACGCCGCGTGACTGCCGAGTGGCAGGCCTCAGATTGCACACGTTGGGGGTGCAGACCTCAGTGTAAGGAGCAATGTGGGATGGTAGACGCGAGCAATTTCTCAGATGTCAGATTTCTGACCGTCGCCGAAGTGGCCGACATGATGAGAGTTTCCAAGATGACCGTGTACCGCCTGGTTCATGCGGGCGAGATGCCAGCTGTGCGCTTTGGTCGTTCTTACCGGGTTCCCGAGTCGGCTGTTGAACAGTTCGTTCGGGGCGCGGCGGTAGAGGGTCAGCCCGAAACTGGATAGCCTGACGGGGCCGGTCGGGGGCGCGGCTAAATAGCGGTACCCTGTTAAGGAGCGTTTTACGCGCTATCGGCTGTGCGCCCCAGGGTGAGGAAGCCGATCCGCGTAGGTAGTTGCGTTATTGTCAGCATCCGATCGTCGCGCCCACCTGGGCCGTGTATCGGACACCGAAGATCAGTTTGTGAGGACTTTATGGGTTCAGTAATTAAGAAGCGCCGCAAGCGTATGGCCAAGAAGAAGCACCGCAAGCTGCTTCGCAAGACTCGTCACCAGCGTCGCAACAAAAAGTAGACACAGTTTCACTGTTGGGCCCGCCACCTCTGTGGCGGGCCCAACAGCGTTAACGGGGGCTGATCAGCTTCCGCGCATCCGGGTGAAGCCACGCCAAAGCCCGTACACAGCGCCCGCCCCGGTGGCTGCCTTGAGTCCAAGGGTCGCCGCCCGCCGGCCGCTGCGGAAATCGTAGATCGGCCAGTTGTTGTCCCGTGCATGATGCCGGAGTTTGCGGTCCGGGTTGATCGCCACGGGGTGCCCCACGATAGTCAGCAGGGGGATGTCGTTATAGGAGTCGCTGTAGCCCCAGCATCGTTGCAGGTTGAGACCCTCCTTCTCGGCAAGAGCACGCACTGCAACGGCTTTCGCGGGTCCATGCAGGAACTCGCCCACCAGCTTCCCGGTGTACAGGCCGTCAGAGACCTCGCCAACCGTGCCAAGGGCGCCGGTGAGTCCGAGGCGGTTGGCAATCACGCTTGCCACCTCCACGGGAGTTCCGGTGACCAGCCATACCCGGCGACCCGATTTCAGGTGTTGCTCGGCCAAGGCACGAGCACCTGGCCAGATCTTGGACGCGATCATCTCGTCGTAGACTTCCTCGCCGAGCGCTTTGACGTCCTCGTGCGCGATGCCGATCGCGAAGGCCAGTGCTGCGTCGCGCACCGAGTTGATGTCGGTCATATTTTCGCCGCGCATGACGAACCGTAGTTGTTTCCAGGCGAGGCCACTGGCGAACCTCAGAGTGAACGCTTTTCGCTGGTACATTTTCCGGGCCACATGGAATAGGCTCGCGCCACGCATCATCGTGTTGTCGACGTCGAAAAAGGCGGCGTCCCCTCCCGGGCCGGGAAGGGTGGCGGTTACCCCTGGAACGATATGCAAGGGCCCGGTACTGGCAGCGGACATAGTGTGAGTCTAAATCAATTGCGTCGTGGCGTGCCCCCCGATACCGAGCCGCACCGGGGGAGAAGGTAGCTTGGATGACATGGTTCCTCCTCCCCGGCCAGAAATGCCGACAGATCGTGTGGTGAGCCCTGTCGTCGAATTATTGACTAAACCGCACTGCCACCTGTGCGCTGATGCGCGCACAGTGGTTGCTGCGGTCTGCGAAGAACTGGGAGTGCCCTGGCGCGAAGTGTCGACAGCCGATGCACCCGACTTGGTGGAGCGGTTTGCCGAGGAAATCCCTGTCCTGCTCATCGACGGGGTGCAGCGCGATTTCTGGAAGATCGACGAGGCGCGTCTGCGGAGGCTCCTGGCTCCATGATCGGCAGGGAAGCCAGCTTTGTGTCGCGGGCAGTGCACCCTAAGGTGAAGATACTCACGGTGTCGGCCGGTCCGGCGTCGTGCAGACCTGCCGTACAGCGGCTGGCGGACAGCAGACGGAGTGATAGACAGTGACGACGCCTGAACTACCAGAGCTACACCTGTCAGGGGCTGGCGCTGCAGCACGGCAGATCCCCAGCGCGTCGCTGACGCGCTTGACCATCTATCTGCGTGCCCTGAATTCGTTGCTGGCGGATGGTACCGAACGGGTGTCGTCTGACCGACTGGCTGAAGCGGCCGGTGTCAATTCGCCCATCCTGCGCAAAGACCTGTCCTATCTGGGGTCCTATGGCACCCGGGGGGTCGGGTATGACGTGCAATACCTGAACCGGCAGATCTCGGCAGCACTTGGACTGACACTCGACTGGCGGGTCGCCATCATCGGTGCGGGCAACCTGGGGCGCGCACTGGCTGGCTACTCCGGTTTCGAATCCAGGGGATTCGAGATTGTTTCGCTGTTCGACGCCGACCAATTGGTGGTCGGAGCGGAGGTGGGGTGGCTGCGGGTGAGCCCAATCACTGAGCTGGAAACGGTCCTGGAACGGACCCGGGCCAATATGGCGGTGCTCGCTGTTCCCGCAGCAGTAGCGCAGTCACTGTGTGACCGTCTGGTTGATGCGGGAATCACCAGCATCCTGAGCTTTGCGCCGGTCGTGCTGCAGGTGCCTGAAAGTGTCCAGCTCCGGAAGGTGGATATGGCAACCGAACTGCAGATTCTTGCCTACCACGCACAACGGGCGCAGGAACCGGATCTCGATGCCGACTCCCGCACCCGTTCGGCGCAGTAGGTTAGATAGGCGCTTTGAGCGCCTGGGGCCGGGGCCTAGAACTGGCCGGGGACAATCTGCTTTTGGAAGTACGGGCGGGCAGGCTTCAGGAAAGTCATGGCAACGCCGGCAATGCCGAGCACGAGGACAACAATGCCGATGATGGTCTCCACTGGCCCGGTTGTCACCAGCTCCTGGCCTTGCAACAGGTCACTACCCTCAAGCATCGACACCGATAGCAGGCTGAACAGGTAGGACAGGACGGAGAGGGCAGCCAACACGGTCGCTGTGATCCTGGCCCAGTTATGTCCCTTGCGGATGAAGATCGCGAGGAGAATGTAGACGCCCGTGAGTACCGCTGCGAAAACGAGCGCGACTGCAGTTGCAACGCCGCCCCCGGGGCCTTCCACTGGTGTGGTCATCACGCTGAGGATGCTGGAGAGGAAACTGAGCACGCCGGCGGCAATGATCAGCCAGAAGGCCCGCTCCACCTCTTTCGGCGCAGGTCCTTTCTCGGTGACCGACACCTGGCTCATGTTCCCCGGGTAGCTATAACCGGACGGCTGTGCATTCTGGTATCCGTAAGGGGCTGGCTGTCCGCCGGTGGGGTTTTGCCCTGCGCCCGGCTGCTGTGCCCCCGCACTATCGCCTGATGGCTGGTCCTGGCCGGGATGGGGGTCATTGGGAGGTGTGCTCATTGCCGTTTCCTCTTCACTTGAGACTGACTGATACAGGCCCTGGGGGCCACATGGCCAACCCTAGCGCGGAGTTTTGTGCAACTGGGGGATTAAACAACAGCGGCTGCCGAACTCCAGGACGGAGTGCGGCAGCCGCTGGCCGGGTATCTACTTTGCTGGAGCTACGAACGCTGCATCGAGGTTGATGGTGACTTTGTCGCCTACCAGCACGCCGCCGGCTTCGAGGGCGGCGTTCCAGGTCAGGCCGAAGTCCTTGCGGGAAATGACGGTTTGACCGGAGAACCCGGCGCGGGTTGCGCCGAAGGGGTCAACTGCCACCCCGTTGAATTCGGTGTTGAAGACCACCGGGAGGGTTACGTCGCGGATCGTCAGGTTGCCTGAGAGCTGGTAGGTTTCACCGGATCCGTCGATCGAGGTTGACTCGAAAGTCATTTCGGGGAATCGCTCGACGTCGAAGAAGTCCTCGCCGCGGACGTGGCCGTCGCGGTTGGCGTCATTGGAGTTGAAGGACGCAGTCTTGATGGTCGCGGTGACCTTGGAATCGCTGAGTGAGGACCCGACATGAAGTGCTGCATCGACGGTGTCGAAGTTGCCGCGTACCTTGCTGATGCCAGCGTGGCGCACGGTGAAGCCGACCTCGCTGTGTGAGCTGTCGAGGGTCCAGGTGCCGTTGTTCAGTCCTGTAGGAATTGCCATGGTGGATCTCCTGATGATGGTGCCGTCTGGGTGATGAGCAGGTGGCGACCGAAAGGCCGTCACCAATAATAAACATGCATTTGCATCGATTATTCCCGAAGTTAGTTAAATGTTCAAATGAATCTGCGCTGGATCGGCTCCGGCGGATTTAGCTGACCGACCGAACTCTGAGAAACTGGACCTATGTCCCTAGCTACCGTCCATCTTGTCCGCCATGGCGAGGTCCACAATCCAGAGCGTGTACTTTACGGGCGACTGCCGGATTTTCACCTCTCCGAGCTGGGCCAGCAGATGGCCCGACGCGTTGCAGGTCATTTCGCGGCCCGCGCCGCCGGCGGGGCGAGTATCGTCCGGTTGGTGGTGTCCCCACTCACCCGAGCTCAGGAAACTGCCGCTCCGGTGGCCGAGCAGCTCGGCCTTGACATTGTGACGGACGACAGGATTATTGAGGCCTACAGTCGCTTCGAGGGCATGTCGCAGGTAGCCCAGCAGCTGCGGAACCCTCGACACTGGCCCCTGCTAGCCAACCCCTTCCGACCATCCTGGGGCGAGCCATACAGTCAGCAGGTGGAGCGCATGATGGCCGCGGTGGATGATGCCCGGCGCGCCGCCGTCGCGCTCGCTGAAGCCAACGGGTCGGCGGGGCCAGCCGAAGTAATCCTGGTGGGCCACCAACTGCCCATCTGGGTGTCCCG
Organism: Arthrobacter flavus; assembly: GCF_039526005.1. Classification (NCBI taxonomy): domain Bacteria; kingdom Bacillati; phylum Actinomycetota; class Actinomycetes; order Micrococcales; family Micrococcaceae; genus Arthrobacter; species Arthrobacter flavus. The sequence goes on along the minus strand of NZ_BAAAIJ010000047.1, from coordinate 225,410 downwards.
CCTTGCCGCGGAGAACCGGCGGCTCTGGCATGACCCCCGAGAGCGTGAGTGCACGTTGAGTTCCATCACATCCCTGGACTTCGACGGCCGGCGCCTGATCGGGGTGCGCTACGAAGAGCCAAGCGCTGACCTCCTGCCCGGTGCGGCAAACCTGCCGGGAGCATAATAGTATTACTACACGTTGTAGAACTGTGGAAGAAGCTGTGAAAAACTCTGATCGATCCGCCCGCCGCCCGAGAAGGCGCGGCACAGCCCTGGCTATCGGGCTGTCCGCCGCGATTGCCCTTTCAGCGTGCGCCGCTGACGATCCGTTGGCTCAGCAAGCGGCCGTGGGTGACAACAAGAACTACATCGCCGGAGACGGCTCGGTCACCGAGTACGCTGCGGGCGACCGGGGTGAGCCTCTCACGGTTACCGGCACGAAATACGACGGAACCGTTGTCGACTCGGCGGACTGGGCGGGGGAGGTGACGGTGGTGAACTTCTGGTACGCCGCCTGTGCGCCCTGCCGCGAGGAAGCTCCGGACCTGGTGGCGCTACACGACGAGTACGAGTCGGCGGGCGCCCAGTTCTTCGGCGTCAATATTCGGGACACGGAGCAGACCGCCGAGGCTTTTGAGCGGCGGTTCGAGATCCCTTACCCGAGCCTCGATGACCAGGACGGCGGAGTGCTCCTGGCGATGACCAGCTATGTTCCGCCCCAGGCAGTGCCCACTACGCTGGTGATCGACAAGGAAGGTCGGGTGTCAGCGCGGATCCTCGGGCTCGCCGACAAGACCACACTCGGGGCTCTCATCGAAACAGCACTGGCCGAGTAACTGACAGTGAATCTTCCCCTCCATCTGAGCGCCGTCGCTGGCGGACCCCTTCCGCTTGCCACCAGCAACGCCTTCGCCGACACGGTGTTGAACGGCTCAATGCTGCTTGCACTGCCGGTCGCGCTCCTTGCGGGACTGGTGTCCTTCGCATCGCCCTGTGTCCTCCCGCTGGTACCCGGGTACCTGGGCTATGTCACGGGATTGACCGGGGTTGACCTTGAGCAGCAGAAGCGCGGACGGATGCTGACCGGAATCGCGCTGTTTGTACTCGGATTCTCGGTGGTCTTCATGGCGTACGGCGCTCTGTTTGGCCAGTTGGGTGCCTGGATGGTGGGCTCTGAGAGCTGGCTCATCCCCGTGATGGGCGTGGTGGTCGTGCTGATGGGCCTGATCTTCATGGGCGGCTTCTCCTGGTTTCAGACCGAGAAGAAGCTCCACACCAAAGTGCCGACCGGTCTCTGGGGTGCACCGCTGCTGGGCCTGACCTTCGGGCTGGGCTGGGCGCCCTGCATCGGTCCCACCCTCTCAGCGGTGCAGCTGCTGGCGTTCTCCAACGACGACGCCAGCGCGGCCAAGGGCGCAGCGCTGACCTTCGTGTACTGCCTGGGGCTAGGGGTTCCCTTCCTGCTGATTGCCCTCGGCGTGCGACGGGGAATGGGAGCGATGGCCTTCTTCAGGAAACACCGGCTGTCCCTGCAACGGTTCGGCGGCGGGATGCTGGTGGTCGTTGGCCTGCTCATGGCTACCGGTGTCTGGACCCTGTGGATCAATGAACTGCAGAACTGGCTCGGCGGGGTGACCCTCCCCATCTAATGACAACTGATCCCAACGAAAGGGGGCAGACAATGACCCCCGACACTCCCGACGGCGGCAAACCCGACGTCGCTCTCCCGGCCCTCGGCCTCCTCGGCAGCCTGCGGTGGGGCTGGACCCAGCTCACCAGCATGCGCACTGCCCTGTTCCTGTTACTGCTCCTCGCCGTCGCCGCTGTGCCCGGATCGCTGTTCCCGCAGCGTCCAGCCAACCCGGCAGTGGTCACCCAGTACATTCAGGACAACCCGGACACCGGGCCGATCCTCGACTGGTTCCAGCTGTTCGATGTCTACAGCTCGGTCTGGTTCTCGGCGATTTACCTGCTGCTCTTCGTGTCCCTGATTGGCTGCGTCATCCCGCGGACTTTGGTTCATGGCCGCGCCATGAGGTCGAAACCGCCCCGAACGCCCCGGAAACTCTCCCGGATGCCGATCTACGGCACCATCGTGCTCCCCGCCGGAGCGCAAGCCCACGGCTCCCGGCTCACTGCGGCGTCCGCAGCCGCCGACGCCGCTGCCTTACTGAAGAAGCGCGGTTATCGGGTCGACCTCCGGGACGCCGAGTCGGCCCAGCCCTCAGTGGGAGCCGAACGTGGTTTCCTCAAGGAGGTCGGCAACCTCATCTTCCACTTCTCGCTCATCGGTGTTCTGGTGTCAGTCGCCGTCGGCGGCCTTTTTGGCTACAGCGGGCAAAAGATCATCGTCGAAGGCGACAGCTTCGTAAACACATTGGTGGGGTACGACGCGTTCACCCCCGGGGCCAATTTCAGCGCTGACCAGCTTGAACCATATTCGCTGCGACTCGACAATTTTGACGTCCAGTTCGACCGGCAGGAAACCCACTACGGCCAGCCGCTTGACTTCACCGCCAACGTCACCACCAAGGATGGGCCGGAGGCCGACGAGGTCGAGCAGGTCCTGAAGGTCAACTCACCCCTGAAGATCGGTGGCACGGGCGTCTACCTGGTCGGCAACGGGTACGCACCGATAGTGACGGTCCGTGACGGCAACGGCGACATCGCCATGCAGGGTCCGGTTGTCACCATCCCGCAGGACGGGCTCTTCACCTCCCTCATAGTGATCAAGGCTCCCGACGCCGCCCCAGACCAGCTGGGATTTGTCGGGTTCTTCCTCCCCACCGCTTTTGTCGGCGAGGACGGCGTTGCCTTCTCCCGCGACCCGGATCCGTTCAACCCCCAGCTCAACCTCAACTCCTACTACGGAGACCTTGGCCTCGACGACGGCGAACCGCGCAGCGTGTACGTGCTCGACACGGAGGGCCTGACGGAGCTCAACAGCCGCACCAGCGACGAAGGCGGAATCGTCCTCGGTGCCGGTCAGACTTATGACTTGCCAGACGGTAAGGGGTCCGTCTCCTTTGACGGCCTGGACCGCTACATTGCGGTCGATATCCGCCACGATCCGGGCCAGCTGGGAGCCTTGGTCTTCTCCTCACTGGCACTTGCGGGCCTAAGCGCGTCGCTGTTCATCGGACGCCGCCGGGTCTGGGTGCGGACCGGCACCCACGAGGACGGGCGCACCATGGTCGAGTACGGGCTGCTGGCCCGCGGCGAAGATCACCGCCTGACCGGCGAGGGCGCCGCGATCGAGAAGGCGCTCCGCGCGCAATGGCTGGTGGATGAGCCGGCCGAGGAGCAAAATGGAATCGATCAGCCAGCAGGCAATGGCGAAACCACCACCGACGCCACAGACAGTACGGCCACCGAACACGCATCACACCAGGTAGGAAACGGTAAGGACAGCTAATGCAAACCATCAACCAGGCTCTGGGTGAGTTCAGCGAGCGTTTCATGCTGCTCGCGGCCCTGACCTACACTGTCGCTTTCATTGTCTTCACGCTTGACCTGGTGAAGAGCAGCAAGCGGATCCGAGCGGTCGAGGAAAACCTCGCCGCCGCGCAGGAAGCTGACCAGATGGTTCTGGTAGGCGCAGACCGGAGTAGCCGCCCAGGCGCCCGTGCAGGTTCAACCGGCGTTGCCGGTGACGCTACCGCCGACGACACCATGGACTACGCGGGCCGGAGGAAGCTCGCGAGAATCGCCGTCGTGCTGACGGTGATTGCGGCACTGATCCACGCTGCCGGTGTCATCTCGCGGGGCCTTGCAACGAACCGGGTGCCCTGGGGCAACATGTACGAGTTTTGTACCACCGGAGCACTCGTTGTCGTGGTGGTCTTTCTGCTGGTCCTGATCCGTAAGGACCTTCGTTTCCTCGGGACCTTCGTCGTCGGCCTCACCCTGGTGATGCTGTGCGCGGCGACGATCGGATTCTTCACACCGGCAGGCAACGTGGTTCCTGCCCTGCAGAGCTACTGGCTCGTCATCCACGTATCGGTCGCGGTGGTGGCTTCTGCGCTGTTCACCCTGACGTTCGCCATGTCGGTGTTGCAGCTTATCCAGACCAGCAGGATCCGCAGGCTTTCCGCTGGGGGCACCGACCGCGCCCCGTTTATGCGCCTGGTCCCGTCGGCGCTCAGCCTGGAGAACCTGTCCTACCGGATCAATGCCATCGCCTTCGTGATGTGGACCTTCACCCTGATGGCTGGGGCGATCTGGGCCGAAGAGGCCTGGGGCCGGTACTGGGGCTGGGACGTCAAGGAAGTGTGGACCTTCGTCATCTGGGTGGTATTCGCCGGCTACCTGCACGCGCGGGCAACCCGCGGCTGGACCGGAACCCGAGCAGCCTGGCTCTGCATCATCGGGTATCTGTGCATCGTCTTCAACTTCACGATCGTGAACATCTACTTCTCGGGCCTGCACAGCTACGCCTAGACCGGGTCCGGAACAGTTCAACCAGGACAAAAGTGCAGCCACGCCGACGGCGTGGCTGCACTTTTTTTGTGTGCCCCGCCGGTCGCGGGGCTGTGGTGGTGGGTAACCCCGGAGTCAGGCGGTCTGGCTACCCGGTTCGGAGTCGGTGTCGCCGTCGTTCTTCTGCTTGTCTTCGTGGGCCTTCTTCTCCTGCGCCGCGCGGAGTTCCTGCTCCTTTCGGCGCAGCTCCTTCTCGCGGGCGTCCTGCCGCCGCTTCGCCTCAAGGTTCCGAAGGAACTGGGGATCGTCATCCGGGGCGGTGGGATGCCTGGGGGCGGGACGGGGCCGCCCACGGGGGCTGGCGGGGCGGGAGCGACCGAACAGGAACCAGAGCCCTGCACCGAGCAGGGGAACCAGGACGATCGTGACGATCCACGCGGGTTTGGACAGGCTGCGCACTGAGTGCGCCTTGGTCATGATGCAGTCGATCAGTGCGTAGACGATGACGGCAACTGCAACGAGGATGAGAAACAACAACAGGCGAGGCATCTATCAATTGTAGGCGAGTAAACTTGATGAGTGCCCTTCTTCAAATTCACTGCCCTCCGCCTCGGCCTCGTCGTGGTTTTCTTCGTCATTTCCTACTGGCTCGGCCTTGGCGCCATCTTCTCCGCAGTGATCGCGGCGATCCTGGCCTGGTGCGTGACCTACCTGTTCTTCAGGGAGATGCGCGACGCCGCGTCGGCGTCGCTGCAACGCCGGTTCAGGGACGGTGCGCCACCGCAGCGCAACCTTTCCGAGCTCGACGACGCCGCCGCCGAGGACTCCTACGACCCCAACGCCACGGTTAACGCAGACCGCAAACCCCGCCCCTGAGGGAAACCGCTACCGGGCGCCTAGCGGGCACTTACGCCTGCCGGTACAGTGGTCAGGCCAGTACGGTGGTCAGGACCACTCCGGCCCCGAAAAGCACGCTGAACCCTAGGTTGATCAGCCCGGTCATCTTCAGGACCGGGATCAGGCTTCGACGTTTCTTGCCCTTGAGCATCAGCCAGCTCGGCATCAGGCAGGCGGGGACGAGTAAAAGCACCAGGAGCACCCACGGGTAGTCGTACACCAGGAACAGGGGCAGGAGGAGCGCCACGGCGAGCATCATCACGTAGGTGATTCGTGCCGGGGTATCGCCCAGCCGGACGGCGAGCGTGATTTTCCCGGCTTCACGGTCTGTGGGGATGTCTCGAACGTTGTTGGCCATCAGGAGTGCCATGGCAATGATTCCGGTGCTGATGGCCCCAATCCAGGCCACAGCGCTCAGTTGGCCCGCCTGCGTGTAGGTGGTTCCGAGCGTTGCGACCAGACCGAAGAAGACAAACACGAACACATCGCCCAGTCCCATGTACCCGTAGGGGTTGCGTCCGCCCGTGTAGCCCCAGGCAGCAGCCACGCAGCCCACTCCCACCAGCAGCAGGAACCAGGTCTGCGAGAGCACAATCAGGCTTGTTCCAGCGACCATGGCCAGCGCAAAGCAGGCAAAGGCAGCCCACTTCACTTGCCCGGGACGGGCGGCGCCGGAACCGGTGAGCCGCAGGGGGCCCACCCGGTCGGCGTCGGTGCCTCTGACGCCGTCGGAGTAATCGTTGGCGTAGTTGACCCCGATCTGCAGCATCACAGCGACCACTGCCGCCAGCAGGGCGTTGACTGGTTTGAAGGCCTCAAGGTCGAACGCCGCAGCGCAACCGACGATTACCGGGGCAATCGCCATGGGGAGGGTTCGCGGGCGTGCGCCCTCAAGCCATTGTGCGGCAGTAGCCACAATGCAGTCCTTTTCGTCTGGGGAGTGGTGGGTCAGGCGCCGGCGCGTTCGAGCAAAGCTCGAACCGCCAGCCGGTCAGGTTTGCCGTTGGGAAGGAGAGGGAGCGACCCGAGGGTCAGAATGATCCGGGGCGCCGCGTGCGACCCGAGGGCTGCTTTCGCATGTTGGCGCACCTCATCCGGGTTCACGTGGCCGACGACGACGGCGGCCACTTCAGTGCCCCACTCGGCGCTTTCGATGCCCAGCACCAGTGCTTCCTGAACGCCTGGGAACCCTTCGATCGCCGACGCGACGGCTTCGGCTGAGACCTTTAGCCCGCCGGTGACAATGACATCATCCACGCGTCCGGTGAGGCTCAGGACACCATCGGTGAGGCTGCCGGCGTCGTCGGTCTTGAACCAGCGGCGGCCGGAATTGAACTGGAACCGGTCGGCGCTGAGCTCGGACTGCCCCAGGTAGCCATCGGCGAGTACCGGTCCGCTGATCCACAGCCGGCCATCCTCGGAGAGGAGGTCCACGCCTTCCAAGGGGACGCCGTCGTACACGCAACCACCGCAGGTTTCACTCATGCCATACGTGAGCACCAGGTTCAGCCCGTGCTTGCGCGCTTCGCTGCGGAGAGTACCGGACGCGGGGGCGCCGCCCAGCAGGATGGCGTTGAAACGGCGCAGCACCTGAAGCGTTTCAGGACGTGGGTCCTGGAGCAGACGGTGCAGCTGGGTAGGGACCAGCGACGTGAACCGGACCTTGTCGGTGAGCTCGCCGGCGGCCGCAGTGAAAGCCTCCGCGCTGAACGGCGCGCTGAGGTCCATCGCCCACGGACGGGTGCCGGCGTACAGCGACCGGACCAGCACCTGGAAGCCTGCCACATAGTGCACGGGCAGGGTGAGGAGCCACTGTCCCTCTGCCTTCAGCGCGAGCGCTGTGCCCATCGCCGACGCGGCCAACGCATCGACGCTGAGCATCGTCTGCTTCGGGATGCCGGTCGAACCCGACGTGCTGAGCACGGCAGCGATCTCATCGTTCGGTAGCTCACCGTCGAAGCGCTGGCCCGGGTCCGCGTGGGGCGCGATGGCAGGGCCTTCGCCGGCTAGCGCGGCGGCCAGCGGGGTGAGGAGGGCCTGGGGGTCAGCCTCCGGCGGGGTGTGGATCGGTAGCAGTTCCATGATTGGCCTAGAAGTAGTAGGGGTAAGCGGACCAGTCGGGGGCCCGTTTTTCCAGGAAGGCTTCCTTACCCTCGACGGCTTCGTTGGTCATGTACGCCATCCGCGTCGCTTCGCCGGCAAAAACCTGCTGGCCTGCGAGGCCGTCGTCGGCCAGGTTGAACGCGAATTTCAGCATGCGGATCGCCTGCGGGCTTTGGCGCGCAATGTCCGCAGCGTACTGCAGTGCCGTGTTCTCCAGCTGATGGTGGTCTACGGCCTCGTTGACCGCGCCCATCGCGACCATCTCCTCGGCCGAGTACTCGCGGGCGAGGAAAAAGATTTCGCGAGCCTTCTTCTGCCCGATCTGGCGGGCCAGCAACGCTGAGCCGTAACCGGCGTCGAAACTTCCCACCGTGGCATCCGTCTGCTTGAATTTTCCGTGCTCGCGCGAGGCGATGGTCAGGTCAGCCACTACGTGCAGACTGTGCCCGCCGCCGGCCGCCCACCCATTGACGACGGCGATGACCACCTTCGGCATGGTTCGCATCAGCCGCTGCACCTCCAAAATGTGGAGCCGGCCGGCCCGGGCCGGATCGACACTTTCGCTGGTCTCGCCGTCGGCGTACCGGTAGCCATCGCGGCCGCGGATCCGCTGGTCACCGCCCGAGCAGAACGAATGGCCGCCGTCCTTCGGGGACGGCCCGTTACCGGTGAGCAGCACGGTGGCGACGTCGGAGGTCATGCGCGCATGGTCCATCGTCCGGTACAGCTCATCGACGGTCCCGGGGCGGAACGCGTTGCGCACCTCTGGCCGGTTGAAGGCGATCCTGACGGTCGGCAGGTCGCTGACCTCGCCACCCGCGCTTCGCTCGACCTGTCGGTGGTAGGTGATGTCCTCCAGATCGCCGAACCCGGAGACAAGTCGCCAGCGGGCAGGGTCAAAGAGGTCAGAAACCTGAGGGGGAAGGTCGATAGTCACCCGTCGAGTCTAGCTTTGTGCCGAGCCCTTGGCGTGAAGAGAATCCGCAGGCGGGCCTGTGGTCTCTTTATCCGGGGTGCTGGCGCATTTTTTCGGGGTTTGGTTAGCTAGGCGCATGATGGCTGGCCGGAGGGGGTAGCCGCCGAAGGGAGCGCCGTGAAACTCACCAAGATGCTGACAATCGTTGCAGTCTCGTCGTCGGCAATGGTCCTTGGCACGTCGAGCGCGGCGACAGCAACGGACGACACCGTGTTCGTCCCGTTCGACCAGGCGACGGTAGTAGACCCGGACACCGTCACCTTTGTTACCGGTGGCGTGATCGCCGCTGACGGAACCAACCTATGCGCCGTGAACCCAGGGTCCATCGTGTTTCCCGATGGAACGTACCCCTGCTTTATAGATTTTCGATCCCCTGACCCGGCGCCCGCACCTCAGGTGGGCCAGCTGCCGGTGGGCGGAGTCGACACCGGAGTGGTCACGCCTACCGGTCGGCCGGACGCGGCAACCCCTGTTGCGGCGGGCGTCGCTGCTGTCGGTGGTCTCGCGGCCGCCATCATGTTGTTGCGCCAGCGCGCCGTTCGAGGCTAGGACCCCTCACCCGATGCAGAACTCATTGCCTTCAGGATCGGCCATCGTGTACCAAACATGGGGGCCTTGGTTCGCCTGGTAGAGGAACTGGGCGCCCCGGCTCTCAAGCCGAGCCCTGAGCTCGTCCTTATCGTCACCGTCGAGGTTGATGTCCAGGTGGCAGCGGTTCTTGACAGTCTTCGGTTCAGGTACAGGCTGAAAGAGCATCCGTAGCCTGCCCTTGTTCCGGTCCTCCCCGGGACGGCAGATGGCTGCGCCGTCGCGCCACACGCGCACCCCCTTGTGCACGATGAGCTCGTCCGGCTGGGCCCAGCCCTTGGCCAGCACGTCGTCGATGAAGGTCTGATCAGTGGGTTCCACCATCCACCCGAGTGTCTCAGCCCACCAGTCAGCCTGGGCGTGGGTGTCGGCGCAGTCGAGGGTGATCTGGATGGTGTAGGTCATGGATCGACTGTAGGGAAGGCCTGGGGCGCGCACTACCCCATAGCGGTCAGTAACTGTCCGTAGGAGCCGTGGGAGTGGGCCGTCCCTGGGTACCCGCGGAAGAAAGCAGGGTTTTCGGTGAGCTAGAGTCTTCTCTATCAAGGGGAGTTTCCCGTCTGTGATCGGCTCGTCAATACGGATGCATTGAAGCATCCCGGGTCGTCAGTGCCGGTGCCGTCCGGGCGGAGGAGACCTTGGCGTATTTGTTCAACGCCTACACCCCTGGGAGTCCCCTCATGCAGATCACACCCCTGAATTGGCTCATTACGATCGCTGTGACCCCCACCGGTGCCGGGCAATGGCACTCACGGAACCCGTTTCCGTGGGGCGGAGTCATCGAAGACCCAGCCACAGGTGCAGCCGCAGCAGCCTTCGCCGGTTACCTTGCAAAGCTTGGCCGTGCCACAACCGGTGACAGATTGACGATCACCCAAGGAGTCGAAATGGGACGCCGCAGCCACATCAAGGTGGAACTCCTCGCCACCACCGCCCTGATCTAGGGATCAGTCACCCCTATCCGGGCTTGACCCCGACCAGGCTATCCAGCACTCGACGACGTGACACGCGGGACATCACACACCATCACTGGCACCGTCCCTGCAGCTGCCCGCGCAACCCTTGTCATTCGAATCAGTTGTCAGCTTGAACGTGATTCCAAGCGATCGCGTGCGGTGACGGTCAATATAGTGGCGGTCGCTCCGGCCGCCACTGCAACTGCGGACCGGGAACGACCGCGTTGCCCAATGATCACGCCGGCGAATGCCCAGAGGAGAGTGCCGATGTAGAAACGGGAGGAGACGCTGGTGCGTTCCGGCATGGCCGCAGCTCTGGTGCCGAGCACGCCGAGCCCCACGAGGAGCGCTGCTCCCGCGGAGGCGGCTTTCGGCCCGGCGGGGACAACGTCGTTGCTGACGAGCATGGCCGCCAGGTTGACTCCGCAGGCTGCCTGACCCCAGGCCGCGAGCATTCCCGCTGCGGGGGCGGCCGCAGCCACCTCTGCGGTGGTCAGATCGCCCTTCAGCTCTGCCTGAGCGATTCGGCGGCGTCCCAACCCTGCGAGCACAGCGATTGTGACCAGCGCTCCCTGGGCGCTCCAGAACTTGCCGGAGCGCACGAGCGGCGCCCAGATACCGGTGGCGGCGAACGCCCCGGCGAGAGGCCAGCCCACTGCACGCGAGATGTCCAGGTTCCGGGCCGGGCCGAGGGCCTGGTGGACCGCGTAGGCGATGGACGAGGCGAAGATGGGGAACCAAACGGCAAAGGTGTAAGGGGCCGGTTGAATCACGTTGGGTGGAGCGTTCTCCCCGTTGAAGCGTGGACCGTAGACCGTTGGCAAGAGGACCTGGGCGGCAGCGGCCGCACACGTGAGCACGCGCCGGGATGGGTCGCTCGTGGCAACTGCCCACACTCGGCTGGGGAGGCTGGAAACGGGGTCGGTCATGTGAACTCCTAGGAGGGTGCGAGCAATTCCCGGCCGGAACGCCAGTCTCATCAGTAGTCAAGCAAAGTGCTGTCTCAGGCATCACTCCTGCGGGAGAGGAGTTCCTGAAGTGCCGATTCCATCACTGCCCCCGAGGGATGGGACTAGGGTAGGGCCTCGCAGAGCTGGCAACAACCCCTGGGGTGGTCACACTGGATCCGATAGCTGGAGTCCCCGTCAGACCAGCGGGTTGACGGGCCTACCGTACCGGGGCACGCTGGGGGCATTTGGAATTAGCCGCCCCAGCCCGTCCAGTCGGTGCCCACCGTGCGCCGTGACAATGACGCCGTCCCACCGGTGCCCCCTTCCACAGTGCGAGGAACCCCCATGAGCGAACACATAGAGCTATCCGAGGTGTCCCATGGTTACGGCGATCGCCTGCTGCTGGATCACGTCAATCTGAGAATCGGCAGCGGCGAACGGGTAGCAGTGGTCGGTGAAAACGGTGCCGGGAAGTCCACCCTCCTGCGGCTCATCGCCGGGCTGGAGACCCCCGACGGCGGGCAGGTCTCAGTGCACGGGGCGGTCGGCCACCTGCCGCAGACTCTCGACCATGCGCCGACCGACACGGTGCAAACAGTCATCGATACAGCGCTGGCCAGGATCCGCGCCATCGAGGCGGAGCTACGGACCCGGGAGGCGGCACTGGCCGGCGCCGATTCCGACGAACTTGAGCGTTATGGCGCAGCCCAGTCCGCCTACGACCTGCACGATGGCTACGCCGTTGATTCACGTGTTGACGCTGCACTCAGCCAGCTCCGCCTGGGTGGCCTGCAGCGGGACCGCACCCTCGACACGCTGTCCGGAGGGGAACAGGAACGGCTGGCGCTGGCCTGCCTGCTCGCGGATCCCGCCGCCATCCTGCTGCTGGACGAACCGACCAACCACCTCGACGACGACGCCGTGGCCTGGCTGGAACGCGAGCTCGCCGCCCACCGGGGCGCCGTCGTTGCCATCTCCCACGACCGTTCGTTCCTGCGCACTTTCGCCACGACAATCATCGAGGTCGACGGCGACCGGCGGGAGCTGCGCCGCTACGGCGACGGGTACAACGGGTATCTGCTGGCCAAAGCCGCCGAGCGACGCCGCTGGGAACAGGAGTACCAGCAGTGGATGGACGCCAAGGAAACCGAACGCGCCAAGGCCGCTGCGGTGGAGGGTCGGATGGGTTACGGACGGCGCCGCGACCGCGACAAGATGGGCTACGACTTCAAGCAGGGAACGGTCCAGGAAGCCATCACCAGTCAAAAACGCAACGCCCTGGAGCGCCTGCGCCGGCTCCAGGAACACCCGGTGGACCGGCCACCGAAGCCGTTGACACTCTCTGCACAGTTCGGGGGCCAGTCCCTCAGCGGGACGGTCCTGGAACTGGAAGAGGCGGCAGTGGCAGACCGACTCGCCGTGGAGACCCTGGCTGTCCGGGCGGGGGATAACCTCCTGGTCACCGGACCCAACGGCGCGGGCAAAACCACCCTGCTCGATGTGATGGCCGGGGTGTGCCCCGTGGACCGGGGCACCCTCGCCCAGCGCGGGCGCCTCGGCTACCTTCCACAGGAACTGCGTCCACCCAGGAAACCGTCAATGCGCCTGCTGCCAGCCTTTGCCGCAGGGCTCGTGGGGGATCTGGAGGAGCATGCGGATCGCCTACTGAACCTTGGCCTGTTCCGTACGGCCGACCTCTTGGTCCCCGTGGGATCCCTGTCCGCCGGACAATACCGGAGGCTCGCGCTGGCCCGCCTGCTGGTGGGGCGCTATGACGTGATCCTGTTCGATGAGCCGACGAACCATCTGGCGCCGGTCCTGGTGGGTGAACTCGAGGAGGCCCTGGCCGGCTACGGGGGGACGCTGGTGATCGCCAGTCACGACCGCGAGCTGCGACGGTGGTTCTCGACCCTCCCCGCGGGACGCGAGTTGCGGCTGGAGGCGGGACTGGTGGCCGGGTCGCCCCGCTAGGCCCTGGTCCCTCAGGAAAGTGCCGCACCCGCAGCCAAGCCGTGCCGCAGCAGCACATCTGCACGGGAGCCACTTTTTGGGCACGTCTGTAATATAGAACGAACGGTCAGTAATTGAGCTGCCCGGAGGACTAACCTCATCGATGATGAATCTGGAGGCAGGCATGGCCGAGGCATTTCTGGTCGGCGGGGTTCGCACCCCGGTAGGACGCTACGGCGGAGTCCTTTCAGGAGTCCGGCCCGACGACCTGGGGGCACTGGCAATCCGTGAAGCCGTAGCCCGTGCGGGAATTGACCCCGGGGAAATCGACGAGGTGATTCTCGGCAACGCCAACGGTGCCGGTGAGGAGAACCGCAACGTGGCCCGGATGGCGTCGCTGCTCGCCGGTTTGCCGGAGACGGTTCCCGGCATCACCGTTAACCGGCTCTGTGCGTCGGGCCTGTCAGCGATCATCATGGCGTCCCACATGATCAAGTCCGGGGCGGCCGATATCGTTGTCGCGGGCGGCGTGGAATCCATGAGCCGTGCCCCGTGGGTGATGGAGAAGCCCGCCAAGGCCTTCGCTAAGCCGGGCGACGTCTTCGACACCTCTATTGGGTGGCGCTTCACCAACCCGATCTTCGCGGCGCAGGACAAGACCACCTACTCCATGCCTGAGACGGCCGAGGAGCTCGCGTCGGTCGACGGGATCACCCGTGACGAAGCCGACGCCTTCGCTCTGCGGTCCCACCAGCGCGCGCTCGCCGCCATCGAAGCGGGCCACTTCCGGGACGAGATTGTGGCGGTGACCACCCGGGCGGGCAAGCGGGAGGTCATCGTCGACACCGACGAAGGGCCTCGCGCCGACACGACCCTTGACGTGCTCGCGGGCCTCCGCCCGGTCGTCAAGCGCGACGGCGTCGTGACAGCTGGCAACTCCAGCTCCCTGAACGACGGCGCCTCCGCCGTCGTCGTCGCTTCGGAAGCGGCGGTCAACCGGCTGGGACTTGCAGCCCGCGCCCGCATCCTCGACGGCGCATCGGCGGGCGTGCCGCCGGCGATTATGGGCATCGGCCCGGTCCCCGCCACCCAGAAGGTGCTCCAGCGCACGGGACTGGGCATCGGCGACCTCACTGCAGTCGAACTCAACGAAGCCTTCGCGACCCAGTCCATCGCCTGCATCCGCCGGCTGGGCCTTGATGAGGAGCTGGTGAACCGGGATGGCGGCGCGATCGCCCTCGGACATCCCCTCGGCTCTTCCGGGTCCCGCCTCGCCATCACCCTGCTGGGCCGTCTCGAACGCGAGGCACGTGGCGAGGGACGAGCGATCGGGCTGGCGACCATGTGCGTCGGCGTCGGCCAGGGCACCGCAATGCTGCTGGAGCGCGTCTAATGGACGGGTTCAGCACACTGAAGGTGAACGACGACGGCGACCGCCTTATCGTCCAGCTGCACCGGCCGGAGGTCCGCAACGCCATTGACCAGACCATGGTCGATGAGCTCCACGCTGTCTGCGATCTCCTGGAGAAGCAGCCTCGCGTCCTGATCCTCGCCGGGAGCAACGGCGTCTTCGCCTCGGGAGCGGACATCGCCCAGCTGCGCGAGCGACGCCGGGACGATGCCCTCGCCGGCATCAACTCCACCCTGTTCGCCCGGATCGCCCGGCTGCCCATGCCGGTGATCGCGGCCCTCGACGGGTACGCCCTTGGGGGAGGCGCCGAGCTTGCCTACGCGGCCGATTTCAGGATCGGTACGCCCAGCCTGAAGATCGGCAACCCCGAGACTGGTCTGGGTATTCTCGCCGCGGCCGGCGCCACCTGGCGGCTCCGCGAGCTCGTCGGCGAGCCGCTCGCCAAGGAGATCCTGCTCGCTGGCCGGATTCTGGGCGCCGAGGAAGCGCTCGCCGCCCGGCTCATCACCGAGATCCACGAGCCAGACGCCCTGCTCCCCGCCGCCAACGCGCTCGCCGACCGGATCGGACGGCAGGACCCCCTGGCCATCCGGATCACCAAGTCCGTATTCCATGCCCCGCCCGAAGCCCACCCGGTCATCGACCAGTTGGCCCAGGGAATCCTGTTCGAATCCGAGGCGAAGTTCGACCGGATGCAGGCATTCCTCGACAGGAAGAAGAAATGACACCAGCGCCGGAAACCCCTGACATGGCTCCTATCCCTGACCTCGTCGGCGTCCTGGGCGGCGGTCGGATGGGGGCGGGCATCGCCCACGCGTTCTGCGCGGCGGGTGCCACGGTCGTCGTCGTCGAGCGCGACGGCGACGCCGCCGAGGCAGCCCTCCAACGCGTCCTCGAGGCGCTGCGCAAGAGCGTGCAGCGCGGGACAACTGCTGAGTCCCTCGACACCCTGTCGGCGCGGGTGTCCGTCTCAGTTGACTACTCAGCGTTCGAGTCCTGCGGGTTGGTGGTCGAGGCGGTGCCTGAGGATGCCGAACTGAAGGTAACCGCCCTGACAGCTGTCGAGGAACGGTTATCTCCCACCGCATGGCTGGCGACCAACACGTCGTCCCTGTCCGTCAGTGACCTGGCCGAGAGATTGCAGCGCCCCGACCGCTTCTGCGGGCTTCACTTCTTCAACCCGGTGCCCGCCTCAACGCTCATTGAGGTGGTCCTGGCACGGCAGACATCGGATGAGCTGGCCGTCGCAGCGCGCGGGTGGGTGGAGCAACTCGGGAAAACCCCGGTGGTGGTCAACGACGCGCCCGGGTTTGCGAGCTCGCGGTTGGGTGTCGCGATTGCCCTGGAGGCGATGAGAATGGTGGAGGACGGCGTCGCCTCGGCCGAGGACATCGACACCGCGATGGTGCTGGGCTACAAACACCCGGTAGGCCCGCTGCGGACCACCGACCTGGTGGGGCTCGACGTGCGCCTGGGCATTGCCGAATACCTGGAGTCGACCCTGGGGGAGCGGTTCGCTCCGCCCCAGTTACTCAGGGACAAAGTGGCCCGCGGTGAGCTGGGCCGAAAATCGGGCAAAGGCTTCTTCGACTGGGCTGAGTAGGTCGGGTCAGTCGTTGAGCGTCTGAGTCTCGGGCGCCCGATACCTGGGGCTGGCAGCCGCTTCCAGCTGCCAGCGCCACCCGGTCCTGGGGGTGGTGGCGGAGCAAGGTTTCGAGGCGGTGAACGGCTTCCCGTTTGGCCCCGTGGATTGCTGCTCTATAGTCGCCCTCCATCGTTTTCCGTCCCCTCTCCGGCTACCAGTGACGGGCGGAGGCGTACCCTTTGGCAGCAAGAGCAATAAGCATTACCGCAACCACCAGATTGGAAACCAGCCACGGGGCCCAGTCCGCTTCGGCAGCATCCTCGTGGACGCCGGAAAGGTAATTGCCTAACACCAGGTTGACGGCAATGAACACCACCTGCAGCAGGTTGAACCCGGCCAGCTGACCGGCGAGGCCCTTGATCCGGGCCGATGGAAGCAGGAGCGCGAGAATAATGAGAGCGACAGCGGCATATCCCGAATCAGTGCTCCATGTAATCACGGACGCCAGCTCGCTGTTGCGGTTATGCCTGGTGGGGATCAGGCCAAAGGCAGTACTCGCGACCGCCAAAAATAGCAACGTAGTCGGGCTCGGCGATGAGTTCGAGCTGCCACCGCCAGGCGGTAGTGCGGCTGGCATGGGCCGCCGCGTTCCTGGAGATTTGTCCACGGTGGGAAACTATTTTTATGGCGCTCTGCCACTCATGGCTCAGGTTAGGCGGGAGTAGGGAAAAAGCCGCGCCCGCCACCGCGAAGAAGATCAACCCCTGAAGGACGGCCCCGAAGATATCGAAGCGAGACCAGCGTGGGGCCCTTCGGGGTGCAAGCGCCTCAACGGACGATTGATCAACCACTTTGCGTACTTCAGCCGTTTCGGCGAGCAGGTCGTTCTTGATCCGTTCGAAGCCGTCCGCGACCGAGGAGTGTCTGTCTAGAGCCTCCTGGGACATGGCCTGAAGACGATGAAGATCCCGCTCACTGCCGGCGAGGACCCTTCACCGCACCAGGAGATCAATTGGAGCGGCTAATGTACGGGTTCAGTCTGGATTCTGGCGGTTCTACGAACCGCTCCGCTAGACGGGTTCCCCGAGTCCGCTTCCATCATGGACGGTCCCGTTCAGCGCCACAGGACGGAGAGGTTGACCGTGCTGCGGACCGCCTTGAAATAGCCCCGCTCATACCCCCTGGCATTCGGGTGCAGGTCGTCGATGGCGGTGAAACCGGTGTAGGTGATCCAGGGGTCCCTGGTCCCGATGCCATGCCCCTTGAACTTCTGCACCACGTCCACATACTGCAGCCGGTTGGTTTTGGCATTGTGCCGGATCACCTGATTGAGCGCATCCGTGCCGTCATTGAACAACCGTTGCGCCTCGGTGCTGAGCAGTACTTCGGAGCCCGATCGTGGCGAGAACAGATGCGGGTAGCCGGTGACCACAATCCGCGCCTTCGGTGCGGCGGCGCGGAGGTCCCCGTACAGCTCATCCAGAGCGGCGGTGAGCGTGGTCTGGGCCTGGAGGGTGCGGGAGTTAATCACCTGCTCGCAGACGGCGAGCGGTTGAGTGGCGCATGCACCCACCACCGACCCGAAATCGAGATCGTTGCCTCCCGCGGACACCGTGACCAGATCGGTGCCCTTTCCGATCAACCCGGCACCGACGAGTTGCTCCAGCTGCTCGGGAAGGTCAGGCACAGCATCGGTAGGGTCGGCTGAGGCCTTCGCCCCGCTGCAGGAGGCGTTGACGGTCAGCTCGATTCCCCGCTGCTCGTCGAGCAGACCGGGAAGTCCCAGCGGTGATTGTCCGCAGGCATTGAGATAGGATCCTGCGCCGAATCCTGCGGCATAGGAGTCGCCCAGCGCAACATAGTCGGCGGGCACCCGGTGGCGGTCGGGGGTGGTGGCGGAGGTGGGTCCGGCGACGGCGCCGGCAACCAGTCCAAACGCGAGGAGTGTGGCGGCGGTGCCGCGTCCCAACAGGGACCGAAGGGGAGCTTTCATGGATTCAAGGTACTCCTGCGGAGGCTTCCTGGATATGGGCGGCCGGAAGATCCAGTGTCGGCCCGCCACTTGTTAGGGTGTGGACATGACCTCGCTCCCAGACCAGGCCAATGACCCCGCCAACCCAGGCCTCGTCGGGTGGGACGGAGCGGTCAACGCCCGCGATCTCGGCGGACTGGGCGGGCTCATCCAGCCGGGGCGGATCTACCGGATGGGCCGCCACGAGTGGATGACCGCTGACGGCTGGCAGCAGGCGCACGACGACGGCGTCCGTACCGTCGTCGACCTCCGGAATCCCGGGGAGTATGGTCGGCGGGAGAGCGACCCGGCGGTTGCCGATGAAGCGCTGGGCCGTTTCCTGATCGTCAACCGCCCCACCGAGGATCAGTCCGACGCCGAGTTCATGGAGCTGGTGGGCCCGTATCTGAGCTCGCCGGAGTACTATCTGGAGAATCTGCGACGCTGGCCGGAAAAGGTCGTTGCGGTGGTGCGGGCGGTGATCGACGCGCCCGACGGCGGGGTGGTGGTCCACTGTTCAGCTGGCCGCGATCGTACCGGCCTCGTGATGACGGTGATGCTGTCAGCCGCGGGAGTGCCCACCGACGAGATCGTTCAGGACTATGCCAGGGGTGTCCGGGGGATCAACGAGTTCCACTTGACGCAGGAGACCCCTCGGGAGACCCCCCTGTCCGAAACCGAACTGGTGGAGCGTCTGGACCGGTTGGTAGCGCATCTGAGGGAACTGCTGCAGGTCTTCGACGCCGAGCGGTACCTGCTGGAGGCTGGCCTCACCGCCGCGGAACTGACAGCGTTACGGTCCCGGCTGACCGGCTAGCCTGTCCGTCAGAATCAGCCCGCAACAGGACAACCCGCGTGGTTGAATGGGCCCATGACCGCACTGCTGCCCGTAACGCTTGCTGGCCCGACCATCACCCTTGAGCCGCTCTCGACTGAGCATCATGACGGCCTGGTTGACGCCGTCCGGGACGGCGAGCTGTGGAATCTCTGGTACACCTCGGTGCCCACTCCTGATTCAATGGCAGCGGAGATCGACCGGCGACTGGCACTGCAGGCGAAGGGGGCCATGCTGCCCTTCACCCTCCGCCGGAACGACACCGGCGAGGTCCTGGGCATGACCACCTACTGCAATATCGACGCCGATACGCCGCGGGTCGAGATCGGCTACACCTGGAACCGCGCCTCCGTCCAGGGCACCGGAACCAACCCGGAAAGCAAGTTGCTGCTCCTGGCCCACGCCTTCGAACAGATCGGGTGCACCGCCGTCGAATTCCGGACCCATTGGATGAACCACCAGTCGAGGGAGGCGATCGCCCGGTTGGGGGCCAAGCAGGACGGGGTGTTGCGCGCCCACCGGTGGGGCCCCGACGGCAGCCTGCGGGACACCGTCGTGTTCTCGATCATTGCGTCCGAGTGGCCGCAGGTGTTGGCGGGACTCACCTACCGGCTGGCGAAGGACCGCTAGCCGATGACTTAGCGGCGGTCGATGATCAGGTTGGTGATCCGCAGGCTACACAAGCGGGCTCCGTCGTCGTTGGTCAGCACCACCTCGTGGGTGGTGAGGGTGCCACCCAGATGGATGGGGGTGGCGGTGATGGTGACCAACCCTTCACGGGCGGACTTGTGATGGGTGGCCGACACATCCACGCCGACAGCAGTTTTCCCCATGGTGCTGGCATGAATGACTGCCGCCCACGACCCCACTGCCTCGCCGACGGCGAGCGACGCGCCACCGTGCAGGAGCCCGAAGGACTGCCGGTTGCCTGCCACCGGCATGGTGGCGACGACCCGTTCAACCGACTGCTCGAGGATTTTCACGCCCATCTTCTCGTCGAGTTCGCCGAGCTGGATCTGCCAGGTCTGGTGAGTCACCGGAGGGCTCCTTTGAGGGATGTGGAAAGGCCAGTTAATGTACGCTGGACATATTACCGAACGCCCGTTCAGTTATCCTCCTCCACGAGGGCGGGCGCCGCCACCCCCAGGTGAAAGGCAAGTCGACGATGACTTCAACAGCCGTACGTGTGCAGACAGTCCCCAGCTTCATCGAGGATGCCTGGTGGACGCCAGACGCTACGTCCCTGACGGAACGCAACAGCGCCGAAGTCCGGGACGCGAGCACCGGCGAGACGCTGGCGGTGGTCAGCACCGAGGGGCTCGACGTCGCCCGAGTCGTCGACTATGCCAGGACCACCGGGCAGCAGGCCCTCGGCGAGTTCACCTTCCACCAGCGCGCGCTGAAGCTCAAGGCGCTGGCCCAGTTCCTCAACGACCAGCGCACCTCCCTGTATGAACTGTCGGCCCGGACCGGTGCCACGAAAATCGATTCCATGGTCGATATCGACGGCGGAATCGGGGTGCTCTTCACGTTCGGATCGAAGGGCCGCCGCGAGCTGCCCAACTCCAATGTTGTGGTGGATGGGCCGCCGGAAACCCTGTCGAAGGATGGCTCCTTCCTCGGTGAACACATCTACACGCGCATCCCGGGCGCGGCCGTGCAGATCAACGCCTTCAACTTCCCGGTCTGGGGCATGCTCGAGAAGCTGGCCCCGGCCTTCCTGGCCGGAGTTCCCACCATCGTGAAGCCGGCGACACCAACCGGGTACCTGACCGCCGCCGTCGTGAAGTTCATCATCGAGTCCAACATCCTCCCGCAGGGCGCGCTGCAGCTGATCTCCGGATCTGCCCGGGACCTGCTCGACTACCTGGACTACCGGGATCTGGTCTCGTTCACGGGGTCGGCGTCGACCGCCAACAAGCTGAAGTCGCACGACAACGTGGTGCATGGCGGCGTCCGCTTCACCTCCGAGACCGACTCGCTCAACGCTGCCATCCTTGGCGAGGACGCAGTCCCGGGCACCCCCGAATTTGACGCGTTCGTGAAATCCCTCGTCACCGAGATCACCGTGAAGGCCGGGCAGAAGTGTACGAGCATTCGCCGCACCATCGTGCCCAAGGCGCTGGTGAACGACGTCGTCGCCGCGGCGAGGGAACGCATTGAGCAGCGGATCGTGCTTGGCGACCCGCGTGCCGAGGGCGTCACGATGGGTGCACTGGCCTCCCTGGACCAACTCAGGGATGTCCGCTCCGCCGTCGAAACCATGATCGCCGCGGGCGGGGAGCTCGCCTACGGCTCCCTCGACGCGCCCCGCGTCACCCGCGCCGATGGCACGGTGGACACCGTCGCCGACGGCGCCTTCATGTCCCCGGTGCTACTCACTTGGGAGAACGCCGAGGCGATCGAGCTACATACGATTGAGGCGTTCGGCCCGGTCGCTTCGGTGATCGGGTACGACGACGCCGCGCACGCCGTGCGGCTCGCCGCCCTGGGCGCCGGGTCGCTCGTGGCGACGGTCTGCACCAACGACCCCGAGGTGGCCCGCGAACTGGTTCTCGGCATCGCGGCCCACCACGGGCGCGTGTTGATGCTCAACCGGGAAGACGCCCGCAGCTCCACCGGGCACGGCTCGCCCGTGCCTCACCTGGTCCACGGCGGTCCGGGCCGCGCGGGCGGTGGCGAGGAACTCGGCGGCATCCGCTCGGTACTGCACCACATGCAGCGCACGGCCATCCAGGGTTCGCCGAACATGCTCACCGCGGTCACCGGAGTCTGGCACACCGGTGCCGACCAGCGGTTTGATGACGCCCACCCGTTCCGCAAGAACCTGGCGACCCTGCAGATCGGTGATGCCGTCCGCTCGGACCTGCGACAGGTCACCCTTGAGGACATCACCGCGTTCGCCAGCACCACCGGGGACACCTTCTACGCCCACACCAACGAGGAAGCCTCAGCCGCGAACCCGTTCTTCCCGGGCATCGTGGCACACGGCTACCTGCTGTTGTCCTGGGGCGCAGGATTGTTCGTTGACCCCGCTCCGGGGCCGGTGCTCGCCAACTACGGGCTGGAGAACCTGCGGTTCATCACCCCGGTCGCTGCGGGGGACTCTATCCGGGTCACCCTGACGGCCAAGCGGATCACCCCGCGCGAGGACGAAGAATACGGCGAGGTGGCCTGGGATGCTGTGCTGCACAACCAGAACGACGAGATTGTCGCGACCTATGACGTTCTGACCCTCGTCGAGAAGTAGCTCGCCCGATCGGGCGCCCCCTTTCCCCGCGGTCCTTCCCCTCCGCAAACACGCCGAAAACTCGCCGTGCCGCGTCAGGAAAAGTGGCGGCGCCGCAGGTTAGCGGTTGCCCAACAGCGAGTTTGCGGGGGAAGCACTTTTCTGGGGTCTCGGTGGCGACGCCGGGGGCGGCTCAGGAGGTTCTAGGTGCTGTGGAGTCCGTCGAAGACCATGGTGATGACGTCGTCGGCCAGCTTCTCCGGCGACACCGCACCGCCGGGTTTGTACCACTCGACAATCGAGTTGATCGTGCCGAACAACAGACGGGTGGTGGTGCGCGGGTCGATATCGGACCGCAGCGAACCTTCGGACCGTGCCGCGTCGACGAGCGCCGCCACCTGGCGGTCAAAGGTACGACGGCGTTCGAGAGCGCCGCGCTCCACCTCGGTGTTCCCGCGCAGCCGCAGCAGCAGCGTCACGAAGGGCAGCCTCTCGATCAGGACGGCGATGGTGCCCCGCAGGACGAACTCCAGCCGGGCGTCGGCCTTACCCGACATCGCTGCCGGATCGGTCAGCACCGCCTCCAGCCCGTCCAGCGCATGATCCAGGGCCAGGCGGAGCAGGTCCCCTTTGGAGGGGACGTGGTGGTAAATGGCTGACTTGCTGATCCCCAGGTTCTCGGCGAGGACGCCCATCGACGTGGCTTCGTAACCGTGCCGGTTGAACACGTCGACGGCGATGGTCAGGACAGCCTGCTGGTCATAGCCGGGTCGGCCGCGCCGGGTGGCTGCCGGGGGAGCGGCTGGCATCAGGCGCCGGCCTTGGGCCGCAGGTCGTAGATCCGCCGGAGCTTGCCGCTGGACCGTGCGAGCGTCCCGGGTTCGGCGATGGTGACGGCGCAGCTGGACCCGATGTGGATCTTGATCTGTTCGCTGAGGGTGCTGGCAGCGGTTTCGGCGTCGTGCGCCGACACTCCCTCACGCGGCTCGATCTTGACCGTCATCGCATCCATCCGCTGGCCCTCAGGCCGCGTGATTTCCAGCTGGAAGTGCGGACTGAGTGCCGGGATGCGGAGGGCAATTTCCTCGATCTGGGTGGGGAAAAGGTTCACTCCGCGGAGGATGATCATGTCGTCGCTGCGTCCGGTAATGCGACCCATCCGGCGCATCCCGGGTCGTGCGGTGCCGGGCAGCAGCCGGGTCAGGTCGTGGGTGCGGTACCTGATGATGGGCAGCGCCTCCTTGGTGAGGGAGGTGAAGACCAGCTCGCCGTGTTCGCCGTCGTCGAGCACCTTGTCAGTGAAAGGGTCGATGATTTCCGGCCGGAAATGGTCTTCCCAGATGTGGGAGCCGTCTTTGCTCTCGACGCATTCGCCGGCCACGCCCGGGCCCATCACCTCGGACAGGCCGTAGATGTCGCAGGCATCGAACCCCATCCGGCTCTCCAGCTCGTGGCGCATCTCCTCGGTCCAGGGCTCGGCGCCGAGCACAGCGGTCTTCAGCGAGGTGCTGGCGGGGTCGATCCCCGCGACCGCCATCGCGTCCAGGATGGTGAGCAGATAGGTGGGGGTGGCCAGGATGGCGTCGGGTTCGAAGTCGTTGATGAGCTGAACCTGGCGTTCGGTCTGTCCTCCCGAAATCGGGATGACTGTGCACCCGAGTTTTTCGGCGCCAAAGTGGGCGCCGAGGCCGCCGGTGAAGAGCCCGTAACCGTAGGCGTTGTGCACCTTGTCACCCTTCTTGACCCCTGATGCCCTCAGAGAGCGAGCCACGAGGGTGGCCCAGCGGTCCAGATCTCCCGCGGTGTAGCCGACCACTGTGGGTCGCCCCGTGGTGCCCGACGATGCGTGGATGCGTGCCACCTGGGCCTGCGGGACGGCGAACATCCCGAACGGGTAGGTACGCCTCAGGTCCTCCTTGGTGGTGTAGGGGAAGATCGATAAATCGCTGAGTTCTTTCAGATCCGTTGGGTGGACCCCCGCCGCATCGAACTTGTCCCGGTACAACTGGACCCTGTCGTAGGCATAGCTCACCGTGTGCTGGAGCCTGGCCAGCTGCAGGGACTCGATCTGGTCCCTCGACATGAGTTCCTCGGCGTCGAGGGTCGAGGGGTCGGCAGCTGAGGCCTTAAGTGCCGTACTGGTCATGGGAGGCTCTTTTCTGTGGTGGCGCTGCTGGGCTTGGCGAGCTGGGGGTTGGGGATGGTCCGGGAGCGGCCACGGAACTCTGCAATCGCCCGGGTGCCGTTCTCGTTTTCCGCCGAGACGGAAATGTCGTAAAGGCCGCTCCGCCCGGCTGAGGCGCGCCGGTTAGCGGTGGCGGTCAGCAGGTCCCCAGGATGGGCGGAGGCCAGGAAGGTGACGTCCGCGCCCGAGGCCACGGTAATGGTGTCCGTTTCACCGATCGGGTTGCAGGCCAGGGCGAAGGCCGAGTCCGCGAGGGAAAACACCATTCCGCCGTGGGCGATTCCGAACCCGTTGAGCATGTCAGGGCGCAGGCGCATGGTAATGATCGCATGACCATCGGCGAGGTCGACGACGTCGATCCCCAACCAGCGGGAGGCCTGATCCTGCTCAAGGATAGGATGCGTGTGTCGGGCGCCGGGGTCCGCCATTGGAGCCTCACTGTTTTTGACCGGTTGACTGGCCGGTCGGGTTATTAGTGACCGAATGGTCATTAGGTAATTCACTTAGGTAATACCGGCAGGCGGCGCGGTGTCAAGCGATGGTCCGGCACCGAAGCCCTTCCCGGAGGTCTGCAGCGGTGATGCCGGAGATAACGATTGCATCACGACCGTCCGTACCGCGGCCCCCTGACTAGGCGCGATAGTGGAGGAGTAGCCCCATTTGAGGTGAGTGGAAGCGCTCCCACTTGACATGAGACGCAGGTCACCCAAAGATGATTCCAGAGCGTGAGAGCGCTCCCATGACGATTCAGGTCATCACCCGACAAAGGAGTCACCCCGTGCACAACCGAGCAAAATTCACCGCGCTATCAGCCAGCGCAGTTTGCCTAGCCCTCGCCGTCTCAGCCTGCGGTTCCACTTCAGCCCCGGCGGGCAATGTCGACGACGCTACCGGCGAGTCAGACGTCACCCTCACCGTTGCCACCTTCAACGAGTTCGGGTACGAAGACCTCTTCACCGAATACGAAGAACTCAACGACAACGTGACCATCGAACACAAAAAGGCCGCTACCTCCAACGAGGCCCGCGACAACCTCACCACCCGGCTCGCCGCAGGTTCGGGACTCTCCGACATCGAAGCGATCGAGGTTGATTGGCTGGCGGAGCTGATGGAATACCCCGACCAGTTCGCTGACCTCGCCGACCCCGCGGTCGACGGCCGCTG
Organism: Arthrobacter flavus; assembly: GCF_039526005.1. Taxonomy (NCBI): domain Bacteria; kingdom Bacillati; phylum Actinomycetota; class Actinomycetes; order Micrococcales; family Micrococcaceae; genus Arthrobacter; species Arthrobacter flavus. Next base: position 200,169 of record NZ_BAAAIJ010000047.1, on the reverse strand, counting down.
GCTGGACTGGAAGACCGAGGCCGCCACCACCCCGGATGGTCAACTGATCGGCTACGGCACCGATGTGGGCCCCCAGGGTGTCTGCTACCGGGCCGACCTCTTTGAGGAAGCTGGCCTGCCCACCGACCGGGACGAAGTCGCTGCGCTACTGGGCGGCACCTGGGACAGCTACTTTGAGGCGGGCCGTGACTTCGTCGCCGCCAGCGACGGAGTAGCCTGGTTCGACTCAGCCGGAGCCACCTACCAGGGCATGATCAACCAGGTCGAGAATGCCTACGAAAATGAGGACGGCACGGTCATCGCCGCCGATAACGCCGAGGTCAAGGAAATCTATGAGACCGTGGTCGCTGCCTCGGTGGATGACAACCTTTCCGCCCATCTGGGCCAGTGGAGCGAAGACTGGACGGCGGGATTCCAGTCCGATGCGTTTGCCACCATGCTGTGCCCCGGCTGGATGCTCGGTGTCATTGAGGGCAACGCCGAAGGCGTCGAAGGATGGGACATCGCCAATGTCTTCCCCGGCGGTGGCGGCAACTGGGGCGGGTCCTACCTGACGGTCCCCGTGCAGGGCGAAAATCAGGCCGAAGCCAAGAAGCTCGCCGACTGGCTCACCGCACCCGAACAGCAGATCAAGGCATTCAACGCGAAGGGCACCTTCCCCAGCCAGGTCGACGCACTGGAAAGCACCGACCTGCTCGGGGCGACCAACGAGTTCTTCAACGACGCACCGACCGGTGAAATCCTCGCCGAACGGGCGCTGGCCGTGGACATCACCCCCTTCAAGGGGCCGAAGTACTTCCCCATCAACGATGCGATGCAGCAGGCCCTGACCCGTGTCGATGTCGACCAGACCGACGACGTCGCCTCCTCCTGGGACAAGTTCGTCACCGCGGTCAACGCGCTCTGACACCATGGCCGTCACCGACCGGGCGCTGAAACCAGCCCCACCCCGGCGCCCGCCGTCGTCGTCCAGGAAGGTCCGTCGGATCACTTTCTCCCACCGGCTTTCCCGCTGGGACGTGAAGTTCTCCCCGTACCTCTACATCTCGCCGTTCTTCCTCCTGTTCGCCATCACCGGCCTGTTCCCCCTGGGATACACGGCCTGGGTTTCCATCCACAACTGGAACCTGATCGGCGGACAGGGGGAGTTCGCCGGATTCGAGAACTACACGTTCATCCTGTCCCAGCCGTTCTTCTGGAACGCCGTGGGCAACACGTTCAGTATCTTCCTGCTCTCCTCAGTGCCACAGGTCGTGGCGGCAATCGTCATCGCCGCCTTCCTCGACGCGAACCTGCGGGCGAAAACCTTCTGGCGCATGGGGGTGCTGGTTCCATTCGTCGTCGCACCGGTGGCCGTGGGGCTGATCTTCAACAACCTGTTCGCCGACCAGTTCGGCCTGGTCAATGAGATTCTCAGGTCCCTCGGCTTCGAGGGGGTGCGCTGGCACTCCGATCCGACCGCCAGCCACATGGCCATCGCCACCATGGTGAACTTCCGCTGGATTGGCTATAACACGCTGATCTTCCTGGCGGCCATGCAGGCCATTCCGCGGGACATCTACGAGTCGGCGGCCATCGACGGGGCGGGCCGGCTCCGCCAGTTCTTCTCGCTCACCGTGCCGATGCTGAGGCCCACAGTCATCTTCGTGGTGATCACCTCGACCATCGGCGGACTTCAGATCTTCGACGAGCCGCGGGTATTCGACCAGTACGGGTTGGGTGGAGCCGACCGGCAATGGCAGACCCTCACGATGTACATCTGGGAACTCGGGTGGGGCCAACGCAACTTCGGGCGCGCTTCGGCAGTCGCCTGGCTGCTGTTCCTGATCATCGTGTTGATTGCAGTCCTGAACTTTTTCATCACCCGGCGCATCGCCAACCAGGGAGGCACCAAGTGAGCTCCATCCCCTTGACCGCACAGACGGCAGGAAAAGGTGCAGCACGCGCTGCGTCCCGCCGGGGCGACCGTCGTCGTCGGAAAGGACCGGGCGGAACCGGGCGCCGCCCCGGATTCCTCACCTACGGGTTCCTCGGCGCCGTCCTGCTGGGCTCGCTGTTCCCGCTCTACTGGTCTTTCCTGGTCGGCAGCCACGACAGTACTGTGTTGTCCCGCGGGATCCCCCTGCTGCCGGGCGGTAACTTCCTGGCCAACGCGGCGCAGGTGTTGGACAGCATTCCCTTCTGGACAGCGCTCGGCAACTCGTTGCTGGTCTCCAGCGTGACCGCGTTCTCGGTGGTCTTTTTCTCTACGCTGGCCGGGTTCGCCTTCGCCAAACTGAAGTTCAAGGGCAGCAAGTGGTTGCTGGTGTTTGTGATCGCCACCATGGCGGTCCCCACCCAGCTCGGCGTGGTGCCCCTGTTCATCGTGATGTCACGGTTTGGCTGGACCGGGTCCCTGTGGGCGGTGATCATCCCGGCCCTCGTGACGGCGTTCGGAGTGTTCTGGATGACCCAGTACATCCGGGATGCCCTGCCCGATGAGCTGATCGAGGCGGTGCGGGTCGACGGTGCATCAATGATCAGGGCGTTCTGGCACGTGGGGCTCCCCGCCGCTCGACCGGCCGCCGCCATGCTGGCCCTCTTCACCTTCATGGCCACCTGGACCAACTTTTTCTGGCCCTTCATTGTGCTCGACCCCAGTAACCCCACCCTTCCGGTGGCACTGCAGTTGCTCCAGGCAGCCCACTTCGTCGACTACTCGGTGGTTCTCGCCGGTGCAGTGCTTTCCACTATCCCTCTCCTGCTGGTATTCGTTATCGCAGGACGCCAACTCGTTTCAGGAATCATGCAAGGAGCAGTCAAAGGATGACCAACACAGACATCACCTTTCCGGAGGGATTCCTCTGGGGCGCGGCCACGGCGGCCTACCAGATTGAAGGGGCAGCCCACGAGGATGGCCGGAAGGATTCCATTTGGGACGTGTTCTCCCGGGAGCCCGGAGCGGTTGCCGATGCGCACAACGGTGACATCGCCTGCGACCACTACCACCGCTCAGCCGACGACGTGGCGCTGATGAAACAGCTCAACCTGCAGGCTTACCGCTTTTCCACTTCGTGGGCCCGGTGCATGCCGGACGGTATGACGCCGAACGTCGAGGGCATCAGGTTCTACTCCCGCCTGGTGGATCAGCTGGTCGCCGCGGGTATCAAACCCTGGCTGACCCTCTACCACTGGGACCTGCCGCAGGCGCTGGAGGACCAGGGCGGCTGGGCCAACCGGGACACCGCCTACCGGTTCGCTGAGTACGCAGCCGTGATGCATGAGGCGCTGGGGGACCGGGTCCGGATCTGGACCACCCTGAACGAGCCGTGGTGTTCAGCCTTCCTCGGGTATGCAGCGGGGATTCACGCGCCGGGCAGGCAGGACCCCCGCGCCGCGCTCGCCGCAGCGCACCACCTGCTCCTGGGCCACGGGCTGGCGGCGCAGGAGCTGCGCCGGCGTGACCCGGGAGTGCAGCTGGGGCTGACGCTGAACCTCACTGTCCCGGATCCGGTCGATCCGGGCAGCGACGCCGACGTCGACGCCGCCCGCCGCATCGACGGCCAGTTCAACCGGATCTTCCTCGATCCAGTGTTCAGGGGCCAGTACCCTCAGGACGTGCTCGACGACGTCCGCCACCTTGGCCTGGAGGAGTTCATCGAGGACGGCGACCTGGCTGTCATCTCCGAGCCTCTTGACCTGCTGGGCGTGAATTACTATCACGGTGAGGCGGTGACGACGTCGGTCGACCCCGCCGTCGACGACGCCGGGCCCACTCCACAGGGTCGACCCGTCGCGTCACCGTATGTCGCAGCTGACGGGGTGCGATCGGTGCCGCGCGGCCTCCCGGTTACCGGGATGGGCTGGGAAGTGCAGCCTGACGGCCTGCGCCGTCTGCTGGTCCGCATCCACGAGGAGTACACCGGGCCGGCGGGTATGCCCGTCTACATCACCGAAAACGGTGCAGCCTACGATGACGTTCCTGACAGGTCGGGGTTCGTTGACGACCAGGACCGCCTGGCCTACTTCGACAGTCACCTGAGGGCGGTCCGGGCAGCGATCGACGACGGCGCCGACGTGCGGGGCTACCTCGCCTGGTCCTTCCTGGACAACTTCGAATGGGCGTGGGGCTATCACCAGCGCTTCGGTCTGGTTCGGGTGGACTATGACACACAGCAGCGCATCCCGAAGGCCAGCGCGCTCTGGTACGCCCGGGCCGCCGCAGCCAACGCGCTGCGGACCCCCGGCCCGGTGCAACAGGCGGGATCCGGCCCGGCGGAGGCGGTGGCGGGCCCGGGGGACACCGCTCTGGCCGCCATCAGGTAGGCCCCGCTGGCAGGTCATCGTGTCGTATTCTCTAGGTGATGAATGATCAGCAACCACGGGCCGGGCGTCCCGGACTCGCCCACCCGCCGGGAGCGAAATCCAGCCCCACCCTAGAGGATCTGGCGGCAGCGGCCGGCGTGTCCCGGTCGACGGCGTCGCGTGCCATCAACGGGGGCAGCCGGGTGAGCCCGGAGGCGCAGGCAGCCGTGGACGCCGCCGTCGTCGCCCTCGCCTACACGCCCAACCGTGCGGCGCGGTCGCTGGTCACCCGGCGGACCGCGTCGATAGCGCTGGTCATTCCTGAACCGGACATGCGCGTCATGATGGACCCGTTCTTCGCCATGGTCATCACCGGGGTCACCGAGTCGCTGCGGGAAACCGATGTGCAGCTGGTCCTGCTCATGTCCCGGAGCGACGATGCGGCCCGGACCGTGCGCTACCTGCGGGGCGGGCACGTCGATGGGGCCATCGTGGTGTCGCACCACCAGGGGGATACCTGGGTGGGGCCGCTCGCAGAGAGCGGGCTGCCCATCATCTTCATCGGCAGACCCTGGCAGAGCCGGCACGGGCTAACGTACGTCGACACCGACAACTATGGTGGTGGCACCCAGGCAGCGCAGCATCTGCTGGCCGCGGGGAGCCGGCGCCCGGCCACCATCGCCGGACCCGCCGACATGACCGCCGCCGTCGACCGCCTTCGCGGCTGGCAGGACGGGCTGCGCGATGCCGGGGCGGCGCCAAGCCCCGTCGAGTTCGCCGACTTCACCACTGTGGGTGCGGCGGAGGCGACGCGGCGGTTGCTCGACGCTGCCCCCGGCACCGACGCGATCTTCGCCGCGTCGGACCTGATGGCCGTCGGGGTGCTGGAGGTCCTGCGGTCCCGTGGGCTGCGGGTGCCCGACGACGTCGCCGTGGTGGGGTATGACAACCACAGCATCGCGGCCCTGGCGTCGCCTGCGCTGAGCACCATCACCCAGCCCATGGTGGAGATGGCAACGAAGGCCGGTGCCATGCTGCTCGAGGAGATTGAGGCTCCCGGCACCCACCCCGACCCGGTGGTCTACCCGGCGGAACTGGTGGTTCGGAGCTCCTCGGCGCCAAGGGCCGCCGCCACGAAGGCGTAGTCCCAGGCGACATCCTTCCACCGCTCATACCGTCCGCTGGCCCCGCCGTGCCCACCGTCCATCTCGGTCTTGAGCACAATCGGCTCGCTGCCGGTGGTGGTCTCGCGGAGCTTGGCCACCCATTTGGCGGGCTCCACATAGAGCACCCGGGTGTCGTTAAAGCTCGTCACCGCCGCGATCCGCGGGTACCGGGTCGCCTTGATGTTCTCGTAGGGGGTGTACTCCTTCATGTACTGATACACCGCGTGGTCCGTGATCGGGTTGCCCCACTCCTCCCACTCCAGTGCCGAGAGCGGCAACTCAGGGTCGAGGATGGTGGTCAGCGCGTCGACGAACGGCACCTGGGCTACCACCGCCCGGTACAGGTCGGGGGCCAGGTTGGTGATCGCGCCCATCAGCAGCCCACCAGCGGATCCGCCCATTGCGGCGATCCTGGTTGCATCGACATAGGGCGACGCCGCCACATGCCGGGTCGCATCGACGAAGTCGGTGAACGTGTTCTTCTTGTTGAGCTTTTTGCCGCCCTCGTACCAGGTGCGGCCCATTTCTCCGCCGCCCCGGATATGCGCCACCACAAAAACGACCCCACGGTCCAGCAGCGACAGCCGGGCGATCGAGAAGCCCGGGTCCATGCTGATCTCATAGCTGCCGTAGGCATAGACCAGCGCCGGGTTGGCGCCGTCGTCGGCGAGGTCGGTCCGTCGCAGGACCGACAGGGGGATCAGCGTGCCATCAGCAGCTGTGGCCCACTGCCGCTCCGCCGTGTAATCCTCCGGACGGTAGCCGCCACGCACCTCGGTCTCCTTGCGCAGCAGCAGGCTCCCGGTGTCGAGGACATAGTCGTAGACCCGTGGGGGAGTGAAGAAGGAGGTGTAGGAGAGCCTGATGATGGGCGAATCGAACTCGGCGTCGGCGAGGTGACAGGTGAAGAGCTCTTCATCGAACGCCGGCTCCTCGGCGGCGGGCTGGCCAGCCGTGCCGAGCCCCGCGAGCGGAAGTACCTGGACACGTTCGATCGTGTCCTTGCGGACCGAGACGATCAGGTGGGAGGAGGTGACGGCGACCCCGCCCACCCGGACCGCGTCGTCGTGCGCCACCACCGTGTTCCATCGCTGGTCGGTGAGTGGCTTAGCGAACTCGGATTCGGCGGCGAGGCTGACCATCGAGTTCTTGGCATTCCGGTTGTGGGTCAGCACATAGTGGCGCTCGCCGTCGACCGTCACCGGATCGGCTTCGTAGAGGACCTTTTCGCTGCGCGGAATCAGGGTGAGCAGGCCGGCTGACTGGTTGGTCAGGTCCAGCACACGGTATTCGCTGAACTCGGAGCAGCCGATCCCGATGAGCAGCTGGGTCCGGTCGGCTGACAGGTCGAAGCCGGTCCACATGGCGACGTCGTCCTCCTGGTACACCACCGAGTCCTGCTCCACGGGGGCGCCGAGTGTGTGGGACCTGACCTGGTACGGGCGCCAGGAATCGTCGACCACCGTGTAGAACACCTGGGTGCCGTCGGGGGAGAAGGCCAGCCCATAGAAGATGTTCGGCACCACATCGGGAAGTAACTCGCCGGTCCGTAGGTCCTTGATCCGCAGAGTGAAACGTTCGTCGCCGGCGTTGTCTTCGCAGTAGGCCAGGAGGTTCCCGTCCTCGGTCACCGCCAGTCCGCCGAGGGAGAAGAAGGGCTTCCCCTCGGCTTCCGCGTTTCCGTCCAGCATGACCTGTTCGCCCTCGATCGGTGTGCCGGGGAGAATCTCTGGTGGCGTCCAGTCGGTGGCCAGATCACCGGTGTCAGTAGCGGCCACCCGGCAGTTGATGGCGTACTGCTTGCCCTCCTCGGTGCGGGCGTAGTACCACCAGCCCTTCTTGCGGGACGGCACCGACAGGTCAGTCTCCTGCGTCCGGTTCTTGATCTCGGTGAAGATGTCCTGCCGGAGCTGTTCCTGGCCGGCGGTCACGGCGTCGGTGTACTCGTTCTCGGCCGTGAGGTGGGCGAGAACCTCAGGGCTTTCCTTTTCCCGCAGCCACTCGTACTCGTCCACGAAGGTATCCGAGTGGTGGGTGCGTTCCGTCGGGACCTTTTTGGCGACGGGCGGGGCGGGGAAGTGCGTCTCTGCAGTCATGGAAACCATCCTGCCAGAGACTCCGGCGTGCAGGTTTCCCCAGGTTCTGCGGCCCACACCGCGTGGCGGGCCACGACGCGCCGGTCAATGGCCGACGACGGCGTCGGTACCTGGGGAGACTTGCACGCCGAGGCGGGGTGTCAAAGAGCCACGGGCTTGGTGACCGGGTCGGCTCCTCTCACTGCATGCCAGATGAAGCCGGCCGACACGAGGCCCGTCACAACAACAACCGGGATGGTTGGCAGCGTCAGGAGAACCGGATCCGGGGTGAGTCCGATGACGAGCGCATAGGTCACGGCAATCGCCATGCCCAGCAGGCCGCCCTGCCAGAGAGACCAGGAGCGGGCAATCGCGTCCAGATTCATGATCACCACTGCGCCGGTGACCGCATTGGCAAGAATCAGGGCCAGGAGTAGGCCGGTGACCTCGAACTCCGAGCCGGTAAAAAGGGCGACCACCGCGAAGGCCAGGACGGTGAACGCGGCGAGGGCAACCTCGCTGAGGATCCAGGTTTGCCCGCGGGGCGCCCGACGTCCGGGCAGATCGAGGTTCTCCGCGTAATCGCCGGGTGATCCGAAGGCGTCGGCTGGCTGTTCACCGGTGTCCCTGAGGTGAGCTTCGACAGTGGAGACGGCGTCGCCGATCAGCTCACCGGGAACGTCCCTGACGCGGAGTTCGAGGATGAACTCGTCAAGCCACTTCTGGTGCTCGGTGGTCGATTTCATGAGGTGCCTTTCGTTCGAGGGAGTGCGGGAGTTGGTGGGTCAGGCGGCCAGGAAAGCGCCGGCGGTGAAGATGGCTGCACCGCCGGTGATGAGCCAGGGTGCAAGGGCGACCATGACCCGTTCTACGGCACCGTTCGTGTCCTCGGTTTGTGTGGCGTTGGGTGGTGTGACCAGGTTGTCGCTGTTGGCGATTTCCGCACGGGTCCAGAATCCGGCGCCGATGATCAGGACCCCTGACACTGTTGCGACAATCGCTGAATTGGCTTCCAACTCTGGAAGATCGAGTAGCAGCGGCAACAGCGACGCGAGCACCCCAATGCCCACCACGGCAGCCCAGATGGCCAGCAGGATCCACCACCGTTTCACCAGCCGGAAAATATTCTTCACGACGAGGAGCATCGACAGACCAAGGACCACGAAGAGTGCAAACTCGGTTCCGGTGAAACTCACCGGCTGGCCCTGTACCGCGGGCCCGATGGCTGGCAGGTAGTACATCAGCCCGAGAATTCCCAGCAGTGAAGGCAGGAGCGCCCGGGGGATGCCTGACTCAGGTGTCGCGCGGAATTCCAGTGCCTGCGCATAGGCTTCAGGATCTCCGAACGCCTCCTCAGCCGCCTCACCACTATCGGCGAGATGGGATTCAACCGATGCCTTGGCGTCTCCGATATCCCTACCGCTGACTCCGCGATGTGCGAGTTCCAGGGTGAAACTGTCCAGCCACTGCTGGTCTTTCTTGGTGTCTTTCACTGGGTGTCTCCGTTCAGGTGGGTCAGTGTCTGGGTGGTGAAGGCACGCCACTCGGCGGTCTGCCGAGCGAGCTCGGCTCTGCCAGCATCGGTGAGGGAGAAGTACTTACGGCCGGGGCCGCCGTCGCCCGCTCTCCACTCGGTGGTGACCAGGTGGGCTGCTTCAAACCGGGTGAGGAGCGGATACAGGGTGCCGCCCTTGATCGAGCCGAGTCCTGCTGCCTCCAGGGCGGTGGCAATCGCGTACCCGTAGGTGGGCCCGGCGTCGAGCACCTTGAGGACGCTCATCCCCAGGGCCCCGCGCATCCACTCGCTGGGCCATTGCTTGTCGTTCATGACTACATAGTTGCACTAACTAGTCAGCCTGTCTACCTAGTGAACCACGTGCAGCATTCCCCACCTTCTCGGTGGGAAAGTGCGTGTCGCAGTCGAACACGCCGCGGTTCTGCAGCTGCAGCGGCAGTACCTGGGGGAACCTGCACGGGGGGAGGGGTGATGGTTGACGGTCCGGCCACCCTGCCGATATCCTGAACGAACGGTCGGTAATTAATCTGCGGCCGACTTCGCGTACTTTCGACGCTCACAGTGAGGTGACCACCATGGCAACAGCGCCAGCAGTTGACCAGATGCCGTCCGAGACCCCGGACGAGCAGGCCGGCCGGGAACAGTTCGATCGGCTGATCAGCGAGGACTCCCGGATCGAGCCCCGCGACTGGATGCCCGAGGCTTACCGGAAGACCCTCGCGCGTCAGATTTCCCAGCACGCCCACTCCGAGATCATTGGCATGCAGCCCGAGGCCAATTGGATCTCCCGCGCTCCCTCCCTCAAGCGCAAGGCCATCCTCATGGCCAAGGTCCAGGACGAGGCAGGCCACGGCCTGTACCTCTACTCGGCGGCCGAAACCCTTGGCACGCCACGGGACAAGATGACCGAGGACCTGATCGCCGGTAAGGCCCGCTACTCAAGCATCTTCAACTACCCCGCCGTCACCTGGGCTGACATGGGTGCTATCGGCTGGCTGGTCGACGGCGCCGCGATCGCCAACCAGGTGCCCCTCTGCCGGGCCTCCTACGGGCCCTATGGTCGTGCCATGGTGCGGATTTGCAAGGAGGAATCCTTCCACCAGCGCCAGGGCTTCGAGATCCTGCTGGAACTGGCCAACGGCACCCCAGCCCAGAAGGAAATGGCCCAGGACGCCGTCAACCGCTGGTATGCCCCCGCACTGATGATGTTCGGCCCTCCCGACGACGATTCGCCCAACTCGAAGCAGTCGATGGCCTGGAACATCAAGCGGTTCTCCAATGACGAACTACGCTCACGCTTTGTCGGCATGATGGTGGAGCAGGTCAAGGTGCTCGGCCTGACCCTCCCCGATGACCAGATCCGGTTCAATGAAGACACCCAGCAGTGGGAGCACGCCCCACTCGACTGGGACGAGTTCAAGGAAGTCCTCGCCGGCCGGGGGCCCTGCAACGCCCAGCGGATGGAACGCCGTCGGGAAGCCCACGAAGACGGTGCCTGGGTGCGCGAAGCAGCGGCAGCCTACGCCGACAAGCGGGCCACAGCAGCAGCACAGCAGAAGGCGGCCTAGATGACCGGCGGTTCAACCACTGGCGACGACGGCTCCACAGCACCAGCCCCGGTAGCTCCCGAGAAGCGCCAGCCCTGGCCGCTATGGGAGGTCTTCGTTAGGTCCTCCCGCGGTCTATCCCATGTGCACGCGGGCTCGCTACACGCGCCCGACGCCGAGATGGCGGTCCGGAACGCACGGGACCTATACACCCGGCGCAACGAGGGCGTCAGTCTGTGGGTGGTGCCGGCGTCGTCGATCATCACCAGCGACCCGGATGCCAAGGGACAATTCTTCGAATCCCCGCAGGGCAAGGATTACCGGCACGCCACGTACTACACGAAGAGCGATGGGGTGAAGCACCTGTGAGCGAATCCAATGCCAGCGCCACCCGCATCACGCCGGGCAACGCGCTGCGCCCAGAGGACATTGCCGCGGCAGACCTGAAGCCGAGCGCCGACGTCGTCGAGTATGCGCTGCGCCTCGGTGATGACTCGCTGATGCTCGCCCAGCGGCTCGGCTGGTGGATCTCACGGGCGCCGGAGCTGGAAGAGGATGTCGCCCTTGGCAACATCGCCCTGGACCTGATCGGCCACGCGCGATCCTTCCTCAGCTACGCCGGCCACGGCCTGGACAAGACCGAGGACGATCTTGCCTACTTCAGGAGCGAACCGGAGTTCCGCTGCGCGCACTTGTTCGTGCAGCCCAACGGCGACTTCGCCCGCACCATCGCCCGCCAACTGCTGGTCTCGCACTACCAGTTCGAGCTCTACTCGCGGCTGATGCACTCGACCGATCCGACCCTCGCCGCCATCGCGGCGAAGGCCGTCAAAGAGGTGGACTATCACCGCGACCACAGCTCTCAGTGGGTGCTGCGCCTCGCCCTCGGCACCGACGAGTCGCGCCGCCGCATGATCGCCGGCCTGAAGCTGACCTGGCCCTATGTGGAGGAATTGTTCGTCGACGACCAGCTCATCGACACGCTCGGCGATGCGGCAGTCCGACCGAGCACGCTGCGCGCACCGGTTGATTCTCTCCTCGCCTCCCTGTTTGCTGAGGCCGAACTCGAGATTCCTGCCGTACCTGCAGCGGTCGGCGGCGGACGCCACGGCAGGCACAGCGAACATCTCGGCTACCTGCTCGCCGAAATGCAGGTACTCGCCCGCGAGCACCCCGGCGCCACCTGGTAACGGAGGCGACACCAGTGAGCACCGAAATCGCGAATACCAACACCGCCCACCGGCCCGTCAGCGCCGAGGCCGCCAAGATCTGGGACATCGCCGCCACCGTGGTGGACCCCGAGATCCCGGTCCTCACCATCGAGGACCTGGGGATCCTCCGCGAGGCAAGGCTCGACGACGACGGCGCCGTCACCGTGACCATCACTCCCACCTACTCGGGGTGCCCGGCCATGGACGCGATCCGCGATGACGTCACCGGTGCGCTCGCCGTCCACGGGTACCAGAATGTATCGGTCAAACTCACCCTCGCGCCGGCCTGGACCACCGACTGGATGACCAGCGCCGGCAAAGCCAAACTGAACGAGTACGGCATCGCCCCGCCCTCCGGGACGGCCGCGGCGGGCCCGGTCAGGGTGGGCCTCAGCGTGAAATGCCCCCAGTGCTCCTCCCTGAATACCCGCGAACTCACCCGCTTCGGTTCCACTTCCTGCAAGGCGCTCTATGTGTGCCAGGACTGCAAGGAACCTTTCGACTACTTCAAGGTGCACTAAATGGCAGTCAAGCTCGCCCCGTCCACCCAGCGCCGCACGGCCTTCAACGAACTCACCGTCGCCGAGGTCCGACGGCTCACCGGCGACGCCATCGAGGTCACCTTCGCCGTTCCCGACCATCTGACCGACAAGTACAACTACCTGCCGGGCCAGTACGTTGCGTTGCGCACCACCCTCGACGTCGACGGCTCACCCGTCGAAGTGCGCCGTAGCTATTCCATCTGCGCTGAACCGGTGCCCGGCGAGATCCGGGTGGCGATCAAGAAGGATCTTGGCGGCGTGTTTTCCAGCTGGGCCAACGAATCGTTGAAGGCTGGTGACCGGCTCGACGTGATGAGCCCCATGGGCCAGTTCATCTCGAAGCATGAGATGAACGAGCTCAACCGTCCGGAACACCTGCAGCACAACCTCGATGTCGCCGGAGAGAGCACGTTCGTTGCGGTGGCCGCCGGATCGGGGATCACCCCCGTGATTGCTATCGCCCGAACGGTCCTTGCCGCGAGCGAGAATGTGCGCTTCGATCTGATCTACGCCAACAAGGCGGCCATGGACGTCATGTTCCTGGAGGAGCTCGCCGACCTGAAGGACCGCTACCCGGCGAGGTTCGCGCTGCACCATGTGCTGTCCCGCGAGCAGCGCATCTCCCCGCTATTAAGCGGACGGATCGATGCGGACAAGCTGCAAAAATTGCTGGGCACCGTGATCCGGACCGACGACGTCGACGAGTGGTTCCTCTGCGGCCCCTTCGAACTCGTCCAGCTGTGCCGCGACACCCTGGGGGAGCGCGGCGTCGCCCCCGAGAAGATCAGGTTTGAGCTTTTCTCGACCGGCGAACCCACCCGTCCCGAGGGCCAGATAGGCCGCCCCGTCCGTGCCGACGACAGCGGCGAGAACTACACCATCTCGTTCAACCTCGACGGCTTGCAGGGCCAGGTCGCCAGCCCCACCCATGCCCGGGAGTCCATCCTCAATGCAGCGCTGCGGGTCCGGCCAGATGTGCCCTTCGCCTGCGCCGGCGGGGTCTGCGGTACCTGCCGCGCGAAACTGGTCTCCGGCACCGTGGAGATGGAAGAAAACTACGCGTTGGAGCCGGACGAAATCGAGAAGGGCTACGTCCTCACCTGCCAGTCCCGTCCCACCAGCGATGCGGTCTCGGTGGACTACGACGCCTGAATCTTTTCCAGAAAATCTGCTCCTGCTGCATCCAAAGAGCCCCCGCCGACGGTAGTACCGGGTGTAAGCATCTGGTGGCCCACCCGGGCCCGAGTGAGGAGCAAGAAAATGCGCAAGAGTCTTTATGCAGTAGGTGCAGTCGCCGTACTCGGCGCCGCCTCGGTTGCCGCCCCGGCGGTAGCCACCGAGACCGCCGATACGGCCTCATTGTCAGTTCTGCACGCTGTCCCCGATCTGACGGTCGACGTCTATGTCAATGGTGACCTGACCCTCGACGATTTCACCCCCGGCGAGCTGGCTGGTCCCCTTGAGCTTCCAGCGGGCGACTACGAGTTGGCGGTGACGGCCTCCGATGCCGCTGACGCCAGTGAGCCCGTGATCGGTCCAGTTGCGGTGACCCTCGCGGCGGGTGGAAACTACACGGCCACGGCCAACCTCGACGCCGAGGGGGCCCCGACCGCCAACTTCTACACGAACGATGTTTCGGCGGTCGAGGCCGGACAGTCACGGCTGACCGTCCGTCACACCGCTGCCGCCCCAGCCGTTGACGTCCTCGCCGGTGACGCGGTAGTTGTTGAGAACCTCAGCAACCCGGACGAAGCGACCCTGACCACCGATCCCGGAACGATCTCTGCCTCGGTTGCTGCCACCGGAACCACCGATCCGGTCATCGGCCCAGCAGACCTGACCCTCGGCGAAGGGACCGCGACGATCGTCTACGCCTGGGGAAGCCTTGAGGACGGCAATCTTGCCCTCGCCACCCAGGTCATCGAGGGGCTGCACTCCGACCCCGCGGCTGTACCCGGTGCCCAGGCCGGTCCAGCTCAAGACAACACCGTAGCCATCCTCGGAGCAGGGGCCCTCGGCCTGGTGCTCCTGTCGGGCGCAGCGGTGGCCGCACGGGTCCGCACCGCCCGCGTCGGTAAGTAAGCCAGTGTGGGCAGGGTGGGGGTACCCTCTCGCTCCTTACCCTGCCCACCTGTTTGCCACCCTCAAAGCAGCCCGTTTGCCGGACCCAGTGAAAGCTCAAGCCGTTGCCTCGCACATCCTCCCGTTCCGTAGCCGTCCTACTGGCCGCCTCTTTTGGTCTGTTCGCTGGCGGGTGCGCCGCGCCATCTGCTCAGTCACCTACTCCTGACCCGCAGCCGGCCACCGCTTCGGCCACCGCTCCCGCCACCACCCCGGGGCCGGTGACCACCCAGACACCGCTCGACGACGCCGACCTCCCGGCGAGCGACGTTGTCACCTCGGGGGTTGCCATCCGACCCGCCACCGGCGCTCTGGCGCAGGCGACGCCGTCACCCGTCTCACTGGATATCGCAGGCACCGACATCCAGGTCGGCGTCATCGACGTCGGGATTGAGGATGACAACGAAATGGAAATACCGGAAAGCTTCTATGAGGCGGGCTGGTATCGCTACGGCCCAGCACCGGGGGCAACAGCTGGCAACGCCGTTCTCGCAGCCCACATCGACATTGGGACGGAAGTGATGCCCTTTACCCAGCTGAAGGACGTGCCGGTAGGCACCCTGATCACCGTCGGTCGCGAGAACGCGGAGCCGGTGCAATATGAAGTGACCGATGTCAGACACGAACCCAAAGCAACCCTCAACACCGCGGAAATTTTCCAGCGTGATGGGGAGCACCAGTTGGTCATCATCACCTGCGGAGGAGACTGGCTAGTAGACAAGGATGATTATGAGGATAATGTTGTGCTGACGGCCTCGCCGCTCTGAACGAGTCAGAAAGCAGTGACTCAGCGGTGAGGATGCCCAGCGGGGGGCACAAGAGACGCGGCCGCGCCGTAAGGAGAGTAGCTTGACACCTCCAGGCCATGAGTGGACTCCACAGCGCGACGTCGAATTTTCAGCGGGCGATGAGCATGCCCTTGCCCTCGCTTACAAAAGTTTCTCCCCACTGATCTTTACCGTGGCGCTTCGGTCACTCGGCGACCGGTCGGCAGCCGCCGATGTCACCCAGGAAGTGTTCGTCAGAGCCTGGCGCTTCCGTTCGGGGTACAGTCCCGGTGCGGGGAGCCTCCCCGCCTGGCTGCTGGGCATCAGCCGGAACCTGGTCTCCGATGCCCAGGCTGCCCGGCAAAAAACTGACAGCTTGGTCCAGCGGGTTCACACGGTCGACGGTCCGCGGGAGCAGGAAAGGGGCGCTGACGAGATAGAGAGCGTAGCCAACCGGGTGGTGCTCAATTCAGAACTGGAACTACTAGGCGAACCACAGCAATCAATCCTTCGGCTCGCCTTCTACGAAGACTTAACACACCAACAAATTTCGTCCCGGCTTGATTTGCCCCTCGGCACTGTCAAGAGCCATATTCGCCGAAGCCTCACCCAACTACGCAGCCGATTGGAGACCTGGAATGCAACACCTTGACCCGGGAACCGTCAGCATGGCTGCCCTGGACGAACCCCTGGATACAGACTCGCAGGTTCACCTCGATGGGTGCGACGCGTGTGCCAGTGAGGTGCGGGAGTTGAACAGTGTGGTGCTCGCCGCCCGCGGGGATTTCGCCGGGGCGACGCTGGAGTCACCGGATTCCCAGGTGTGGGCTGCAATTCATCAGGAACTGGGCCTGCAGCCTGCGCTCAGTACCGACCCGCTGACGTACCCCTCACCGGTTCAGGACGCCACCCCGGTCTCCGAACTGTCACAGGTGCGGGCGAAAAAGCGGACCTTCACCCCGAAATTCCTGATCGCAGCCGTCACCGCCGGAGCCCTGACCGGTGCGGGAGCGTTGTGGGCGGTTCAGCAGCTACAAGCGGAAGTCACCCCGACAGTGGTTGCGCAAAGCCAACTGGACCCGCTGGACGGCTTCACGGCCGCGGGTAGCGCCAGCGTGGTGACGACGGGCGACGGCGTGCGCACGCTGCAGATCACCGTGACCGAGGATCAAGCCGAGGGATACCAGGAAGTGTGGCTGATCGCACCGGACCTGGCGCAAATGTATAGTCTCGGGGTGGTCGGGGGCGGCACCAGTTCACTGGTAATCCCCGACCACGTGGATCTCGCGGCTTTCCCGATCGTCGACGTCTCCGATGAGCCCCTCGACGGTGACCCCCTGCATTCAGGGGTGAGCGTTCTGCGTGGCACGCTGGCGGCCCAGGCAGCCCAGGCTGGATAGGACCTGGAGAGGTCCCCGCTAGGCTGAAGGCACCAGACCGGAAGGCATTGACCATGATTGATCTGACCATTGAGAACAACGTCGCGGAAATTGTGCTCAACGCTCCAGCCAAGCTCAATTCGCTTGATGAAGAAGCACTCGGTGGTTTGTCCCGGGCCTACGACGAAGCGAGCGCTGCCGCCGCCGCCGGAACGGTGCGGGCGCTGGTGCTCCGTGGTGAGGGCCGGGCTTTTTGCGCGGGACGCGATATTTCCCAGGTCAAGCCGGAGACCGACGACGCCGTCGCCTACCTGGAGGGGCTGGTGACGCCTCTGCTCCAAAAGATGGCAGCCTTCCCCACCCCGACGTTTGCGGCCGCCCATGGTGCCTGCCTCGGTGTCGGGCTGGGGCTGCTGGTCGCCACCGATGTGGTCTACGTGGCCGAGAACGCCAAACTCGGGTCCCCCTTTGCCAAGCTTGGAGCAACCCTCGATTCGGGCGGGCACTGGCTGTTCACTGAGCGGCTTGGCGCTCACCGCACCCTGGACCTGATTTATACGGCCGAGTTGATGACTGGGGCTGACGCCGTCGCTTCTGGCCTGTTTAGCCGGGTGATGCCAGCCGAAGATCTGCTACCGCGGACCCGCGAAACCGCTCAACGGGTGGCCTCCGGCGCAACGGGGGCTTTCCGCGCCTCGAAGGAACTAGTCGCCGGCATCCGCGACCGGCGGCTGGGGCTCTGGGAATCAATCAGCGCCGAGAACGTCGCACAGGGCGAGCTGTGCCGCAGCGACGACTACGCGGAAGGGTTTACCGCCTTTCAGGAGAAGCGAAAACCCGTATTTAAAGGCTGACCACCGCCCGAACAGTTAACGGTGCAGTCCCGGGAGTGCGTTTGGATGCAAAAAGTTTATAACTTTTCGAAAACATTTAGTCACAACGGCGGATTTCTAGGTATTTTCCTCAGGCAATGACTTTTACTGGTGGTGTGGCCAGGGAGCGGTCTCGCAGCGTCTCATGGGGGAGGGTGACATTCAGAACGGGATGTCACCACCAGTCAGAGACCGCACCTTGGCCACACCACCCCCGTGTTCCTGTCGCGCATCGGTGTGTTGCGCCAGCTCTGATCAACGAGTGTCAATGTCCTCGAACACCAGGAACGTCTGGGTGTCCATGACGCCCGGCATGGACTGCAACTGATCGAAAATGACCCGCCGCAGCCCCACATTGTCTTCAGCCCGAACCAGCAGGATGACGTCGAAGTCCCCGCCCACCAGGGCGATGTGGTGAATCTCAGGGACTAACCGCAGCTGTTCGCGCAATTCCCGCCATGCGTGCTGCTGGACCTTGAGGGTCACGTAGGCAGATGACCGCAGCCCTGCCTTGATCGGGTCAATCAGCGCAGTGAACTTGGTGAGCACTCCCGAATCCGTGAGCCGGGCAATACGGGAGTAAGCGTGTGCGCGGGAGATGTGCACCTTCTCTGCCACTACGGTGACCGATTGGCGGCCATCCCTGGTGAGCTCGGCAAGTATTCTCCGGTCCACCTCGTCCAACGGCTGATCCACCATTTTGTCTACACCTTTCCAGGTAACGCAGCTCACATTTACAATTCGTCTACCAATGATCCCGCAATGCGAGCATCAGTCTGCAAGTTTAGCGTTTGGTGGATACGAATAGGAACCGAAGTCCATAATTGGATGACACAGCATCCAGTGCTCGGCGCCATCCGGGTTCGTGGGATCAAGCTAATTGCCGCCCCAGCGGGCGGTATGACGGAGGCGGAGATGACCATCTCGAGCGGCAACACACTCGCACACGGCACTGTAGACACCCCGGGCCGACAGGACGCTGACATGCTCCCCTCGGCGGTTCCCGTCCAATTGGTGGACCCGAACGGTGTCAAGGTCCCAAACGACTCCTACCCGTTTCCGGACAGCGATCGTCTGCTGAGCGCCTACCAGAAGCTGGTCATCGGCCGTCGCATCAACGATCAGGCCAATGCCCTGGTGCGGCAGGGCAGGATGGCTGTCTATCCTTCATCCCACGGCCAGGAGGCCTGCCAGGTGGCGGCCGCCGTCGTCATCGATCGTCAGGACTGGCTGTTTCCCACCTACCGGGACACGGTTGCGGTGATCACCCGCGGGGTGGACCCGCTCGAAGTTCTCACCCTGCTGCGCGGTGACTGGCACTCCGGCTACGACCCGCTGGAGCACAAGGTCGCCACGCAGGCCACCCCCCTGGCGACGCAGCTACTCCACGCGGTCGGGGTCGCTCATGCGGCCAAGTTGAAGGGGGAGGATACCGTGGTGCTTGCCCTGTGCGGCGACGGAGCCACCAGCGAAGGTGACTTCCACGAGGCCCTGAACTTCGCGGCGGTCTTCCACGTCCCGGTGGTCTTCCTCATCCAGAACAATGAGTACGCCATTTCGGTGCCCCTTGCGTCGCAGACCGTCGCGCCGTCGCTGGCGCATAAGGCCATCGGGTACGGGATGCCGGGCGAGCGAGTGGATGGCAACGACCTGGCCGCCCTGCTCTCGGTCCTTGGCGCGGCGGTTGACCGGGCGCGCGACGGCGGGGGCCCTTCCCTGATCGAAGCGCACACCTACCGGATGCAGGCCCACACCAATGCTGACGACCCCTCCCGCTACCGTTCCCCGGACGATGTTGAGAAGTGGATCCCGAAGGATCCGCTGAGCCGGATGCGCATCTACCTGCGCGGATTGAACCTGCTCGACGACGACGGCGAGACCCGTATCGCGGCGGACGCCGAGGTAATGGCGGCCACCCTCAGAGACGGACTGAACACCGATCCGGTGGTCAACCCCGAAGACCTGTTCAACTATGTCTTCACGGAGAAAACGAGCCAGCTACGCGAACAGGCCGAACTGTTGCGTGGAGAACTTAGCCGGGAACATTCCGCCGAGGAAGTGACACCATGACCGACACCACTGAACGCCTGCGGGACGACGCCAGCACTGTGCAGGCGGAACGATCTACCGCCCAGCCAGTCACGTTCGCCAAGGCCCTGAACGCTGCGCTCGCCGATGCCATGGCGGCCGACTCATCGGTGCTGATGTTTGGCGAGGACGTTGGAGCGTTGGGTGGGGTCTTCAGGATCACCGATGGCCTCACCGCCCGGTTCGGCACAGACCGGTGCTTTGACACCCCCCTGGCCGAGGCGGGAATCATGGGGATGGCCGTCGGCATGGCGATGAACGGGATGCGCCCGGTGGTCGAAATGCAGTTCGACGCGTTCGCCTACCCTGCCTTCGAGCAGGTAGTCAGTCACGTCGCGAAAATGCCCAACCGCACCAAGGGCAAGGTCAAGCTACCGATCGTGATCCGCATCCCCTACGCTGGCGGCATCGGCGGAGTTGAACACCACTGCGACTCGTCGGAGTCCTACTATGCCCACACCCCAGGTTTGACGGTCCTGGCCCCGGCAACAGTCCGGGATGCCTACACCATGCTGCGTGAAGCCATCCGCTACCCGGATCCGGTGGTCTTCCTCGAGCCGAAGAAGCTGTACTGGTCCAAGGAAGTGCTGGATCTTGAGGAACTCAGGGAAAACTTCGAGTCCTCCTCCACAGTGCCGTCGATCGGTCGGGCAGTGGTCGCGCGCGCAGGCACCGACGCCACCCTGGTTGCCTACGGTCCCTCGGTGCCCACCGCTATGGCCGCAGCGGCGGCTGCGGCGGAGGAGGGGCGCTCGCTCGAGGTTATTGACGTGCGTTCAATCGTTCCGTTCGACGACGAGACCGTGTGTGCCAGTGTGCGCAAGACCGGCCGGGCCGTGGTGATCGCTGAGGCACCCGGGTTTGCCTCGGTCGCTGCAGAGATCGTCGCGCGCATCCAGGAACGCTGTTTCCACTCGCTGGCGGCCCCGGTCCGGCGTGTCACGGGCTTCGATGTCCCGTACCCATCGCCGAAGCTGGAACACTTCTTTCTACCAAGTGTTGACCGAATTCTGGACACCGTTGACGAGCTGCAGTGGGAGGATCAGGCATGAGCGCTATGACCACTAGTGCACCCGCGCCGGGAACTGCCCTCCAGATTTTCAATCTCCCCGATCTGGGGGAGGGACTCACTGAAGCGGAGCTGGTGAACTGGCTGGTTGCGGAGGGTGACGTCGTCGTGGTGGATCAGACCATCGCCGAGGTGGAAACCGCCAAGTCCGTGGTGGAGGTGCCGTCGCCCTTTGCGGGTGTGGTCGAGAAACTTCACGGTCGTGCCGGAGAGACCATCGACGTCGGCAAGCCGCTCATCTCGGTCCGGGCTGCAGGTGCCCCCAGCGCCGCCGAGCCAGCGGGCGAGGCGCCACCGACGGTTGCCGAGGAAACCTACCGCGAAGAAGAACGAGCCGGAATCACCCCACCCGAATCCTCGGAGCCGGTCGCGGCTCCCGCTGCCGACGAAGGATCGGGGAACGTCCTGATCGGCTATGGCACACCCGGGGGGCTCACCTCCGGCCGCCGGCGGCGGCCAAAGCACCAGACCATCGCACCCGGGGAAACCGCCGCGCAGGTGTCCGCGCCTAGGGCGGCTGCTGGCCCGTCGGATGCGCCGAC
The DNA here is from genome assembly GCF_039526005.1 of Arthrobacter flavus. Classification (NCBI taxonomy): domain Bacteria; kingdom Bacillati; phylum Actinomycetota; class Actinomycetes; order Micrococcales; family Micrococcaceae; genus Arthrobacter; species Arthrobacter flavus. The sequence goes on along the minus strand of NZ_BAAAIJ010000047.1, from coordinate 178,990 downwards.
CGGTGCTGCACCGCTCTTCATCTCCCCGCTGGTCCGCAAACTGGCCCGTGATGCTGGCCTTTCCCCTGCCGATCTCACCGGTTCGGGCACCGGCGGATTGGTACTCCGCAAGGATGTGCAGCAGGCGATCAGCCGTGCGGCCGGCCCCGCGACGATCACCGGGTCACCCGCCGACAACAGCGGCAACAGTGTTGCCCAGGATCAGGCGGGCGTGGACACCGATCGCAGGTCGGGGCTGAAGATTGCCGCCCGAACTCCCATGAAGGGGGTGCGGAAGACGGTGGCGGACACGATGGCCCGTAGCCGCCGGGAAATCCCCGAGGCAACAGTCTGGGTCGATGTGGACGCGACAGCCCTGATGGACCTCAGGGCCTTGCTCAAGGCGACCAGCCCCGACAATACCCCCGGGTTACTGGCTTTCGTGGCCCGGTTCGTGACGGCCGGGCTGGCAAAGTATCCGGAACTAAACACCCGACTCGTGACCGACGACGAGGGCCGGCAGGAAATTCTCGGCTTTGACGGGGTGAACCTGGGGATCGCTGCGCAAACCGATCGAGGTCTGATGGTGCCCTGCGTCCGACGCGCAGACACGCTGAGCGCCCGCGGGCTGGATGCGGAGATCCGCCGACTTACCGCCGTCGTGCGGGACGGCAAAGCCACGCCCGCCGAGCTGACCTCGGGGACGTTCACCCTGAACAACTACGGCGTGTTTGGCGTCGACGGTAGCGCAGCCATCATCAATCACCCTGAGGCTGCGATTCTGGGTATCGGCCGAATCATTGACCGGCCGTGGGTGGTGGGCGGCGCCCTGGCCGTCCGGAAAATCACCGAGCTCACTCTCACCTTCGATCACCGGGTGTGTGATGGCGGAGTTGCCGGTGGGTTCCTGCGGTATGTAGCGGACGCAATCGAGAATCCGGGCACCGTGCTTGCAGACCTTTGAAGCGAGCGGCCCAGCGGTGACCGTACCGCTCATCGGCCCGGTAGCAGCCCCTGAGCATCACGTGATGACCTTCAATATCCGACGGTCAATGCCGCACTTGATGCCCAGCAACCGTGATTCCTGGGCGGTTCGCGCGCCGTTGGTGACCCGGCTCCTGCGCGAGGAGCAACCTAGCCTGTTGGGCGTCCAGGAAGCACTCCCCTCCCAGCTGGACGCGGTGCGCGCCGGGCTCGGACCCGACTACTCAGGCATTGGCCGGGGACGTAACGCCGACGGCAACGGTGAGCAGTGCCCGCTCTTTTACGACCGTCGCCGGCTGAAGCTCCTCGACTGGCAGCAGTTTGCGCTTTCGAGTAAACCCACCGTCGCGGGTTCAATGTCGTGGGGGAACCGGATCCCCCGGATCGCCGTCCGAGCCAGGTTCAGGGATGTCGCCACGGGGAAGGACTTCGTGGTGATCAACACCCACCTGGATCATCTGTCCCGCCGCTCCCGGCTCTATTCGGCGGACACGCTGCGACACCTCGTGCGGGACTCTGAACTCCCGGCCATGGTGATGGGGGACTTCAATATTGATGCGCCGTCCGGGCCCTACACGATCCTGACCGGGTCGGGAGTGCTGCGTGACACCTGGACCGCCGCACACCGTCAGCTCACCGAACAGTGGGGTACCTTCCCCCATTATCGTAAACCGCGGCGCGGCGCCAAACGGATCGACTGGATCCTCTCCACCCCAGACTTCACCGTCCTGCGGGCAGGAATCAACGTCACCCGGTACGGTGGTGCGTGGCCGTCCGATCACGCCCCAGTGCAGGCTGTCCTGCTGCTGGGTGCCAGCAGCGCGTAGAACGGCCAGCACATCCACAGTTGTTGAGAGGAAGCCATGTCTGAGACGCCAGCAGTAGACACTGTGTCGAAGGAGACCGAGTCCCGTTGGCGGGAAGTGGGACCGCAGACGTGGATACTGCGCGACGCCGGCTACCGGGTCAACCCGGGTCTCGTCGTCGGCACCGAACGGGCCCTCGTGATCGACACCGGGGCCGGCCCCGCGCAGGCAGCCGCCATCCTCGACGCCGTCCGGGAACTCACGGACCTGCCGGTCACCGCGGTGAATACCCACTCCCACTTCGACCATGCGTTCGGCAACGCCTATTTCGCCGCACAGGGGGTGACGGACATCTGGGCCACGGCACGCTGCGCGGAAGACCTGGCGCAGACAGGGGAGCAGCAGCGTCAGTTCGTCGCTGAGCTCGAGCCCGCCATGGCCGACGACGCCGGTCCCCACACGGCCATCCACCCAGCCAACAGAGTGGTGGACGGTGGTCCCGTGGACCTGGACCTGGGCGGCATCTCCGTCACCCTGTTCCACCTGGGGCGTGGCCACACTGACAACGATCTCCTGATCGGCGCAGGCAACGTGCTGTTCACCGGTGATCTGGTCGAAGAAGGCGCAGACCCGGGATTTGAGGACTCCTATCCTGCGGACTGGATCCGCACCCTGGGTAAGATCGCCGCGCTGGAGGACCTCTATGACGTTTTCGTTCCGGGCCACGGCAACCCGGTGGGCGTCGAATTTGTCACGGCCCAGCTATATAAAATGCGGACTGCGGTGCGGGTCACCAAGGTGGCGATGGATGAAGCGTCAGTGGACATGACGAAGGCCATCCCCATCCTGCCCTACGGTCCCGAACAGTCCAGGGCCCTGCTGATCCGGCTGCGCACCCTAGCGCACTGGAAGTGGCACAAGACCGCTACCTCCTGATCCAGGCTTGCCCCTGTCCATCAACTGGGTCGGAGAACAATCCGCCGGCCAGTCTGTGACGAATGCCATATGACACTATGATTTCAACGCCTGCCGTCCACCGGGTCCATCCGGGGGGCGCCGGGAATCGTCCGGAGGGCACATCATGAAAATCAACCATCCCGTCGCAGGCATCCTGTTGGCCGTAGCACTGGTCGGCATCGCCGGGTGTGGGGCGTCAGACGACACTGGCACCCCGGCCGTCGAGCCCCAGGCGACCACCAGCAGCCCTGCGGCCTCCAGCCCAGCCGCAGCGCCAGCAGAGACCACCGAATCAGCTGAAACCCCTGCCGAGGCGGCCGAAGAGGTGGTCATCACCATCACAGACTTTGAGTACGAAGTCTCCGGACCGGTGGCACCGGGCGCCGAAGTGACAGTCATTAACAATGATTCTGTCGGCCACACGGTCACCTCGGATGAGGAGGGCCTGTTCGATTCGGTCTTCGGCCCCAACGAGACTGTCACCTTCACGGCACCCGAGGAAGCGGGGGAGTACTCCTTCTTCTGCACGCCGCACCCAGGCATGATCAGCACACTGGTCGTCGAGGAATGAGCAATCGGGTACTCGCACGCAACCGCCCCATTTTAGTCGGTCTCCGCGTGGTGATCGCCATCGGACTGGCGATCGATGCCTTCGTCCATGTGCAACTCGCCGCCAACTATCAGATCGCTTATCCAGGGGGGATGGGCGGTGGCACGCTGTTCTGGCTGCAGGCGGCGGCTGCGGTGCTGGCTGCCTTCTACGTCCTGCTCAGGGGCAGCCGGTTGTCCTACCTCGTTGCCGCGGTGGTGGCATTATCAGCATTCGCGGCCGTGGTGGTGTCGACTTACGTCCAGCTGCCCGCCATCGGACCCATTCCAGCCATGTATGAACCGATCTGGTTCTTCGAAAAGGCCCTCAGCGCGGTCGCTGAGGGGGCGGCCGGAGTTCTCGCCGTCGTCGGGATGATTCTCGTGGGGCGGGGTACCCCCGAGGCCTGATCGATAACAGGGCGAACGGCGCCGGTGACTACAGTAGAAGCGTGCCGGGCGAATCGTTTAACCTCAAATCGATCGCTGTCGGCGCTTACGGCCCGTCGCTGCTCTACGGGATGGCGACTGGAGCGATCCTTCCAGTAATAGCGCTCTCGGCGCGCAGCCTCGGGGCTGACATTGCGACGGCGGCCCTGATCATCACCCTCACCGGGATCGGCTCCCTGATCACCAACGTGCCCGCAACGCTCCTGACCACCCGATTCGGTGAGCGGTGGGCCCTGGTCGGGGCGTCGCTCTGGTGCTCGACGGCGATGGTGCTGGCTGTGCTGGCACCTAACCTCGCAGTATTCGCCGCCGCCATCTTCATGATCGGAATGGCCGGTGCCGTTTTCGGTCTGGCCCGCCAGAGCTACCTCACCGAAGCCGTTCCCATCTACTTCAGGGCGAGGGCGCTCTCTACGCTCGGCGGTGTCACCAGGATCGGGGTGTTCCTCGGACCTTTCGCGGCGGCTCTGGCCATGAGCTTTGCAGGATTGGCTGGTGCTTACTGGGTAGGAGCCGGGGCAGCTCTCGCTGCTGCCGCCCTGAGCAGCAGGGTGCCAGAGCTGGCCGCCCCCGGGCGGGCGGCGATGAACGGATCCACTGCACTCGAGCGGCTCTCGGACCCGCCGCCGTCGGCCCCAACGGTCCGGTCCGTTCTGCGATCCCACCGCCGGGTTTTTGCGACGGTGGGTAGTGGGGTTCTGCTGATCGCCGCCATCCGGGCCACCCGACAGGCGGTGCTCCCGCTCTGGGCGCAGGATATCGGTCTGGATGTCACCACCACTGCCCTGATCTACGGCTTGTCCGGCGCCATCGACATGCTGATCTTCTACCCGGCCGGAAAGTTGATGGACGTCAAGGGACGGCGGTGGGTTGCCGTTCCCTGCATGCTGATCATGGGCGTCGCGCTGATCCTGCTGCCCTTCACCGCCGATGCGGTGGGGCTGCTACTGGTGGCATTGCTGATCGGATTTGGCAACGGTATCGGCTCGGGCATCGTGATGACCCTGGGGGCTGACTTCTCGCCGAATCCCGGCCGGCCACAGTTCCTTGGAATCTGGCGGTTACTCAGCGATGTGGGGACCATGACCGGCCCGGGGCTTCTTGCAGCGGTCACCGCCGTCGCGACCCTCTCCGCAGGCATCTGGGCGACTGGCGGGCTGGGCCTCCTTGCCGCGGCAGTCTTGTGGATCTGGGTGCCTCCGCAGCGGTCGACGTCGATCGTCCGGACCTAGCTCTCGCGGCGTCGTGCCTGATGGCTGAACAGGCAGCTGGCAGCGGCGCTGAGGGTGAATCCCACCCCAACAATCATTGACAGCCCGGACCAGAAAAAGAGCGGAATGCGGGCCGTTCCGGGGACGGGTGCTGGGCCGATGAGCTGAACATACAGGTACAGAATGACACCGAGTGCGAGGCCCGCAACCCCTGCAGCCCAGCAGAAGGTAAGCCACAACCGTGAGGCCGCCCAGTGCTCTCCGTAGCCGGACCACACGTTCCAGGAGTTGCCGAACCGCATGATCAGCAGACCACCGAGCAGGGTCCACGTACCCACCACCAGGAAGGCCGCGATTACGTCAGCGGGACGATGCCACAGGTTGAGGAAGGTGGCGGCGCCGGCCGCCACCGAATAGGTGCCGCCCGCTGCGGCAGCCAACGGTCTCCACCTCGGAGTGACCACCAGGAAAATCGCTGCAGCAGCTGACGCGGCGAGAGTGGTGTGGCCGGATGGCAACGAGTTGAAATCGAGTGTCGGCACACCCCGGTCGGGGCGATCGAACAGCAGATTCTTGAGGACCTGAGTGGTGAGATTGGCCCCGGCAATGGTTCCCAGGGCGATCACGGCGGCCGACCACCGCTGTCTGCGGAGCGTCACGAACAGGATGACCGCCGCGGCGATCAATACCGACAGCGCCGGCAGGCTGTCCAGAAACTGAAGGAAGGGTTGTTGGGAGTCAGGGGCTGCGAAGCCAGCCTCACGCCAGGCCGATTCGTCCGCGAACTGGCCGGTGCTGGTCCGCACGAACGCCCAGTAGGTCCAGCCCAGCGCCACGGCACACACCAGGGAACCCAGCAGGAACAGCGATGGGTTCCGGGCGGCGGGGAGTTTCCTGCCCGTCGGGTTCGCGGATGTCTGTGAGCTCACCCTGCAAGACTTCCATACTGGCGCTGCTCTTCTGTAATCCAATCGTGATCTTTCGGTAGGTCGCGACGCCGGTCCGGCTCAGGACAATGAGAGCATGGGACGGCATGCTGGGCTCTTGTTAGTGTCGCTCGCCACGATCGCGGTGGCAATATCGGCGTGCGGCGCGGTCGGGGGTCCAGCGTCGGCGCCGACCGGTTCTGGCCCTTCCAATCCGATGGCGCCTGATCCATCCCCGGCCAGCGGCATCGCAGCGGCAGGGGAGGTACTGGCCCAGACCACCGTCTGGCAGCAGGGCGATGATCCTCCGCAGCTTTGCCTGGGCGCGGTCGGGGAGTCCTACCCGCCACACTGCGGTGGCCCGGTGGACCTGCTGAACTGGGACTGGACCGCCGTCGAGCAGTCCGAAACTGCCTCCGGGGTGACATGGGGCACCTACGCCGTCCAGGGAACCTGGGACGGTACGGCCTTCACCCGCACCCAGGACCCCATCCCGCTGTCGCTTTACGACCCGATGGCCGACTTCGATCCGCGGCTGGACCCAGCGAATCCCGGGCCCAATGCTGCGGCAACCCTTGAGGGGATCGAGCTCGACATCATGGCGTCGGGCGACCCGGTGATCTACTCGTCCATCACGAACGGTTATCTGGTGATCGCAGTCGACTATGACGACGGTACCCGCCAGAACCGTTATGACCGTGAGTTTGGGCCGGATACGGTGATCGTCCAGTCGGCACTCCGCCCGGTGCCCTGACCGGCGACCTCCGGGGGGCAGTGACCGTCGCGGAGCCTGAATCCGGTCGCGTAGCCTGAACCCGTGAGTACACTTCCCTCAATCACCGAGCTCCGTGCTGCGGCCCGCGTGGTCTCGATTCCCATGCGGGTGACCTTCCGCGGGGTTCAGCACCGTGAGGCGCTGCTGGTTCAAGGACCGGCGGGCTGGGGCGAATTCTGCCCGTTCCCCGAGTACGACGATGCGGAGGCCGCGCCGTGGTTGCGGGGGGCACTCGAGGCCGGCTGGGAGGGCTTCCCCGCTGCTGTGCGTGAGCAGGTGCCAGTCAACGCGACTGTCCCGGCTGTCCCTGCCAGCGAGGTCGAATCGGTGCTTGCCCGGTTTGGTCCGGTTACCGCGGTCAAAGTGAAGGTCGCCGAACGGGGCCAGACCCTTGCTGACGACCTGGCCCGCGTCGCCGAGGTACGGCGGCTGCTGCCGGCTGCAGGGCTGCGCGTTGACGCTAACGGCGGCTGGGCTGTTGCCGAGGCCGTTCCCGCCCTGACGTTGCTGGCCGAGCATGGCCTTGAGTACGCGGAGCAACCTGTGATGGCCATTGACGGGCTGCGCGCTGTCCGGCTCGAGTTGCGCCGTCGGGGTATCCCCGTCCTCATCGCCGCCGACGAATCCGTCCGGAAAGAGTCCGACCCGTTGCGCGTGGCACGCGAGGACGCTGCTGACCTACTGGTCATCAAGGCTGCGCCTCTTGGCGGGGTCCGGCGGGCCCTGGATATCGTCGCGCAGGCGGGGCTTCCCGCCGTCGTCAGCTCCGCTCTGGACACCTCGGTGGGAATCAGCGCCGGGGTGGCGCTCGCGGCCGCGCTGCCGGAGCTACCGTACGCCTGTGGACTGGGTACGGTCTCCCTGATGCGTGGCGACGTCACCGAGCAGTCGCTGGTGCCCGACGGCGGATGGCTGGCGGTCGGCAAGGTCCAGGTCTCCGATGACCTGCTCGAGCGCTTCGCGGCAGATCCCGACCGAACCAAGTGGTGGCTCGACCGGCTGGCACGCACCCGGGACCTCCTCGGCTCCGCTTAGATCGCCCACCCCTTCCACCCGATCCGGGGTGACCTGAGCCGAGATCGGCCAGAGTCTGCGGCCTGGCTGAAGGCGGAAGTTCACCCTACGGTCACCTGGATTGCCCGCGGTGTTGGCCCGGCCTTGTCACTGTGGAAGCTGCTCACCCCGCTCCGCTGCAGGAAGGCACCACATGAGTGACACGAAGAAGCGCTTTTTGCCCATGCTTGGCCACACGAATGGAAAGCGCAGCGCGGTGACGTGCGCGTTGAAGTGTGACAATGCGTGCGCTTCGGCAGTCTGCAACACGTCCGACAACAGCTATTTCAGAGATGTCGTCTCCTCTGAGTACTCCCGCCGGAACGTCCTTGGCGTCGGTGCTGTCGGGGCGCTGGCCCTCATCGTTGGTGGCCAGACAGGCACCCGGGCGCCGACAGACCCTCAGCTGGCGCCCGCCGTCGCCCTCCAAAAGCGGGGGCCCCGGAGCAACCTGAAGTTCACTCCGATCCGTCCGGTGGATGCCCTGGTAGATGACTTCACGGTGCCGAAGGGCTTCACCTGGCAGCCGATTATCCGCTGGGGCGATCCCCTGTTCCGCGAGTCGCCGGTGTTCGACGTGTTCAACCAGTCCGAGGCCGCACAGCAACTGCAGTTTGGCTACAACTGCGATTACACGGACATCCTGGATCTGCCGGGAAGCAAGGGCAGACGGGCCGTGATGTTTGTCAATCACGAGTACACCAACGAACCCATCATGGTCCCACCTGGTCTGCCGGCCGCGGAGGTTCGGGGGATCGGCCGCGCAGCGCACGGCCTGACAGTGGTTGAACTGGAGCGGCACAACGCCTCCAAGGCCTGGAAGTATGTTCAGGGCGCGCCGCTGAACCGTCGCTTCCTGCTCGACACCCCCTACGAGCTGACGGGGCCCGCCGCCGGATCCGATCTGGTCAAAACCATTGATGATCCCGCGGGCCGAACCATTCTCGGAACCCTCGGCAACTGCGCCGGCGGCACCACCCCCTGGGGAACCATCCTGTCCGGGGAGGAAAACTTCAACGGCTACTTCGTCAGCCCGGGAACCAGCGCCTCGGACCGCAGGTACGGACTCACCGCGTCTCCGACGGCCCGCGGCTGGGAGGTCGACCAACCACGGCTGGATACCCGAAACAAGGGATACCAGAACGAAGCGAACCGTTTCGGCTACATCGTCGAGGTGGACCCCTTCGACCGGACCTCGACACCGAAGAAGCATTCGATGCTGGGCCGCTTCAAGCATGAGGGCGCCAACGTGATCGTGGCTGGCGACGGCAGGGTGGTCGCGTACTCTGGCGACGACGAGCGGTTCGATTACCTCTACAAGTTCGTCTCCCGGAACCGGATGGACACTGCCGGCACTCCCGCAGCACGGCGGAAGAACATGACGCTCCTCTCGGAGGGGTCCCTGTATGTGGCCCGGTTCCAAGGCAACTCGGCCCCCGAAATTGATGGCTCGGGCACAGTGCCCACCGACGGGGCGTTCGACGGCGTCGGCGAATGGTTGCCACTGATCGTCAACAACAAGTCAGCGGTGCCGGGAATGAGCGCGGCTGAGGTAGCGGTCTATACCCGGCTGGCCGCCGACAAGGTGGGTCCCACCAAAATGGACCGGGCCGAAGACGTGGAGCCGAACCCGTTGACCGGCAAGGTGTATGTGGCGTGTACCAACAACACCAACCGCGGCGTCGGAGCCAACTCGCCCGCTGACGAGTCGAACCCGCGAACCGCCAACCGGTCGGGACATGTCGTTGAAATCACCGAGAACGGCGGAGACCAGACCTCTGCCCGGTTCACCTGGAACCTGTTGATGGTCTGCGGTGATCCGGCCAATGACCCCACCGTGTACTTCAGCGGATTTCCAGCACAAAAAGTCTCGCCGATTTCATGCCCTGACAACCTGGCGTTCGACTCGGTCGGCAATCTGTGGATCTCCACCGACGGGCAACCGGGCACCATCGGGTACTGCGACGGCTTGTTTCAGGTCACCCTCGAAGGGGAGGAACGCGGCAAGGTGGAACAGTTCCTCGCCGTACCACGGGACAGCGAGACGTGTGGGCCGATCATCCGGGACAAGGAACGCCACGTTTTCGTTGCAGTCCAGCACCCCGGGGAGAACGGCGTCTGGGGGAACCAAACCTCGCTGTTCCCCGACTATGTCACTGCTGGCAGCAAACCGCGCCGCGGCGACGCAGCGGTCCCACGCCCCTCAGTGGTACAGGTCCTTCCGGGCAACGATAAACGTCCCGGCCGTGGCCGCGGCGCGGGCAGGCCGCGAAGCGACGACGACCGTGGCGGCAGGGAAGCGAAGGCACCAGGCAACCGCTAGCCCCACTCCGCCGAGAACCCTCCCCCCCCTCCGGCCCGGGTGGGGGAGCGCGGAACGGGTGAAGGGAGGAGCGCGGAACCCGATGTGTGAGGATTGAAGCGTGAATGAGCAGCTGAACTCCGTCGACGCCGCCCGGCTAGCCGTTGCCGCGCTGACCGCAGCGGGTGTCCGCCACGTCGTCGTTGCACCGGGATCCCGAAGCGCGCCCCTGGCGTATGCGCTCGCCGAGGCTGAGGCCGCGGGTGCGGTGCGGTTGCATGTCCGGATCGACGAGCGGGTGGCCGGGTTCACCGCGCTGGGCCTGGCACAGGGATCGCAGCGCCCCGCTGCGGTGCTGACGACGTCGGGCACCGCAGTGGGGGAGCTCCTGCCAGCGGTCATGGAAGCGAACCACGCGGCCGTGCCCGTGGTTGTGCTGTCAGCAGACCGGCCCGATGAGCTTCGGGGGAGCGGCGCCAACCAGACCACCAACCAGGTCAACCTCTACGGATCGCACGTACGGTGCGCGCTCGACGTTCCGGCGAGCACTGATCCCTCGGCGTTCGTTGCCAGGGCCCTGGCCGAGGCGCTGGGGGCTTCGGGCCCACGAGGTCCGGTCCAGCTGAATCTCGCGTTCAGGGACCCGCTGGTCCCCGACGCCGTGGCCGCCGACACTGTGCTCCCCGACACTGTGCTCCCCGACACTGTGCTCCCCGACGCTGTGGGCCCCGACGCTGTGGGCCCCGACGCTGTGGCCGCCGACGTTAGGAGCCACGACCGCGCCCCTGCAGGGCTCCCGCCAGCCGCTGCCACCGATACGATCCCGCCGCTGATCAGCCAGCACGACGCCGCCACCCAGGTCCGGGCCACCCAGGACGCCGCGCAGCACGCCGCCATCCCGACGTCGACCGCACGAACCGTGGTGGTTGCAGGCCACGGCGCCGGGGAACTGGCGGCGGTGTTCGCCCAACACCTCGGCCTCCCGTTGCTCGCCGAGCCCTCCTCCAACGCCCGGTTCGGCCCCAACGCGGTTGCCCAGTACCGGCTGCTGCTGGAACATCTGGGGCCCGACGTCGAGCGCGTGGTGGTGTTCGGGAGGCCCACCCTCTCACGCCCAGTGGCAGCCCTGCTGTCCCGACCAGAGGTGCAGCATGCGCTTTACCTCCCGGGGCCGGTGGCCTGGTTCGAAGAAGGCCGACGCCGGGAGCGGATCATTACCACCCTCGATGAGTTGCTGCGGTTCGCCGGTCAGGGCGAGGTCGGTTGGCTGGGGCGGTGGCAACAAGCCAGTGCCCGCGCCGATGCCGCGCTTCGGTCAACCCTCGCTGAAAGCTCCTCCCTGAACGGGCTCCACGTGGCAGACGCCGTTTGGGAAAGCACCGACGGAAACCTCGTGCTCGGCTCCTCCAATCCCATCCGCGACGCCGATCTCATCGCGTCCCCTGGCTGGCACCCCCTGGAGGTCTACGCCAACCGCGGCCTCGCCGGCATCGATGGCACCATCTCCACGGCAACCGGTATCGCGCTCGCCACCGGCATCCCGACCCGTCTGCTGCTCGGTGACCTGACTTTTCTTCACGACGCCGGTGGGCTGCTGCTGGGGCCAGGCGAGGAGGAGGCCGACCTCCAGATAGTGGTACTCAACGATGCTGGCGGAGGCATCTTCGGTCTCCTGGAACACGGAGAGGACGGGAATCTGGCCCGGCACCGTCCGGCGGTGGAGCGGCTGTTCGGCACCCCGCACACGGCCGATCTTGGACTGCTGGCCCGGGGGTACGGCGTCGGGCATGCGCTGGTCTCCTCGGCCTTGGACCTGGATGCTGAGCTGGCGAAGCCTATCCGGGGCCGCTCGGTGATCGAGGTCCAGGCTGACCGGTCAGGCCTCCGCGCGCTACACGCCTCGATCAAGGCCAGCATCGCCCGGGTGGTCTGACCGTTAGTGCATGATCCGGTAGTTCTGCCAGCCGGTGCCGATGGTGTAGGAACGGCCCCAGCCTCCCTTGGTGATCGGATAGTGCTTGAGCGCACCCGAGTCGGTTCGCGCCATCAGCCCGTAGGATCCGGGGCCCTGGAATCCGGATACCGCGCCGGTACTGTTGATGAACTGCCAGCCGGATCCGATGGTCCTCCGACTTTCGGAAACGAAGCGCGCCTTGCCATCTGAGCGGTAGAGCACCAGCTGACCTCCTGCGCGGGTGCCCAGGATGTCCTGGTTGCCGTCCCGGTCAAAGTCGGCCAGAGTAATCCGCAGGTTTTGCCAGCCGGACCCGATCTGAGCCCGAGCCTGCGAGGACAAAGCCCCGCCGGAGTTGTTGGCGTAGTGCCACAGCCGGCCGGAACCGTCCTTGGTGACTACCGATGGGTATCGGCTGCCGCGCCACCACGTGCCCACGGTGATCTCGTGGTCGGCCCACCCGCTCCCGATCCGGACGGGTGACTGGAAACCGCCGCCCCGGAGTCCCCGATAGAGCGTGAGTTTTCCGTCCTGCCATTGGGCGAGAATGTCCTGGACGCCATCGGCATTCCAATCAGTGGTGAACCCGGCTTTCAGACTGCCCCAGCCGCTGCCCACACGGGCGCGCTGCGCGAATCCGCCGGACCAGGTCGGTGGGTAGTTCCACAACACCCCGGCGGAATCGACCGCCGTCAGGTCAGTGGGGCTGGCGATGGTGGGGTTGGTCCCGTTGAAGTAGTGCTCCAGCGTGGGGATGCCACGGGTCTTCATCTCCGTGGCGAGAGGGCGGCCCACGTAGCGCAGATGCCACGGTTCGTAGGTGTAGCCGGTGGTTGACTGGTACCCGGCCGGGTAGCGAATGATGAACCCGTACCGCCAGGCGTTGGCGGCGACCCACTTGCCGCCGGCGGTGTTCCCGAAACAGGCACCCAGCCCGCAAGACCCGTTGGCGTTGCCGACGTCGACGGCGAGCCCGGTCTGATGCTCGCTGTGCCCGGGACGAGCCGAAATGGTGTCGGCTACTGCTTGCCCGTAGCGCGCCACATAGCTGTTGTAGAGGGACGCTTGTTCGTTGTAGGAACGGTAGGCGCTCACCACGCTCAGCGGAGCCCCAGCGTTGCGGGCGCCGGCAAAGAGGCTTTCCAGATTCGCTGAGACCGCACGACGGAGCACGTAGTTGGTGCCAGGGAAATAGACCAGATCAGGCGCGATGTAGTTCAGGGGGTTCAGCGGCCGGGATTTCGTGACCAGCACGTGATAGCTGTTCGGGTCTCCCACGGGGACGGCTGCCGTTGCGGGCTGGGCTGCGAGCATCCCGCCCAGCAGCGCACAGCACAGGACGACGGCGCTGAGCAGCCGCGCGCGAAGCCGTGCGGGCCGGAGGTGGGTTGGCATGAGGATTCCCGCTGCTAGGTGGGTCTGATGGACCTATCGTCCCATGGGGCCTGGACTGCGGCTAGAGGACCTTTGAGAGGAACTCCTTGGTGCGTTCGTGCTGGGGGTTACCGAGGACGTCGTCCGGCTTGCCCTGTTCCACAACTACGCCGCCGTCCATGAACACCACCCGGTCTCCAACCTCCCGGGCAAACCCCATTTCGTGGGTGACCACCATCATGGTCATGCCGTCCTTCGCCAGCTGTTTCATCACATCGAGCACGTCACCGACCAGTTCGGGGTCCAGTGCGCTGGTGGGCTCATCGAACAGCATCATGTCCGGATCCATCGACAGCGCGCGGGCAATGGCCACCCGCTGCTGCTGGCCGCCGGAGAGCTGGGCCGGGAACGCCGTCGCCTTGTCCTTCAGCCCCACCTTGGCCAGGTTGCGGGCAGCGACCTCGCCTGCCTCGGACTTGCTGCGCTTCTTCGCCCTGATCTGTGCCAGGGTGAGGTTGCGGGTGACGTTCAGGTGCGGGAAGAGGTTGAACTGCTGGAACACCATGCCGATACGGGTGCGTACCTTATCCAGGTCCGTCTCGTCATCTGTGATGTCGACGCCCTCCACCATGATGGTGCCGCTGGTGGGTTCCTCCAGCCGGTTCACGCAGCGCAGGAGGGTGGATTTGCCAGAGCCAGAAGGCCCGATGACGCAGACCACTTCTCCATGATCCACATGGAAGTCGATGCCCTTCAGGACCTCATTGTCACCGAAACTCTTGTACAGGTTGCGGACCTCAATGGCTGGCACGTCTTTGCGGAGCGCTGGTTCAGTCACTTCGTTCACCGCCCTCTCTTGTTGTGTCGTTCGAGCTTGGCCACCAGCTGGGTCAGTGGCAGGGTGATGATCAGGTAGAGCAGGGCGGCAAGCACCAGCGGGGTCGCGTTGGCGGAAGAGGAAACCATGTCCCGGGCGAAGGTGGTCAGTTCGCGGTCGCCCAGGGCCATGCCAGCGATGAACAGCAAGGAGGTGTCCTTGATGAGGATCACCAGTTCATTGGTCAGCGGCGGGGTGATGATCCTGAACGCCTGCGGGAGAACCACCGAGATCATGGTCCAGGACGGGCGCATTCCGAGGGACCGTGCGGCCTCCACCTGGCCCGGTGGGACGGCCTCGATTCCGGCGCGGATGGTCTCGGCAATATAGGCCGAGGAGACAATGATTAGGGCGATCAGGCCAGCCCCGGCGCTGCCCCCAGGCGGTCGCCATCCGAACGCGATGGGTACGGCGAAGGCAAACCCGAAGATCACCAGCAGCGCCGGTAGGCCGCGAAACAACTCAATGTAGGCGGTCGCAGCCCAGCGGTAGGGCAACACGGGGGAAAGCTTCATCAGTGCAAGGATCAGACCGAGAAGGAGTCCACCGACGAAAGCGATGGCCGTATAGAGGACGGTGTTCTTCGCAGCGATCGTGAGGATCTCGGGGAACGCCTGAATGGCGACGTCCACGTCGAAGAAGTTGCTTCGGATGGCCCCCCAATCAGCGAGCGCGACAACGACCGCGACGGCGAGGATGAAGACTGCGTACAGGGCGCCGCGGGTCAGGCGTCTGCGGGTTGAGCGTTTCACGTGGGAAGCCAATCTTTTCTCAAGGACGCGACGGCCCGAAACCCTCGTGGAATCACGAGATTCCGCGAAGGTTCCGGGCCAGAATTCCTACTCGGAGAAGTAGGTGTTGTAGATTTCGTCGTACTCGCCGTTGTCCCGCAGTTCGGCGAGCTGCTCGTTGACGGCGGCCAGCAGCTCTTCGCTGCCGTCCTTGGTCGCCGCGAAACCATACTGCTCGTCGGTCTCGAACTCATCGGCGATGGTGTAGGTGCCGTCCTCGGTGTGGGCGAGGTTGACCGGGAGATCCTGGAGGATCGCTGCAACATTTCCAGCCTGGAGTGCCGAGTACAGCTCAGCATCGCTCGGGAAAGCCACCACCTCGGTGTCCGCGGGGACGTTCTCGCGCGTGTAGGTCTCACCGGTGGTCCCAGCCTGAACACCGACGGACTTGCCAGCCAGATCGTCGATCGAGGCTACGTCGGAATCGACGGGTACCAGGAGCGACTGCAGCGAATCGTAGTAGGGCTCGGTGAACGCAAGGTTCTCCGCGCGTTCCTCGGTGATGGTGATGGCGCTGGCGCCGATGTCGCACTGCCCGGCGGACAGCACAGCACCACTGGCCAGGCCGTCGAAGCCAACATCGACTACCTCAAGCTCCAGGTCCATGCCGGTGGCGATAGCTCGCATCAGGTCCATGTCGAAGCCGACGTACTCGCCGTCTTCCTCGTATTCGAAGGGTGCGTACGGGATGTCCGAGCACACGGTGAGGGAGCCTTCGGCGACCAGGCCGAGACCCGACTCGTCGGCGGCTGGCTCGTCGGAGCCACCGCAGGCACTGAGCGCGAGCGCCCCGATGGCAGCGATGGCGAGGGTCTTGGGAACGGTTGAGCGCTTGGCAAACATACAGCTACCTCTTTTGTGGACGGGGAAAACTTCGTTTCACAGTGTAGTCGTATCGAGATGTGCATCACAGGCTACAGCTATTGCGTATAGGTAACTGTCAGTGTTCGCGCCCGCGCGGAGGGTGAGTAGGAGGAAATTCTCGTCAGCGGCGAATGCCCAGAGCCTCGATCATGGGCCGGAACTTGCTCCAGGATTCCGCCAGCTCGGCGGCGGCATTCGAGGCCGCGACGATGCCACACCCTGCGTACATGCGCACCCGGGTGGGACTCTCGATGACCGCGCCACGTAACGCGATTCCCCACTCACCATTGCCGCGGGCGTCCATCCAGCCCACCGGGCCGGCGTAAGGTCCGCGCTCCATATGCTCCAGTTCCCGGATCAGGGCTCCCGCTACGGTCGTTGGTGTCCCACAGACCGCCGCGGTCGGGTGTAACGCGCCGACCAGGGCCAACGACGTCGGCACGCTGCCATCGGCGCCGGGCTCCAGCTGCGCGGTGACATCGGAAGCGAGATGCCAGACGTTGGGTAGTTCGAGGACGAACGGCTCGCTGTGTGAAGTCATGGTGCTGGTAAACGGCTCCAGCTGACCGGTCAGCGAGTCGATGGCGATCTGGTGCTCATGCAGTTGTTTCTCGGACCCAGCGAGCACCCGTTGCGCGTAGTCGGGGTCATCGGCCGGCGCATTGTTGCGGTCCAGGGTGCCCGCGAGGACCCTCGCCTGGGCTGTCGAGTTCTCGACCTTGATCAGCATTTCAGGTGTCGAACCGATCAGCCCGTCCACCGAGTAGGTCCAGCAGTCGGAGTACCTGACCGCCAATTCGCGCAGCACCTGGGCGGTCGCCACCGGTGAACCGAGCTCGGCGACGACGTCACGTGCGAGCACCAACTTACTCAGCTCGCCGCTGCGAATGTGCTCGATCCCCTGTTCTACAGCGGTCATCCACTGCTCTTCGGAGAGAATCCCCGGTGTGAGCCGGTCGGAGGTGTCTGGAACACGTTCGATGGCCGTCTCATCGAGGTACTCGGCCAGTGCTGCCTCGGCGGCGTCGGCGGTCACGTCCGCACCCTCGTCCGCGGTGATGTAGGTCAGCCAGCTGTGACCATCACGGCAGCCGACCACAATGCGCGGCACAATAAGCCGGGACTGGTGCTGGGAGGTCTTGGAGAACGCAAATGAACCGAAGGCCACCAGCCCGGAACCGGGAACGGCAAGCGGATTGTCGACGTCGGCGGCGTCGAGTTGAGTGCGCCACCACTGCTGCGCCGCAATGAAGCGGTCCGGGCCCGCCGTCGAGAACCGGGCGCTTTCGCCGAAGGCAACCAGGCCATCGCCGCGTCGCACCCACGTGTGCACGTCGTTGCGGGCAACATAGTCGAGCAGGCCGGTACTGTCGTCGAGCTGTCCCCGGGGGATGGTGATGCTGCGCAGACCGCGCACTGGTGTCAGCGGCGGCGCGACCGCGATGGAGGACGGAGTGCTCATGATTTCCAAGCCTACTCTTGCCCGGCAGTGGCAGCGGCAGTGGCAGCGGCAGCGGCAGCGGCAGCCGGCAGGGACGGGCGGGCTCTGTCCCTGCCGGACCCGGTGCCCGGAAACCCGGTTGCCCGGGGGCCCGATTAGGGACCCGTCAATTGTTTGAGACAATGTAAGGGTGAACCGTGCATCACTGGAAAAGCGTCCCGAAGAAGTAGCAGCCATGTTTGACGACGTGGCTCCCAAATACGACGTGGTCAACGACGTCCTGTCCCTCGGACAGACCCACCGCTGGCGCCGCATTGTGGTGGAGGCGGTAGGAGCCGCGAAGGGCCAGAAGGTGCTCGACCTGGCCGCCGGAACCGGCACTTCCAGCGAGCCCTATGCGGACAACGGGGTGTACGTCGTCGCCTGCGATTTCTCCCTCGGCATGCTGCGCGTCGGTAAACGCCGTCGCCCTGACATCGATTTTATTGCCGGCGATGCCACCGATCTGCCGTTTGCCGATGACTCCTTTGACGCGACGACGATCTCCTTCGGCCTGCGCAACGTGCACCGTCCGCAGCTGGCGCTCGCGGAGATGCTGCGCGTCACGAAGCCCGGCGGCAAGCTGGTCATCGCCGAGTTCTCCCAGCCGACTGTCCCGCTGTGGCGCACCATGTACACCGAATACCTGATGCGCGCCCTCCCCGCCATCGCCACGAAGGTCAGTTCGAACCCCACCGCCTACGTATACCTCGCCGAGTCCATCAGGGCCTGGCCCGATCAGGACGCGCTGGCCGGATGGCTCTCCGACGCTGGTTGGGAGAACGTGGCCTACCGCAATCTGAACGGCGGAATCGTCGCCGTCCATCGAGCGACCAAGCCCGCGGACACTGCCACAGCATCGGTCAAGGCGCGTCCCGGCCGCCGCAGCGCAGGGCCAGCCAACTAAGTGTCGGTACTGATAGTCGGGGCTGGCCCGGCCGGATCGACAGCTGCCTACTACCTGGCCCGTGCCGGGGTGGACGTGACCGTCGTCGAAAAGTCGGTCTTCCCCCGGGAAAAGGTCTGCGGCGACGGGTTCACACCCCGCGCGGTGCGTGAAATCCAGTTGCTCGGGCTACCGCACGAGGAAACGGCGGGATGGCGCCGCAACGTCGGCCTGCGGCTCAAGGCCGGAGGTCGCACCGTCGAGGTGCCCTGGCCGGAACTCACCGATTTCCCCGACTACGGGCTGGTCCGCACCCGGTTCGGATTCGATGAACAACTTGCCGAACACGCCCGCGCGGCGGGCGCCGTCATCCTTGAGGGCCACTCTGTCACCCAGGCGATCCGCAACGACGCCGGCCGGGTGACCGGCGTCGTGGTCAATATCCTGGACTCGTCAGGCCGCAAGACGGGGGAGACCCGGCAGTTTCACGCTGACACCGTCCTGGCGGCCGATGGCAACTCGACCCGAACGGCCGTCAGCCTGGGGCTGGCGAAGCGTGATGATCGTCCGCTCGGCGTCGCGGTGCGCACCTACTTCACCAGCCCGCGCCATGAGGACCCCTGGATGGAGGGGTGGCTCGAGCTCCCCGACGCGACCGGCAAGCCGCTTCCCGGCTACGGGTGGGTCTTCGGTGTGGGGGACGGCACGTCCAATGTGGGCCTGGGTATCCTCAACTCCTCGGCCGAGTTCGGCAAGCTGGATTACAAGCAGGTGCTGCGGGACTGGACCGCCGGGATGCCCCCGGAATGGGGCTTTGTCCCAGAGCAGCAGGTCGGGGAGATCCGGGGCGCAGCCCTACCCATGGGCTTCAACCGGACACCTCACTACAGTCCGGGAATGCTGCTGCTCGGTGACGCCGGGGGAATGGTGTCCCCATTCAACGGCGAGGGTATTTCCTACGCGATGGAGTCGGCCCGGTACGCTGCCGAGTTCATTATCAACGCCGAACAGGTCGGCTCGACCCTGGGCCGCGATCAGGTCCTGGCCGGTTACGCGCCGCACCTCAGAGGGCTGTGGGGGAGTCATTTCACCCTCGGGACCATCTTTGCCCAGCTGATCGGCAAACCGGCCATTCTGCGGTTGGCGCTGCGGACCGGCATGCCGATCCCGGTGCTGATGCGCTTTGTGGTGCGGATGCTCGCCAACCTGACCGACTCCGGCGGCAAAGGGTTCGAGGACCGCGTCATTCACCTGCTGGAACAGCTGGTGCCGGCCGTCAGCAACCAATCCCACTCGCGCGCGCGGACGCATGCCAGTTCCACGCGCTCTACTAGTTAGTCTTAGACAGTGACAGAATCTGCGAACCCCGGCTGGACCCGTGCTGGACACTCGCTGTCCGACGGCCCCGAGCTCGACACTGCCACCGGAGCCATCGCTACCGGTCTGCGGCTTCCACCCGGGTTTGCCTTGATCGCCGAGGACCCCCACCTTGGTCCAGCGGTCACCACCTGCCTGGCCAAGGTCGAAAAGCAGCTTCGGGAAGCCATCGCCAGTTCCGATCCGCTCGCTGACGCCACCAGCCGCCACCTCGTCGAAGCGGGCGGCAAACGCATCCGGCCGCTGTTGACCATTCTGGCGTCGCACCTCGGAGATGCCAGCCGCCCCGAGGTGGTGCAGGCCGCCGTCGTCGTCGAACTGACCCACCTGGCCACGCTGTATCACGACGACGTCATGGACTCGGCGCCGTACCGTCGCGGTGCACCAACAGCCCACGAGGTCTGGGGTAACTCGGTAGCCATCCTGACCGGTGACCTGATCTTTGCCCGCGCCTCCATCCTGGTGTCGGAATTGGGCGGCCGTGCCCTGGGGATCCAGGCGCGGACCTTTGAACGGCTCTGCCTGGGACAGCTTCACGAGACGGTCGGACCCCGCGAGGACGAAGACCCCGTGGAGCACTACCTGTCGGTCATCGCCGACAAGACCGGGTCGCTCGTTGCTGCATCGGGTCAGCTCGGCGCGTTGTTCGGCCAGGCCTCGCAGTCGGTTATCGACGTCATGCTCTCCTACGGCGAGAAGGTGGGGGTGGCGTTCCAGCTTGCCGACGACGTCATCGACGTTACCGGCGTCAAGGTTACGTCCGGCAAGTCACCAGGCACCGACCTGCGCGAGGGCGTCCCGACGCTGCCGATATTGCTGATCCGCCAGGCCGCTGCCGCTGGGGACGCCTCGGCCGTTGCGGTGATCGACCTGGTCGATGGTGACCTCAGCTCGGACGAGTCCCTCGCTACCGCCGTTGCCGCCGTCAGTACCCACCCGGCAACCCAGGACGCCTGGAAGGTTGCTCAACAGTGGGCCGACGACGCCGTCGCAGCCCTTGAGCCGCTGCCGGAAAGCATCGTCAAGCAGGCGCTGACCGCTTTCGCCCAGGCCGTCGTCACCCGGGACGTCTAGCCCTGGTCTAGTGCCCCGAGCGTGCAGGTTCCCCCTGGTTCTCGCTCCCTGATGCCGGGTTCGACGGCGTGTCGCCCGGCGCCACTCTTAGGGGGCCCAGAACGTGGGGAAACCTGCACGGCAGAGATCAAGTGGCCTTACTGGCTCGCCAAGTTAGCGTTGACTTCAGCGATAAACGCGAGGGCTGCTTCTTCAGCTGTCGTCTGGTCGAAGAGCACCTCGAACAATTGCCTATCCAGGACCTCCAGGCTGCCGGACGATCCGGGCGGTAACGCCGTGGGAGGCTGGACATCCATCGCCGCAATCCGGTCCAGATAGGTCGCTTCCTTTGCATCGCTCTCGTCCAGCAGCGGCAGCACACCTTCCCTGACATCGAGGTTGGCCTGCATTCCGCGGTCGGTTCGGATTATCTCGGCTGCATCTGGGCTGTTCACCAAATAGTTCAGGAACGTTGCGGTCTCAGCCGGGTATTCGGAAGCGGACGATATCGCGTATTCCTGGGATGACCTCAACCAGGAGCCGGACGCCTCCGCCTCGCCAGGCAACTTGAGGATCTCAAGTGAGCTACCTGAGTATGCATTCATTTGGTTGCTCCACGAGATTTTCATACCCTGTTTCCCCTGACCCATCAGGGTTTGCTCTGGCGATGCTGCAATGTCCTCCACCGATTCGGCCGCCGGAGGCGCACCCCTGTTGTCCATCAAGTCCTGATTCATATCGAACCAGTCAGTGAGGGTATCGGTACTGATAGCCACCTCACTCCCATCCTCTGAGTACAACGTTTCGCCATGCTGGCGCGCCCATACCATGAGGAATGAATCATTGGTCATGGGAGTAGTGCCATAGGTGCCCTGCGGCGAGTTGTCTGAGATTTCGGCGGACAGCTTCACATATTCATCCCAGGTCCACGTTTCGTCGTCAGGGATATCAACTCCAGCCTCCTCGAATACCCCGGGGTCCACGACCATTGACATGGCGTTAACGCCAGCGGTCACTGTGTACTGGACCCCGTCAATCTGTCCCAGTTCCACGGTCCCTTCCGCGAACTTTGAGGTGTCGATCTCTGCTTCGACTTCGGCGAGGTCGAGCAGTGCCCCTCGGCTGGCGTACTCGCTGGGGTAGGAGCCGCTCATAGCAAAGATATCGGGGGCATCCCCTCCTGCCACTTGAGTGGCGAGCCTGTCCCAGTAGCTACCAAAGTCGGAATACTCGCCACGTACCTTGATTCCCGGGTTTTCCGCTTCAAAGGCTTCAATCACGGCCAAAGTCTCTTGCACCCGCTGATCATTCCCCCACCACGCGAATCGGAGCTCGACCGGGTCCTCGGCCGTTCCGGCGGCAGTCTCGCCGCCGCCACACCCGGTAGCGGTGAGGAGGCAGGCCAAAGCCACAGACGCAACGAGCAGGGGTTTTCTAGATTTGAGCATATTCATTCCTTCGATAACTATTTCGGGATTGATAAAGAGGGGCCGGCGGCCAGCTTGAGGAATACTCTCAGGGCGGACTGCAAAGCTAGGGGGCTGGCACCAAGCCTTCCCATTGGACCGACCAGTTGGAGGGAAAACCGGGGGCGCTCCGGTCAGGGCAGCCGTCCCATCCCGCGGCCATCAGGGCAACCGCCGATAGTAGGCCGCCATTGCCGGGAAGATAGATCGGCAATTCGTTGGTTTGCCGGTTGTGCCCATTGAGCAGATGATCATTTTTGGCTGCAGGCATCAGCAGAGCGTCGACTGCCGCCTCGGGGTTGAGCGTGCGCGCTGCCGTCATTGCGATCACCGGGTAGTCCCACCCCCAGGTGCTGTCCCAGTCCCAATCCGCTAAAACATCCTGAAGGGTTGACCGCATGGTGTCGATATTGATGAGGGCTGTGGCTGGAAGAAATCCGAAGGCGCACAGCATCGAGGGGTGATCTTTCCGAATCGTGTACGGGTGGCGATCTATTGCGGTGTAGATCCCGTCGAGCACCATTGGTTGCACCATATTCGATGAGACATCCGTCCAGTGCGGAATTGGATCTCTGCCCAGACGCTCCCTCCACATTGATGCGACGTCAAGCGCCCATTGCCAATAGGCCAGTTCGAAAGTTGGGTTCTGCGCGGTGGACCGGGTTGAGGCGTAGCTCTCCTGAGCAGGGATGAGCGGCGGCCCCAACTCAAAGCCCCGGTCGGTACGATAGGCGAAACTGGCCATGAACTGTGCTGTCTCAAACACCAGATCTTCGTACTCCTCCAGCAGTTCCCTCGACGGGTCAGCTCGGTACAACAGTTCGGTGAGATAGATCAGATGCGGTTGTTGCCAGATAAGGAAGGCGCCAATATGGCTGGGGCTTTCGCGCCCATCCGGCCCTACCTGTTTGGGCCACCTGACACCTGCGAAGTGCTGGGCCCGCGCAGTATCTCGTGCATTCGACAGGATAGTTTTGTACCATCCAAGGCTGCGGGTCAGTAGCCCGGACCTGCCCCACTGAGCGAAATGTGCCGCATGCCACCAGTGCATTTCGAGATGAAATTTGCCGCGCCACGAGTTGCAAACCAGACCGGTCTCCTGAGGGGGCATTGATCCGGAACAGTTCACGGCTGTCACGTACTGAGACAAGATGATGCGGCGCTCTAGTTCCTCAGCTCGCGGATCGTCCGTCTGGTGTAGCTGAATGGCTCCACCAGACGACCAGAACTTGGGCCAATGCGCTTTGGCGGCATCGATAGCTTTGCGGGCGCCACCCGTGAAGGCGCTGTCCCCCGCTCTTTCTGAAGAGGCCAGGCCGGGTAGAAAGTGGAAGGTCGCATCAAGCGTCTCACTGGCGGTACTCACCACGAGCGTGTGGTCTGGCTGAAGGTCAACAACCAGTCCCTCTCCATGAATGAGCATGCTGTAGGTGCTCTCATCGAGCGTGCGGTTCACAATCCATCCAGTCGTCGTCTGTTCAAGCACGGTCGAATGGGCTTCGGCTGAATTCCAGTCTGCGGCGTTGCACCAGCCCGACGATCCATAGGGGAAGGCCACAGACAGGGCTAGTCCATCGGCGAAAGCGCTGGATCGGATTGAGACTGCGACCAGGTCCAGAGTCGGGTGGCAAGCAGTATCCACTTTGACTTGATGGGTTCCGTATCGGAACTGGCTCGCGACAACGCCATGCCAGAGGTCCAGCACCTGGCGGGGGGACTGGAGAGCTTCGATGGCAAGCGCCTGCCTGCCCTCGCTGGATAACTGGCAAAAACCGAGCCTGCCCAGGTCCAGCCGGTGCGGGTTGGCACGCAGCCACGACTCGGTCTCGCTCTCCCCACTATCGAGATCGCCCGCCGGTTCGGTGTCCATATCGACATAGCACACGGGCCCATGAGGCGAGGCATACTCAACTAGCGAATCTTCCAGTCGGTGAGGTTGGCGCGGTGGCGTTGAATGCCAACCCCACTGGGCTTGAGTACCCAGGAGCGTGCCCGGTGGGGGCCCACCATCGGACCCCACCGGATACGTTGAGGGAAAGGTTTGAAGGCCGGTCAGATCGACGGTAAAGGCGAATTCTCCATTGCCTACCGACACCGGGCTTGAAGGATCAACAGTGCATTGCACCACGTTATGGCGTTGGACCAGGGTCCGTCGATCGAACATCGGGGTATCCACAACAACCTTCATTCTTTCGGCCGGCAGGTGAGCGATTCCCGGTAGTAGCCGGGCAATCCATGATCGGTTCAACGGGAGTATCAGGTCATCCACAGGTGTCTAGAGACGTGCCGTAGATCACAAGAAAACGATTTCTGAAACGTATCAAAAAGCGTTGCCTTCGTCAATCAATGACGTCTTGCTGACGGTTCCGAGGCGACTTACGCGGGTTGGGCGGAGAAGTTGATCCGTTGAGCGGCGGGCGTGCAGGTCTCCCCAGGTTCCCGTTCTCCAGTGCAGGGTTCTCCGGCGAGTCCCTCGGCTCCACGCTTGGGAGGCCCCAGAACGTGGGGAAACCTGTACGGTCAGGACCCGCCGACCGCCGCTCCACAGAAGTTCGGTCGCTGACCCTGTACACATAGTGCAGGCGGGAAGGCCCTCGCCCGGCCAAATCGGCTGCACTGGACCGATGGACGCAATCAACATTTTGCGGGGACTGGGATCGGTTGCCCGGACAAAGGAATTGGTCGGTCGCGGGGTGTCCCGACGGCAGGTTGACCGCCACCTGGTGCGAGGTGAGATGCTCCGACTGCGGACCGGCGTCATTGCCCTCCCCGATGCCCCAGCGGACTTCATCGCGGCGGTCCTCAGCAACGGACGGGTCACCTGCCTGTCTGGCGCGAAGTTTTACGATCTATGGTCGCTGCATTCCCCAACGTGCCTGCATCTGAGCTGCAAGCACGGGCACGGGACCGGGTTTACCAACCACCGCGAACTCACCGTACCTGTCCACCCGGGAGCGCCGCTGGTGGGACTTGTTGATGTGCTGGTTCATGCTCTGAGATGCCTCCCACCGTTGGAGGCCGCTGTCATGGTCGAGTGTGCACTTCGTCGTGGCGACACGGTCCGGAGCTTCCTGCTCGACCGCTTGCCAGGCGACCGTAATGGACCGGCCCGGGCGGCACTGGACCTGGTCACCTGCACAGCTGAGTCACCCGTGGAAGTGGTGGCACGGATCCTGTTCCTCGGTACCGGCTTCCACGTCGAGGCGCAGGCCCGGCTGGAGGGCGTGGGCAGGGTGGACTTTCTGTTGGAGGGGTTTCTGGTGGTGGAGGTGGATGGCGCCGCCTATCATTCCGACCGAAGAGCCCTCCGGCGGGACCTGCACCGGAACAACAAGACCATCGCCGGCGGCTATCTCGTGCTGCGCTATTCCTATGAAGACATCATGTTTTACCCGGATGACGTGCTGCGGGAGGTTCGCGGGGTCCTATCGGGGCGTCGGGTCCGCTGATAGCATGCCGGTTTCCCCAGGTTCTCGGTCCACAATGCCGGGGTCGACGGCGGGTCGCCCGGCGACACGCGTGGGTGGCTGCAGAACCTGGGGAAACCTGCACAGTCAGGACCCGACGACGCGTTGCCGCTGTTCTCCCAGTCCCTCGATACCGATCGTCATGATGTCTCCGGCCGCCAGATAGGGGAACCGGCCGGACAGGGCCACACCCTCGGGGGTGCCGGTGTTCACCACGTCACCGGGATCCAGGGCCATGTACTGGGAGAGGTTGTGAATGATCTCGGCGACGCTGAACACCATGTCAGCCGTCGTGGAATCCTGTCTGGGGTCTCCGTTGACCGTTGAGTAGAGCCGGAGTGCCTGCGGATCCGACACCTCAGAGGCCGGCACCAGGGTTGGTCCCATCGGGTTGAAGGTCGGCGCGCACTTGCCCTTGGACCATTGACCTCCCGAGTGCCCGATCTGGTAGTCGCGTTCCGAGACATCATTGCTGATCGTGAACCCGGCGATGCAGTCGAGGGCCTCGTCGACGCCCGAAAGATAGGACGCCCGCTTGCCGATGACCACCGCAAGCTCCACCTCCCAATCCACCTTCTGAGCACCCGGCGGGATGACGACGTCGTCATTCGGCCCGACGACCGTATTGGGATGCTTGAAGAAGATAATCGGGGCCGTGGGCGGTTGGTCGCCGGTCTCGGCAGCGTGCGCTGCATAATTCTGGCCCACGCAGACAACCGCGCCGATCCCCGTCAGCGGAGCTCCCACCCGCATCGCTGCGGCACCCTCGAGTGGTCGAAGAGTGCCGGCAGTCAACGCACTACGCACCCGGCCGATACCGTCCTCCCCGAGAAACACCCCGGAAATGTCGGTGGTCAGTGCGCGGAGGTCATAGATCACCCCGTCCTGCCGTGCCGCGGGGATTTCCTTGCCCGGCTCACCCAATCGCATCAGTTCCATCTCAAGTCTCCTTTTGTCGGGTAGTAAACAGGTGGTTTAGGCATCAGAGCGGAGCAGAAGAGAATGCATTCCACCATCGACGGTCAGGGAACTTCCGGTCGTGGAGCCATTGGCCGGGTCGGCCAGGAAGAGGATTGATGATGCCACCTCTTCGGCAGATACCAGCCGGCCATGCGGCTGGCGGGCTTCCAGCGCCTGGCGCTCACCGGCAGGGTCCGGCGCAGCCGCGAGTAATCTGCCAACCCATGGGGTGTCCGCGGTGCCAGGATTGACGCAGTTCACCCTGATATTGTCCTGCAGATGATCTGCTGCCATCGCTCGGGTAAGCGCGGCTACGGCCCCTTTGCTCGCAGAATAGAGCGCCCGTTGCGGCAGGCCATGGGTCGCTGCCACTGAAGCGGTATTAACGATGGCCGCGGACGTCGATTCCTTGAGGTAGGGGAGCGCCGCCCGTGACACCCGGGCAATCCCAACAACGTTGATGTTCAACACGCGGAGCCACTCGTCGTCGGTGTTGTCGGCCACAGTCCCGGCTGCACCAATCCCCGCATTATTGATGACAACGTCGATGCCCCCAAGCTCAATGGCCACCGCCGCCACTGCCGCGTCAACCGAAGCGCTGTTACCGATGTCGCAGGTAAAACCGACAACGCCGGCAGGCAGATTGTCGGGCTGCAGGTCAAGCACCGCGACCCGGGCGCCGCGGGCTACCAGTTCGGCGGTGACCGCGGCACCTATCCCGGACGCTCCGCCGGTCACGAGGGCGCGCACGCCATTGAAAGTGTTTGCCATGGTAGTCCTTGTTCTTCGTTGAATGGATGGTCAGTCGTATGGGTGGTCAGCAGAGCTTGGCCGGCGGGGGGACTCTCAGTTCAGAGTCTTCCTGAGAGAAGGCCTCCGCGAAGCGGTGGTACGCACCAATCAAATGTCGATTCATAGCCGATTCCGCAGCATCGGGGTCGCACAGAGCGATGGCATCGACGATCGCTCGGTGCTCCTCCACCGTGCTGGTTCCCTGGTAATCAGCAGGATGGAGACGGAAAAGGTGTAGATGGCAGTGAGTCGCCCGGTAGGCATGCAGGGCGAACTCGTTGCTGCTGGCCAGAAGGATCCGATCATGAAACGTGGTGTCGTGCGCCACCAACTGATGACGAATACTCCCGTCAGTTGATGCGCCAGCCTCGAACTCGTCAAGAGATGCGTGAAGGATGCGCGCCGGGTTGCTGAGACGATTGACGGCCGCCGCCCGTGCCGCCCACGGTTCGATCAGCAGACGAAATTCAAACAACTCCCGAAGTTCGGCTGTCTCAAGCAGCGCCGTCGTGCGGTACCCCTTGCCGGGTGTCTTGACGATTAACCGGTCGCCCTCAAGCTGACTCAAGGCCTCACGAATGGGAGTCTGAGACACGCCGAGCTCCCGCACGAGTGCATCAATGTTGATTTTGGCATCCGGAGGGAGCTGTAGGTCCAGGATCTTCGCTCGGAGGGTCCAGTACACGTGCGCTCCGGATCTTCCGCGGTGTTCGACATCCGGGGCGGAAGTACTCGTCATGTCCCACCGCCCGTGCGAGCGATCTGCTGGTCGAGGATATAGCCGAGTTGGGCGCCGATTCCAAACTGCCACGGGTCCAGATCTTCAGTGGGTTTCACCATGTTGGTCAGTGTACCGAGCCGATTGCTGCCGATTTCCACGACGTCTCCGGCTTTGTGAGTGAATCCCATCCCCGGCGTATCCCGGTCCTCATTGGGAGCGAACAGCGTCCCGGTGAAGAGCACGAACCCGTCGGGATACTGGTGATGATTGCCGTATGCCGCACCGACAAGTTCCTCAAACGGGCGGCTGAGCCGTTGCACGCTGTTGGTCCCGGTCAGGACATACCCGTCGGCCCCACGAACCGTGAGGTGGATGCTCTCCTGGCGTGCGTCGTCGAGCGTGTAGGAATCGTTGAACAACCTCACGAAAGGACCAAGCGCCGCCGAGCCGTTGTTGTCTTTCGCCATGCCGAGCAAGAGGGCGCTGCGGCCTTCGACGTCGCGAAGGTTGACGTCGTTGCCGAGGGTGCAGCCGCGAATATGGCCCTGGTTGTCCACTACGAGTACCAGTTCAGGCTCGGGGTTGTTCCAGGAAGAAAACCCGGGGATACCGATGTCAGCCCCGGTGCCCAGCGCGGATAGGACCGGTGCCTTGGTGAAGACCTCAGGATCCGGCCCAATGCCGACTTCCAGGTACTGGGACCAGAAACCCTCGCGCACCAGTACCTCCTTTACCCGGGAAGCCTCGACGGATCCTGGACGGAGTCCTTCAAGACTCCCACCCAGAGCATCCAGCACCCGTGTACGCATCTCCTCGGCCAGCGTGAAATCGCCCGCACAACGTTCCTCAATGACGCGTTCGATCATGCTGTCGACGAACGTTACACCGCACGCTTTAAGAGCTTGGAAGTCTACTGGTGCCAGCAGATATGGTGAGGCACCGTTCATTGAGCCAGGATCTACCGTCTCGACGGTCGCGCCGATGACCTCCGCCAGGTTCCAGCGTCGGGCATCCGACTGGCGGACATTCTCAAGCAGGGTAGTCGTATCTTCCCGGTTCAGGAGGTCAGATACTGTCGTGGCGACCTCAAACAGATCAACAACCGTGTCACCGTCCACCATGATGGGGCGGGGGCCGCCCGTCACCGGGTCCCAGAGGCGCCCGACCAGCAGAGCCGCGGCGGCATCATCAGGTAGCAGCGCGCTCATCTATCAACGCTCCCGGTCTGCGACGGGACGACGACGTCGCCGTCGACGCGGCGGGCAACATTCCACGGGTTTGCCTCCTGGAGGGGGACGGGTAACTCACGGTCGGGCAAGTCCTGATAGGCGACGGGCCGGGTGAAGCGACCGATAGCTGCAGTCCCCACGGACGTGGTGTGGGAGGTGGTGGCTGGGTAGGGCCCACCATGCTGTTGCGCGTACGAGACGGTCACCCCGGTCGGCCACCCATTCCACAGCACCCGGCCCGCTATTCCGGTGACCGCTTCGATGAGCGACGCGGCGTCGTCGGTGTCATCCGCATGGATTGACGCCGTCAGCTGGCCCCCCATACAGGCAGCCAGGCCAGGCAGTTCCTCAGGTTGCTGATACCGGACCACTATGGTGGCCGGTCCGAACATCTCCAGGTGAAGGACGTCGGAGTTTGCCTCGACCACGATGCTGTCTGTCAGCAGAATGGTAGGAGCAGGTATCTGGTCATCAGATCCAGGGATCAGGGCGGTGACCCCCTCCTGGGCTACAGCCTCATCCCGGGCCTGACCGAAGGATTCGCGCAGTCCGGGCGTGAGGAGCTCGCTCAGCGCCACCTGTCCCAGCTCCGGTTCGAGCACGCTGCGGAGATCCTCTTCTGAATAGGTATCAGGAACAAACAGCACGCCTGGTTTGGTGCAGAACTGTCCCATCCCGGCGGTAAACGATGCAGCATAGCCGGCGAGGATCGCCTGCGAACGGTTTTCCCATGCGTGGGGAAGCACGAAGACCGGATTGATGCTGCCGAGCTCGCCATAGAACGGGATGGGTTCCGGCCGTGCGCTGGCTCTGTTGAAAAGCGCCCGCCCGCCGGCGGTGGACCCGGTGAAGCCGATAGCCTTCACCAACGGATGGTCCACCAGCGCCTCAGCTGCGGATCGGCCCTCGATCACGGCAAACAGGTGGTCTGGCGCGCCACTCTCCCGGAGCGCCTCGGTGACTATTTCGGCAGTTCGCACGGCGAGCGTCCTATGCCCTCCATGGATCTTGTGGAGCACCGAGCATCCAGCAGCCAACGCCGAGGCGGAGTCTCCGCCGATCACACTAAAGGCGAACGGGAAGTTGGACGCGCCGAACACTCCGACGACCCCGAGGGGAACATTGACCCTTCGGATGTCGGGTCGAGGGCCCATGCCCCAGTCAGCGTCGGCATGATCGATCGTCGCATCAAATGGAATGCCCGTGAGGACCTCTTCGGCAAAGAGGTCCAGCTGGAACGCGGTGCGTTTGAGTTCGCCGTGGAGCCTGGTGGGTGCCAGGTGCGTGTCAGCCTGACCAAGCTCAACGAGTTCGTCGGCATTGGCCCGCAGTGCAGCAGCGACAGCGGTCAATCTGTTGGCCCGGACCGACGGCGCTTCAGCAGCGACGTGCAGGAAGGCTTGATGTGCGGCCCGGGCCGCGTCGTCGACGTCCTCGGCGGTGACTGCGATGGGGAGGGTGATAGCGGTCATGATTCTCCTTCGAGTGGATCTAAAGATCAGCGTGCGTTGAGTTCCTGCCAGCCGGCGCCGGCAGGGAAGGTCCACCGAGTAGTCGAGGCGTCCAGCATTTCAGCGCCCACACCCGGACGCTTCGGCGCCTGGTAGCGTCCACCGGTCACAATGACAGGCTCAGCGAAGTGCTCGTGAAGGTGGTCAACGAATTCGATGACTCGGTCTTCCATGGTTCCGGTAATTGCTGCGTAGTCGAAGAATGAAAAGTGCTGCACGAGCTCGCACAGGCCCACTCCACCCGCGTGCGGGCACACCGGGGTCTCGAACTTTGCCGCGAGTAGGAGATTGGCGATGTTCTCGTTGACGCCAGCGACGCGAGTCGAGTCGATCTGCATGATGTCGATGGCACCGGCCTGTAGCAGTTGTTTGAAGATAATCCGGCTTTGCACCGCCTCGCCCGTCGCCACCTTCACCGGGTGGACAGCCTTCCGGATGGCGGCGTGGGCCAGGATGTCGTCAGTGCTGGTGGGTTCCTCTATCCAGTAAGGGTTGAAGTCCTGCAGCTGGTTGACCCAGTCGATGGCATCTTGTTCCTCCCACCGCTGATTAGCGTCGATGGCGATGCGGACGTTCGGGCCAACTGCTTCGCGGGCGAGTGAGAGTCGACGTCGATCATCGGCGATGCTCCCGGCAACCTTCAGTTTGATCATGCCGAATCCATCAGCCACTGCTTCCTTCGATAGGCGCACAAGCTTCTCGTCGCTGTACCCCAGCCAGCCAGGGGTAGTGGTGTACGCCGGGTACCCGTTCTGCCTGAGCTCGGCGATCCGGTCCTGCTTGCCCTCCTGTCCACGCTGAAGAAGATCGGTGGCGTCCTGCGGGGTCAAGGCGTTCGAGATGTGGGTGAAGTCAACGGCGCTGACCAGTTCCTCGACCGGCATCTCACTGAGCAGGAGCCACAGAGGCTTGTTTTCGCGGCGGGCGCGGATGTCCCAGAGAGCGTTGATCAGGCCCCCGCAGGCCATGTGGGAAACGCCCTTCTCGGGACCGAGCCAGCGCATCTGTGAATCGTGGATCAGCCTTTTGGAGGCGTCGCCAAGGTTGTTGACCAGCTCATCGGTGTCCTGGCCGATCAAGAGGGCGCCGTAGCTGTCCATGGCGGCAGTGATGATCTCGTTGCCGCGCCCACAAGTAAAGACCAGGCCGTAGCCCCGCTCACCGGAATCGGTCGCCACTTCAACGTAGGCGGCGGAATAGTCAGGATCGACGTTGACGGCATCCGACCCCGACAGATCGAGGGATGTTGGAAAGCGCACATCGGAGGTGCGCACTGAGGTAATGCGGGACATGGGAACTCCTAAAGGTTCAGGTCTTGCGGACAGATGGGCTAGAGGAAGCCCAGCAGCGTGGGCAATCCAACGGTGAGCGCCGGGACAAAGGTAATGACGAGCAGGGTGGCGACCATGGGGATGAAGAAAGGAAGGATTCCCTTGATCACCGTCGGCACTGGTATCCGGGTGACGCTCGACAGGACGAAAAGCACCAGCCCCACCGGGGGAGTGATCAACCCGATGAGGAGGTTGAAGATGACCATGATGCCGAGGTGGATCGGATCGATACCGAAGGTCTCCGCGACGGGAAGCAGCACCGGTACAAGAATCAGAATTGCTGCCGTTGGCTCCAGAACACAGCCAACAATCAGCAACAGGACGTTGACCAGGATCAGGAACACGATGGGCTGATCGGTGATCTGCAGGATGAGGTTTGCTGCAACCTGGGGTGCCTGTTCACGCGCCAGCACCCACCCGAACAACGCAGCGGCAGCCACGATCAGGAGCACCGAGCCGGAAGTTTCTACCGTCGTCAGCAGAGTACGGTACAGCTTTCGCCAGGTGAGCGCCCGGTACACCATGGCGAGGATGAAGATGTAAACGACGCCGATCCCACTAGCTTCGGTGGGGGTGAACACGCCGCTGAGGATACCGCCCAGAATGACAACCGCCGATCCCATTGCGGGAAGAGCTGCCAGCGTGGTGCGGCCCCGCACTTTCCAGGTCGACTTTGGCAGCCGCAGATGGTTCTGCTTCCGCATGAGAATCCAGACCGTGAGGCAGAGGGCCGATACCAGCACCAGAGCGGGCAGGACGCCAGCCATAAAGAGGGCCCCCACGGAAACCCCGGCCGTGACTGCGTAGATGACCGCCGGAATGCTCGGCGGAATCATGGGTGCGATGAGGCTCGAAGCGCCAGTCACACCCAACGCAAATTCACGGGAGTAGCCGCGCTGAACCATCGCTGGAACTTGAACCCGCCCCATGGCAGCGGCGTCGGCAATAGCTGCACCACTCATCCACGAGAAACCAAAACTGGTCGCCACGTTGACGTAGCCAAGGCTGCCTCGGAGATGACCGATACCAGCGACGGCTGCATCGTAGAGCTTGTCGGTCACCCCGGACACATTGGCGAGGTTCCCGAGGAGGATGAACATGGGGACGGCGAGAATGGCAAAGCTGTCGACGCCGGAAACGGTCTGCTGAACCGCTGTACCAATCCGTGCGGTCGGGTCCATGATGACGTAGGCCACTGACGGGATCAGTAGGGCGAAGGAGACTGGCACGCGCAGAGCGAGTAGCACCAGCAGAGCGATGAGCATGATGAGTAGGGTCATATCGTGTCCTAGGCCGCTTCCCGTTCGAGGTTCTCCATGGCATCGGGGACAACTTCGGGGTGGCGGATGTTGAGGAAGATGTGCAGGGCAGCGTGCAGGAAGATCAGCGCAAAACCGGTTACGGCCGCGAAGTAGACCACACTCATTGGCAGGCCCGTTGCGGGAGCCTGGAGCCGGTTGGCGCCGGATGCAAACTCGGCCCCCGCGACGGCTAGCACGCCGGCGGTCACCAGGACGGTAAGAAGGGCGAACGTATCCAGGACGATCGTTCCGGTTCGACCCAACTTGCTGGCCAGGAGGTCCACCGCGATGTGGATTCGCCGTGCCATGACAAAACCGGCAGAGACGAACGTGAACCAGAGCAGCATGAATCTGGCTAGTTCCTCAGTCCAGCTGAACGGCGTATTGAACACATAGCGGCTCACGACCTGCAGCATGATCAAGCCGAGCAAGGACACCAGGAGCATGCAACACGCGATCCGTTCAACATTCACCAAGCCCCGGTAGAGTTTGCTGCGCTGTTCGGCGAAGTCCGGCAGATCGGGTTCGTGAGGGACATGGGCGCCGGTGGCAATGTTGTTTTCGTTAGGGGCGCCAGCCCTGGATGAGTCTGAACTCATCGGGCGTCCTTGATTTCTTTGTACAGCTCACCCCAAGGCTGCTGCAGGAGTGCTTCCTCGGCGGCGGCGGCGAAGGACTCGCGGTCGACGTCGTCGTTCACCTGGATCTCGTTGCCCTCGCGCCATTCGTCGAGGATTCCCTCTTCCTGCTCCTCGATGCACACGCGAGTGTCATCGGCGGCGACAGCCATAGCGCCCTCGAGTGCTTCACGCTCGTCATCGGTCAAACCCTCGAAGACTGACCGTCCGGTAGTGATCATGACCCCCTGGATCATGTGTCCGGTGAGGTTGATATAGTCCTGAACCTCATTGAACTTGGCCGTCGAGATGGTTGGGATGGGGTTTTCCTGGGCGTCAATGACGCCCTGCTGCAGGGCGAGGTAAACCTCGTCCAGCGCCATCGGTGTGGCGGTGCCGCCCATAGCCGCGATGTTCTCGAGGTACAGCGGCGCATTAGGGGTACGGATCTTCAGACCGTTGAAGTCAGCAGACTCGCTGATCTCCGTGTTGGCGGTTACATGACGGGTACCGTAATACCAGCTCGAGAGAACACGGATGTCAGAGCTTTCATAGAGGTTATCGAAGACGGTTGCCATGGATTCGCCCTCGACGGTTTCTTCGAAGTGGTCGACGTCCTCAAACAGATAGGCGCCATCAAGCACAGCCGCATCCTCTTCCCACACGCCGAGGAAGGACGGGCCAGCGATCGCCATATCCAGCGCGCCGGAGGCTACTTGTTCCAGGGATTCTGACTCGTTGCCGAGCTGGGCTGCAGGGAAACTTTCGATCTGAAGACCGCTACCCTCTAGTTCCTCTTTGAGCGCTGCGACACCGCATTCCTCTACAGGGTGCCCTGCTTCGTAGACATGGGCAAGACGCAGTGTTTTGGCATCAGCATCGGCCTGGCCTACCTCGTCGCGGTCCACGGGTGTGCCGACGTTACATCCTGACAGCAGGAGCGCTGCGCAGGCAGCGAGACCGATCGCGGCGGTGGAACGACGACGGCTGGTGGGTGTGGAGTTTTCGAGCTTCATTGCTGGATTCCTTCCGGGAATGCTTCGTTGTGGGTGTGGATTAAATGCTGATGTTGAGAGAAAGTTTGAGTGCCAGTGCACGAAGTTGCTCCGCTGTGGATCTGGGAAGGCGGACCGAGGTGGCGGCAGCACCCTCCTCGCCCCGTTCAGGATCGCCAGGAGCGTGTATCTCACGGCCCGCCGGACCGGAGTCACGGACCCGTTGCTGGAGGTCTGCAACTCTTGCTTCGGTGTGGCTGCGGCTCGTGAATGCCTCGGCGTTGATACCTACGATGAGGTGTCCGTTATTCATCCGCGATGATGGACTGGACCAGATGTCAACGGTTTCGTAGGCGTAGGTAGCTGCCGTCAATGAGGAGGCGAAGGCTTCCAGGAGCACTGACACCGCGGATCCCTTGTGGTTGCCAAAAGGAATCATTGAGCCGGCAGCGGCTTCGTTGGGATCAGTAGTGGGGTTTCCCTCGGTATCGACGGCCCAGCCTTCTGGAAGCTGCTGTCCCTCGTTTCGAGCGGCGATCACTTTACCGTAGGCCCCGTTGCTGGTGGCCAGGTCAGCGGTGAGGGGCCAATCGGCAGAGGCGGGTGCCCCGAGCGTCAGCGGGTTGGTTCCCAGGACTTTGGTCGTGCCGCCATGGGGTGCCACGACGGGGCCGGTGGAGGACGTGATGAAGGAGAGAAATCCGGCTGCGGCCAGCTGGTCACTCCAAAAGGCACCGGCGCCATAGTGACTGCTGTTCTGGACGGCAACAGCTGCGATCCCCTGGACCCGGCCCATTTCGAGAACCTTGTCAACGGCCGATTGCATGGCTACCTGGCCCAGTGCGGCGTCGGCGTCGAGCACTGCCACCGCAGCGGCCTTCGATGAGTAGGACAGAGTCGGTGTTGGGTTGATCCCTCCGAGCCGGATCGCTTCCGTGTAGAGGGGGAGACGCAATAGTCCGTGCGAGAAGATACCTCGTTGGTCTGCCTGGACAAGTGATCGAGCGGTGAGGTCAGCGTCGTCCGCCGGAACACCGGAGGACACGAGGATCGAAACGGCGAGCCGGTGAAGATCTGTAACAGCAAAGCTTTGATGGGTATGCAACATCGAACACCTTTAATATAGGAATTATTCAAATCCTATATCAGGTGTGCTCAAGGTCACAAGGGCGGGTCAGGTAATTCTGTCTATTGCTGGCGGAGGGGGTTTTCGGGCAGGTAATTCCGACAGAGCCGTGCGGGGTTCCCCAGGCGCTGGACCTAAAACCGGCGGGCAGCTGGAGTGCCGAAACGAGATACTCCTAGGGGGCTTCGCGATTCGGGGAGATCCGCGCAGTCAAGGGTAAAGGCGCAGCATGACAGCGCCGCGCACGTTACAGGAAGGCCCGCAGCTCGGCGGCCTTCCTGGCCCGCACCGCAGGATCAACAACGGGTCGCTTCGGGGTGAAGTAGAAACCGTCGTCGTGCCAGCGGGGGAGCACATGCTGGTGATAGTGCCAGACATGCTGGCTGCCGGCGGGCTCGTTGTGCTGGCGGGTGGAGATGCCGTCAGGGGACCAGGCCCGCTTGATGGCGACAGCCATGTCACGGGTGACGGTCATGATGCGGGCGGCGACGTCGTCGGGCAGCTCGTAAAGCAACTCGAAATGGGCCCGGGGGGTCACCAACACGTGGCCGGGGTGCGGGTCGAAACCGTGGGAAGCGATAAACGCCAACACCAGCTCGTCCGCGTAGATCAGATCACCAGGCTCGCACAGGTTTTTTGGATTCAAAAAGTCCCCCGCGGCAAGGTCGCAGAAGGGGCACCGATATCCGTCAGGCGCATGTCTAACCCACCCGGTCACTCCTCGACCGCGTCTTCCTCAAACACCCACTCGAACATGTCGAGAACGTATTCGCTGAACGTGCCTTCTTCGCTCTTCCAGGTGCCACGAGCGTTATTCCGACGCCAGATGATGGGGTCCGGGACATCCAACTGGTCCACGCGGATACCCCAGGTGTACTTTTCCTCTTCATCCTCGAGGAAAAGCAGGTGGCCGTCCTCGATGGTCAGCTCGTCAGGATCCCAAAAGAAGTGGTAGGCCTCCATGATGTCTTCGACGGCCCCGACGGCGAGGTAGAAGTCGCGCAAAGCGAGGGGAAGATCGAAATCCTGGCCCTCCATGAGGTCCTGGAGTTCTTCCTTTGACAGGCCATCTTCCGCCGACCACTGGTCATCGAAGTACGCCGGAACCAGGGCACGGAATTTGTCCAGGAATAGCTCAGTCACGTGGAACTCCAGGGGTGGGAATGGGGGGATACCTCCATCCTAGCCCCCGCCGCGGGGTCAGTTACGCAGTGCCTGAACGCTTCCAGCCGAGCACCGCTAGAGGGGCGCGCCAGCTGAAGCGCCAGGCGAGCACGCGCAATGCGAACACCAGAGTTGCGACGACGGCTCCGGTCACCACGTTGAACCAGCCAGTGCCCACCAGTAGGGCGGTCAGCCCGGCACCCAGCATTGCTGGCAGCGCGTAGATATCCCGGGGGTCGAACAGCTGGGGTACCTCGTTCGCGACGACATCCCGCAACAGACCGCCACCGACGGCGGTGGTCACGCCGAGCAGGATCCCTGCGACCGGGTGCAGCCCGAATTCCAGCGCCTTGATCGTGCCGGTGATGCAGAACAGCCCCAGCCCGGCGGCGTCAAAGACCACCAGCAGGTTGCTGACGCGTTCCACCCCGGAGAACAGGAAATACACCAGGAGGGTGGCGAGCACCGGCGGAATCAGGTAGGCGGGATTCGAGAACGCCGCAGGAACCGTGTCGATGATGAGGTCCCGTGCCACACCGCCGCCAAGACCGGCCAGCGAGGCCAACAGCAGGGACCCCACCAGGTCGAAGCCCTTGCGGGCGGCAAGCAGCGAGCCGGACACCGCGAAGAAAAAGACCCCCAGCAGATCGATCATCAGGGCAACGTCGACGGCGTTGGTCATGGGTTCCTCACTGTCCGGATACGCGTAGTTGGTCTGTGCCAGCTGCATTCCCGGCGAGCTCGAGTTTACCCAGTGCTGGCTTCCAATGGT
Organism: Arthrobacter flavus; assembly: GCF_039526005.1. NCBI lineage: Bacteria > Bacillati > Actinomycetota > Actinomycetes > Micrococcales > Micrococcaceae > Arthrobacter > Arthrobacter flavus. The sequence continues at coordinate 140,851 of NZ_BAAAIJ010000047.1, read as the reverse complement.
GAGTCAAACAGCGTTGACCCGACTGCGCGGCGCTAGCGGATCCGTCGGGCCAGGCCGGGGTAGTCGACCACCACGCCGTCGTCGTCGACGGTCAGCTCGGCAGTGAAGCCGCGGTTGCCGGAGCTGTACAACACCATTGCGGGACTGTCGGGTCGGGCCGACCTCACCTGGCTGTACACCTGAGCACTAGGGATCACCCGCAGGCTCGGCACCTCAACCCACGCCATGGTGAGTTCGGTCTCGTCAGCCGGCGCGTCGTCGTCCGACACCAGGTTGAGTCGGAGGATCGGCATCGTGTTGGTCACCGGGCACAAGCCCAGATCGCAATCCAGCGCAGCGACCAGTCCATCGGGATCCGTGATCCCGGGCGAGGGGAGATCAACGACACCGGAGCTCTGCGTTTCGCTGGACCAGCGGCCGTCTTCCGTTCTCACCAGTTCCAGGTGACGGCTCCACCCCTGGCCATGAACGGTGACGGTGAGCCGCTGGGTCACCCAGCCCGACGTCGTTGCGAGTGCCCAGCTCACCGCATAGTCTGCGGTCCTTGAGGTGCCGTGAGCGGTGAGCCGGTCAACTTCAAGGTTGATGGTGGCCGTGTCGAGCCGGCCGGGGTCGTCCTCGCCCTGCCAGCTGTGCTGGAGGCTGGTGTGCGATGGGTTAGCCATCCTCATACCTTATGGACCGGCGCACCCCAACGCCAGACCTGGGGCCAGGTCTGGACCTGGGTCTGGGCCATGGCAAAGTTGAGTTCATGAGCCCTACCTTCGAGTCGGCCGCCGAGCCCTCAGCAAGTGCAGCCATGAGAGTGGTCAACACCGTCCTCGGTTTGACGTCGACGAAACGGCACTACAACTCGCTCGACTGGATGCGGGCACAGTACCTGCGACGTGCCTACCCCAGCCCGGCGCCGCTGACCCGTGCTCTGCGGCGGCTTTGCACCGTCGAGGAACTGGAGGTCGACGGCGTCCGTACCCTCACCCTGCGTCCCCGGTCAGCATCCTCCGGACGTCACCTCATTTACACCCATGGCGGAACCTACATCAACGAACTGGCGCGCCCTCACTGGTGGATCATCGCAGCGCTGATCAGGGCCACCGGAGCAACGGTGACCGTGCCGCTCTACCGGTTAGCTCCCGAACACAGCTTCAGGGAGACCTACGACTACCTCGCCGCCGTCTACCGATTGGTGCTCACAACAACGAGGGCCGACGACGTCATCCTGGCCGGGGATTCGGCGGGCGGCGGGTTGGCCGTCGGCCAGGCTTTGCACTTCGCGGCGCTCGGTCTGCCGCAGCCGGGCCACCTGATCCTTTTCTCGCCCTGGTTGGACGTCACAGGCACCAACCCTGCCATTCAGCAGTACGATCGGGTCGATCCCATGCTTGCGGTTCCGGGCGCAGTTGAGGCGGGAAAGTGGTGGGCGGCAGGGGAGGACCCGAAGCATCACCTGCTGAGCCCGGTCTTCGCCCTGCCCGGGGCGCTGGCTGAACTCCCGCCAATCACCCTCTACCAGGGGAGCCGGGACATCTGCATGGCGGATGCCCTCGCGTTCGACCGGGTCATGAGCGACGCCGGCTGCACCATAGCGTTCAAACGGTACCCGGGTGCCTTCCACGTCTTCGTCGGACTCCCCTGGTTACGCGAGTCCCGGGCGGTGTTCGCTGATATCCGCCAAACAATGCCGGCCCCGAAAACTGCGGAAAGATAGACCTCAGCAGCCATAGACGCGCCGCCCGCGGGGAACTAGAGTTAATCCACTGCCCCAGACCCCGGCACCGTGTTGAGTGGAGAGTATTCCACGGAAGTATCCGGACGGGGCAGTTTTCTTTTAACATCTCTCGTTGCGAAAAGGTTCTTCCCTCTGGAAAGTTCTTTACTCATCCGGTTCCAGCTCACAAGCTGAGGCAGCGCAGCGAATCCTCAAGATCGTCGGTATCCGGGGAGGTATATGAGTAATGAGTTCTGAGACAGTCAAACGACGCTTGGAAGGTGACCATATGGTAGCTAAACCGCGGTCAGTGAGTCGGATAGGTACATCGACGAACTGACGGCAACCTGACAACTCGCGTTGTCAGTCGGCCCGGTATTCCCCCCAGCCACCGGGCCGACTGGCAACGCACCCTTCAGTTAAAAGCCACCCCGCATGCCAAACGACTGCCCGCGATTACACCGGGCTAGCGGCAGCTACAGTGACAGCGAACGATCGACAATCAGGGTCGCGGTGTCATGCAATGTGAGGTGGTTCTGTCGGGCATGGTTGCGGATCCGGGTAAACGACTCATGCATGTCAACATTGCTTAACTGGGCCACGACGCCCTTGGCTTGTTCAATCAGGATCCTGCTGGTCAGGGCGCGCTGGAGCTGGTCGTTGATGACCCCGGCTTCACGGACCGCGCGCTCCTGCAGAATGCTGATGGTGGCAACGTCGGCGAGTGCCTGCCCAATCGCTGCATCCTCCGAAGACAGAGCGCCAGCATTCACGCTGAAGAGGTTCAGCGCGCCGATTGTCCTGCCTCGTAGGCGCATGGGGATGGCGTGGACCGAATGAAATCCCTGGGACAGGGCTGCCTGCTTGAAATCGGGCCAGCGGTCACCGAGGTCGACAATATCGTCGACTGTAACAACTTTCCCCGTTTGAAAAGCTTCGACACAAGGCCCGGCGCCAGCTTCGCGCTGCAGTACCTCGACCAGTTGGCTTTCCTCGCTGGTGGATGCCAGGACCTGGAGCTCGCCGTATTGGTCCACGAGCAACAGCCCGGCTGCAGTCGCATTGAGAATCCCAATCGACTCCTCAACGAGAGTGTGAAGAAGATCGAGCACGTCGTAATCGTCGACCAGCGTGTCAGCGATCTTCACGAAAGCAGCGCTGACGCGTTCTGCGCGGGTCGAAGTCACCATGGATAGAGTTTACCCCGCTATTGGGGTTTCGGGGTGAAGTCCAGTCTGCGGTCGATAACCGCAGCTGCTACCTCGTTTAATTGAAGCCCCTCGGCGAAGGTGTATCCCCTGAGTAGAAGGAGAGCGTCAGTGGCAGTGACGTTCGCCTGTGCCAGGACCATTCTGGTAGCCTGGTGAATCTCGCGGCGTGATAACGAAGGTCCGTCATTGCCCCCGAACGCTTCGTCGTGGCCGGGCTCCCTGGACAACATCCGACGCAGCAACGTCCACGAGGTTTGACCGGTCAGGACTGACGCCGCCGCATGGTTCGCTCCGCTCAGGTCGCCCGCGTTCGTCCGATACAGCTCGACGACTCCAATATCAATTGCGCCGAGGATCAGTGGGAAGACGAACATTGCCTTCACCTCGGTGGCACGGACCGCGTTACCAAAAACGGGCCACCGGGTGTGCCAGTCTTCTGCGGTATCGGGGATCAGTACCGGCACTCGACTTGAAGCTGCCTCCCAGCGGGGTCCTTCCCCAAGTTCGAACTGCAGCTCATCGAGCCTGCGCGCAAGGTCATCACTACAGCAGATCGTTTCCTGGACGGCTCCGCCGAAAACCGAGATGCCAGCACCGGTGATCGATAGTTCCGTCAGATACGGGGTGCACAGGGTGGCGCCGTTGCTGTCTGCTGTGGAAACGCACCGCTCAACCATAATCCCCTGTCGTTCCTGCCGCGCCGCCAGCTGGTCGGGCGGGTCTCAGCCGAGCGGCAATCCCAGGTAGCGGGACACCAGCAGTTCTAGGATAGACGATTCACCGGTCGGGGCAGGTGAGACCGTACTATTGCGCCATGGCAGCTGAGTCAGACATGTCACAGTACCGTCCGCGCCTGCATGCGGAGCTCGCCCGCGCTCGGGCGAGTTTCGCCGCACTGGACGCCGACAGCCGCTCGGTCAGCGCCGCCCGGAACAATTCAAACGTCGACGACGAACACGACCCGGAGGGAACCACGATCGCCTCCGAGTTGTCCCAGATGGCGGTGCTCTCCCGCGCCGCCACCACCCGCGCCGCCGAGATCCAGGCGGCACTGGAGCGTCTTGACGCCGGCACCTACGGGAGGTGCACGGTCTGCGGGGACCCTATTGCTGTGGGGCGGCTCGACGCCCGACCGTGGACCGCGTTCTGTATCGACCACGCGACTGGCTGAGCGTGAGCGGGTCACCTGGCTCCTGCTCGGCTACACCAACCGGGCCATCGTCATCTGGGCCATCTCCAATGCGGCGGGTGCAGCGATCGCCGCAACATAGCCAGCAGGTGGGCCGACCCAGGCCAGTTTCAGGTGTTCCGCAGCGGCAAGTCCCGTGCAGGAGTTGCCTGCGATGGAAAAGGTGGAGGGCTCGATGCTGAGCCCATGCCCGGTTGCTTTCAATACCGCTTCCTTGGCGACCCACAGCCGGAGCCGAGCATCGACGTCGTCGGACCGGAGCTGTTCCCGCTCCGGAATCGAGAGGGCGTAGGCATCGAACCCGTCGAAGACGGCGTCGGGGATGTGCTCGATATCGGCACCGATGGGGTGCCCGGCGGGAGCCGAGGCCACCAGGAGTGAACCCGCGGAACGGGACAGGCTCAGCTCAACACCCGCGATTGCCGGTTTTCCATGCAGGCCAGAGCCGCAGGCCCGGCAGGAGCGGGTTACCGGCAGGGCGGCAGCCTCCGCCGGGGTTGCGCCGAGCAGCTGAGCCGCCATGAGTCGGAACACGGCGTGAGCCGCGCGGTAGGTCAGCCGGTCCTGTTCATACTGAAGGCGAGCGGCAGCAGCCCTGACCGGACCCGGAAGGAATCGGTCAAGTCCTCCCAGCGGCTCAAGCGTCCGGGCAACGCCGGACGCGGTAACCGCAATGTAGTGAACCGGCACGACTTCTAGACGCTGTCCGCGGGGCTTGCGGTGATCACCACGTTCTTGCCCCAGATGTCCTCCGTGTAGCAGCTGATCACCACCAGGCGATTGGGCACGATGTCCCAGATCTCGCTGTCCTTGAGCGTGTCCTTATCCAAGGTGATGATTGAATCGATCACGTAATCAAGGACACCAGTCTCGGTGGTCAGCTGAATGGAGTCACCCACCTCAGCATCCGTGCTGAGCCGGTTGAAGGGGGCCTCCTTGCCCTCCCAGCTGTGCCCGGTGAGGTAGGTGGTGTCCTCGGATCCGCTGCCAGGGGACCCGAACGAGGTCAACCAGTAGGCGTCCTCGGTCAGGGGCGGAACGATCGACTGGGTGGCGAACTCCTCCGCCGAGGGCGTGAGCGGAAGGATCGACTGGTCGATCCCTGCCGATTCCACGGTCAACCACCCGGGCGGGGACGCCGCGGGCTCGGCGGCAGGAACCGGCGGAGCGACAGTCGCTTCGGGGGCAGCAGGCTGGGCCGGAGCGTAGGTGACAGCCACCGCCTGCCGCTCGGACGTAACCGTCGGTGGTGATGCTGCACCAGCCGCCGAGGAAGCGGTCACGATCAGGGCAGCCGACAGCGCCAGACCGGTCCAGCGGGCAGCGCGACGCCGTGGGCCGGTCACTGTTATGCCTTCGCGGATCGGCGCAGCCAGACGGCAGCACCCGACAGGAGGATCAAGGCGCCCCCGGCCAGTCCACCGATCGCCAGCGCCCCACCATCGGTTTTCGGTGCTTCAGCTGCTGCAGTCTGGACGTTCAGACCCCGCCCGGCCGCTGGGGCAGCGGCACCGGGAGCGGCAGGGGTGCTGGGAACGATGGCGACGACGGGCACTTCGATGTCCTGTCCCGTGCCGGCCCCGGTCGCAGCGCAGGCGGCGATCGCGGCGTTGACCAGTACCTGGACCTCTTCCACGCTGGTGCCGGGGTTGGTACTGTCCAAAGCGGCCAGAACTGCTTCGATGGTCTCGATTGCGGCGTAGTAGTTGTTCTCGGCCGTGGCTACCGCTGCGGTGTCGAGGGCATTTTGCAGGACCAGCTGTGCTTCCATCAGCGCTTCCTCAGCGGCAGCGAATGCGTCGGGTGCTGTATCCCGTTCCGTCTGCCGTGCAGCCAGCACAGTCGTCGCCTCAACCTGGAAGGCCCGGGCGGCGGCCAGCTCTGCCTCAGCGGCGAGGCGAGCGGCGTCATCGCCGTCTGGCACAGCGGCGAGCGCCAGTTCGGCGGCCACAACACGATCATCGGCAAGGAACTTCGCGGTCTGGGCCGCGTCCAGGGCAGCTTGGGTTGTTTCCAGTGCCATCGCTGCCGTTTCAAGGGCCGCAATCGCAGCGTCATATGCTGCGAATTCATGAACCGCCCCGATTTCGGCGTCTATCCAGGCCTGGTCGAGTGCCTCGGAAGCGGCTTCGATGGCAGTGAGAGCGGCTTTCAGGTCGTAGGCCAGGCCGATGTCCACTGACGCGGAGCCCAGCGCAGCCCCCAGCGCTGACTGGGCAGCGACGCAGGAGCCCGAGGCCGGCGCGGCGGCTACGGGTGAGGCAACTAGAAAGGTAGAACCGGCGACGAGCGCAGCGCACGTGCCGAAGGTCATCAGTCGATTACGGTGCGTCATGAGACCACGTCGTTTCCTCAAGAAAGGCCCTCAAGTCCGCCTTGAGCGGCATCCGCCGGATGCGCGACGCTGGGAGGGGTGCTGTCTGGCTGACGCAATTTGACCACGCCATGTGACGAAAGACCAGCACTTTTTGGACAATTCGTGCCACCGTCGCCCGGCTACCGCAGTCCGCGTACGTTCAAAGCGAGATACAGGTGGACGCGGTCAGCGGTGACTCCCGGGTCGTAGCCGCTTAGGTCCTGGATCTGCTGCAACCGGTATCGCACGGTGTTCCGATGAAGCTGCAACGCCTCAGCGACTGCCGCGACCGACCCGTTCAGCATCAGATACCGTTCAAGCGTCACCATCAGCTCGGCGTGGTGCCGCTGGTCAAACGCTACAACCGGGTCCAACGCTTCAGCAGCGAGATCGGCGAGTGGCACATCCTCGCTAGCCATCAGCAGGGACGTCAGGCTCAGCCGGTCGGGGGTGTTTACGGGCAACCCCCTGGTCAACGATTCCCGGGCCTCGAAATAGCTCCAGCGGAAGCCGCTGGCTTGCGCATAGCCCCCGCCATACCCCACCTTCGCAGTCAGTCCAGCACCGTGGAGGTAGGCGCCCATCTGCTGACTGAGCGCCGGCCCATCACCGTCGGGGACGGCAATGACCAACCGCTCGTCAACCAGCGCTTCCACTCCGGACTGGAACCCTGCCGGTGTCGGGAGGGTTCGCAGCGCCCGACGCTGCCCGGAGGCCACTTCGACGATCACCACCACCTGGCGCAGTGCGGTGTCGATGCCGGCGCCGCCAAGGCGCGCAACGGCGTCGGGACCTGCCAGGGTGCCGCGGACCACGTCCTGACAGAGTTGCCCAACCACTGCGCGTTCGCTGGCCCGTCGTCGGGCCTGGTTGCTCAACTCGACGCTGATCAGGCTCTGTGCATAGGCGACGATGGCGTGGGGATTGTAGGGCTCCGCGATGGCGAGCGTGCAACGGTCTTTCAGGCCGGTCGCCACCGGCAGCCGGTGCCAGTGGATGCCGGGGGCGCCAGCTTCGGAGCGTCCGGTTGTCTCAGTGGTGAACAGCTGGGCGCCGTATTGGGACAGCACGACGTCGGTGCCGAGCATGGTGGCCAATTCTCGCAGCAGCTGGGGGAGGCCACCCTCCCCGAGCAGGGCCGACGCGAGAACCTGATGGCCCTTCAAAAGGCTTTCGAGCCCGGAATAGTGATCAGCCGAGAGTGAGTCAGCGACGATCTTCCCGATAGCAATGAAAGGGGTCTCGTACGGGACACGGAACACGGGGAGACCCAGGGAATCTGCCTCCTCGACCAACGCTGCAGGGACCTGCCGGTGCCCGAGCCCAGTGCCGAAGCCGATCCCCAGTGCCCCCGACTCATGGACGCGGCGCACGAAGGCGCGCTGCGCCGTCGTCGTTTTCTGCCGGAGACCGGTGGTCAATACCACCTCGCCACCGCTGAGGAAGGGCAGCGGATCCTCAAGCTCGGTTACCGCAACCCACTGGATGGGGATGTCTGGAACGACGGCGCCCCCCACAGGATGGAGACCGAGGCCAGCGGCCGTAAGCAAGGTGGGAAGGGTGATGGCCATGCCTCAACTATAGGACCGCGAGACTGTGCGGGTGCATGACATGTCGATGAATTTGTTGTGCGGATCACCCTAGGCCGGGGAATAATAGGAGGCGTAGGGTCAGCAATGGATTTACGCTGCGATGGATTCGCGAGGATCCGTCAGCCCATCAGAGAAAAGGGATGAATACCGTGGTAACCACCCTCCAGAACTTTATCAACGGCGAGTTTGTCACCCCAGCTGGCACCGAGCTGCTGGACATCGTCAACCCCACCAATGGCGAGGTCGTGGCGAAGGCGCCAGTATCGCTGAAGTCGGACGTCGACGCCGCCATGACCGCGGCCGCTCAGGCGTTCAGGAAATTCAAGCACGTTACACCGAGCCAGCGGCAGCTGATGCTGTTGAAGCTCGCCGATGCCCTCGAGGCCGCGAGCGACGAACTCGTCGAGGCGCAACACCGCAACACCGGGCAGGTCCGCGACCTGATCGCCGCCGAGGAAGTGGCAGTCGGCGCTGACCAGCTGCGGTTCTTCGCGGGCGCCGCTCGCCTCATGGAGGGAAAGTCGGCTGGCGAATACGTTGAGGGCCACACCTCGTATGTCCGGCGCGAGCCCATCGGAGTAGTCGCCCAGGTTGCACCCTGGAACTACCCGCTCCTGATGGCCATCTGGAAGATCGGTCCAGCCCTCGCCGCTGGCAACACGGTGGTCCTCAAGCCCAGCGACACTACCCCCGAGTCCACCCTCGTGCTGGCGAAGCTGACACAGGGGATCCTTCCCCCAGGGGTGCTGAACGTTGTGCTGGGTACCGGCGAAACGGGGGCAGCGATGGTCGACCACCCCGTGCCCGGGTTGGTGTCAATTACCGGGTCGGTCCGCGCTGGCATCGCCGTCGCCACCGGTGCGGCGAAGTCACTCAAGCGAGCTCACCTTGAGCTGGGAGGCAAGGCACCCGCCGTCGTCTTCGCCGACGCCGACATCAAGAAGACCGCAGCGGCGATCGCTGAATTCTCGTTCTTCAATGCCGGGCAGGACTGCACGGCGATCACCCGGGTGCTGGTGCAGGATTCGGTCCATGATGATTTGGTGGCCGCCATGGTGGCTCACACCGAGACGCTCAAGACGGGCAACGCCGACGATTCCCAGAACTACTTCGGCCCGCTGAACAACATCAATCACTTCAATTCAGTCAACGCCGTGATGGATGCTCTCCCGGAGCATTGCAAGGTCGAGATTGGCGGCAAACGGTCCGGCGACAAGGGCTACTTCTACGAGGCGACCATCGTCACCGGTGCCCACCAGACCGACGACATTGTCCAGAAGGAAACCTTCGGTCCGGTCATCACCGTGCAGAAGTTCACCACCGAGGACGAGGCGGTCGAGCTGGCCAACGACGTCGAGTACGCGCTCGCGTCGAGCATCTGGACCACCGATCATGGCACCGCCATGAGGGTGTCCCGGGACCTCGACTTTGGCGCCGTCTGGATCAATACCCACATCCTTCTCACCGCCGAGATGCCGCACGGAGGCTTCAAGAGCTCCGGTTACGGAAAGGACCTCTCGATGTATGGCGTTGAGGACTACACCCGGATCAAGCACGTCATGAGCGCGCTTGATGTTTAGAAAGGCAGTTTCACTATGACCACCCAAGCGATCCAGCCGCAGTTCCGGCTCGAGCAAAAACGCAAGATCATCGCCGACTTCCCTGGCCCCAAGTCCACCGAGCTCGCCGCCCGGCGCGCCGCAGTGGTCGCCAAGGGTGTTGCCTCAGGCGTGCCGGTATATGTTGCCGACGCCGACGGTGGCATCATTCACGACGTCGACGGCAACTCCTTCATCGACCTGGGCTCCGGCATCGCGGTGACCAGCGTCGGCGCGTCGGATCCCGCCGTCGTCGGCGCCGTCAAGGAGCAGGTGGAGCACTTCACCCACACCTGCTTCATGGTCACGCCCTATGAGGGCTACATTGCGGTGGCTGAGAAGCTGGCCGAGCTGACTCCCGGCGACTTCGACAAGCGGACCGTGCTTTTCAACTCGGGTGCCGAGGCTGTCGAGAACGCCATCAAGGTGGCTCGTCTGGCGACCGGCCGCACCGCCGTGGCCGCCTTCGATCATGCGTATCACGGCCGCACCAACCTCACGATGGCCCTGACCGCCAAGTCGTTGCCGTACAAAGGTGGGCCCTCGGGTGACTTCGGCCCGTTCGCCTCAGAGGTGTACCGGCTGCCGATGAGCTACCCATTCCGCGAGGAGAACCCCTCGATCACCGGCGTCGAGGCAGCCCAGCGCGCCATCACGATGATGGAGAAGCAGATCGGTGCCAGTTCACTGGCCGCGATCATCATTGAACCGATCCAGGGTGAGGGCGGCTTCATCGTCCCTGCCGAAGGCTTCCTGCCGACCCTGGCCGCGTGGGCCAAAGAAAACGGTGTGGTCTTCATCGCCGACGAGGTGCAGTCAGGCTTCTGCCGCACTGGCGCCTGGTTCGCCGTCGACCACGAGGGCGTCGTGCCCGACATCATCACCATGGCCAAGGGAATCGCTGGTGGAATGCCGCTTTCGGCCATCACCGGCCGGGCCGACCTGCTCGACGCCGTCCACCCCGGTGGCCTCGGTGGCACCTTCGGTGGCAACCCGGTGGCCTGCGCTGCTGCATTGGCCGCGATCGAAACGATGCAGGAACAGGATCTGATCTCACGCGCTCAGGAGATCGAGGAGTTGGCTACATCGCGGCTCCGTTCGTTGCAGGACGAGCTGGGTGCCGAGTCGATCATCGGCGAGATCCGTGGTCGGGGCGCAATGCTTGCCCTCGAGTTCGTGAAGCCGGGGACCAAGACGCCGAACCCGGACGCAACGAAGGCCATTGCTGCCGCGTGTCTGCAGGAGGGTGTCATCATCCTGACCTGTGGCACCTACGGCAACGTGGTCCGTCTCCTCCCCCCACTGGTGATTGGGGATGAGCTGCTGAACGACGGCCTGGACGTCCTCGAAGCTGCGATCCGCGCCGCGAAATAGCGCTCCCCGCGCAACCCCAACCCCTCCGCCGAGTGGTTAGGTCTGGTGGGTCGGCTGACGCCGAACCCACCAGACCTAACGCTTCGGCGGAGGGGTTTTGCTTGTCTCCAGCAGGTCGCCCACCTGGCAGTCAAGCGCCTCACAAATTGCCTGGAGGGTCGAGAATCGGATGGCACGTGCCCGATCATTCTTCAGAATCGACAGGTTGACGATGCTCATGTTCACGCGTCGCCCTAGTTCGGTAAGCGTCATCTGTCGTTCGGCAAGGAGCTCGTCGAGGCGACAGTGAATACCGGTGGCTTCCGACTCCGTGGGGGGCACTAGATGAGCCCTTCATTGTCGCGCTGCAGCCGTGAACCGATCTGGAAGGCTCCAGCTAACAGGGCGCAGAAGATCCCAGTGATGAGGGATAGGGCATCCGTGGGACCGAAGTAATAGCCGGTGGAGAACGGTGCGTCAGCGAGCGGAATGCCCAGATCAGCCACGATGACCGTATGAACGTGCGAGAAGATTGCCGGCAGAATCAGGGATCCAGCAACGAAGAACACGGCGATGATGCCTAGTCCAAGGGTCATGAGGCGGCCAAACGGTTTAGCCCTATAGACACGCTGGCTCAGGTAGAGGAAGAACAGTAGCGATGCTGCGACGAGGATAAAGCCAAAGCTCATCGTGGCCGTATAGGGGGCCATCGCGGCAGCGCTGACCCCCTCAACGCTCAGTGTGATCGAGTCGAAGTATGCTTCCGAGACCTGCGGCCCGAGCCCCGCGAGTGAGCCTTCGGGGGTAACGGCTGGCAGATACAACTCGGTTTTTCCCTGCGCGGCCAGCACAAGGAACATCGCCAGTGCTCCCAGCACCAGGAGGGTCAGGAGGCCAGCGATAACCTGCACTGAGATGAGCCCGGCTCGTTCGGCTGTCTTCAGTCGTCTCCGCCGGTTGGGTATGGACGGTGCTGTAGTCATCTGTTCCTCCAATAGTTAACGGTTATCGCTACTAACGATAACCGTTAACCTAACGATTGTCGATAACCGCCTGAGGTTGTCGGTACACCCGGCTTTTCCTCGCTGAAATGGGGCAAGGGCGGTTGGCGGGGGCGTCTCTCCAGAGGCCGACGGCGTCAGCCTGCCACTTGCACTTTCAGCCCGGTGATGAGTGCTTCGAGCCCGATGGTGAACGCGGCGTCGGCTGAGTCCGCCTGCGACCCGCCCCGGCGACGGACGGCAGCCGTGAAGAGAGGGTAGTCGGGCCCCAGGCTGCCTGACTCGAAAATGTCCTCGGGGGCGGCGACGTCGAACGCTGACCCGAAGATGAAAGACTCAAGAGCGACGATGGCGGGGATGATCCGGTCCGCTGGCCAGCCGGCGTCAAGGAACCCTTTGGTGACCGCCTCGTACATGGCAAGCGTTTCGGGCGCGCCGGTGACGGGCAGAATGGCGATGACCGAGATGAGAGGCGCATGAGCGGCGAAGACTCCGCGGTAGGACCAGGCCCAGGCGCGAACCGCCTCATCCCAGGGGGCCGCAGCGAAAGCGCTGAAGTCCACCTTCGCCATCACCTCGTCCTCGACCCAGCGCAGCACTTCCTGCTTGGATTCAGCGTGGTTGTATAGGGCCGATGGCGCCACTCGCAGGCGCTGGGCCAGTGCAGACATGGTGAGTCCCTCGTAACCCTGGCTGGCAATCAGGGCGAGAGCAGCATCAGTAATGAGGTCCCGTGACAGCAGTCCGCGCGGTGGGCGACCCGCCCGGCGGCGGCTGACCGGCGCTCCCACACTTCCCATGACCGCCCCTTCACCGTCTCTTCGCTGCGGGTCCATTCTACTGCCCCTGTCATCACCGCGGGTCTGGCCCTTTCCAAAAGTGCTGGGTATCGCTACAGTATCCCTCATAAATGAATGACGTTCATTTTGTGGCGTGGGCCATACTTGATGGAGAGGCAACAATGGAGAATCTAGAACGCGACGTCGTAATTATCGGGGCGGGCCCCTCGGGCCTCACCGCCGCGTGGGAGTTGAAGAAGACGGGGCTGAGCGTCGCCGTCCTGGAGGCACGGGATCGGGTTGGTGGGCGCACCTGGACGGATATAGTCGACGGCGCCCTCCTGGAGATTGGGGGCCAATGGGTCTCTCCAGACCAGACCGCCCTCAAAGGAATGCTTGACGAGCTCGGACTGGAAACCTATGACAGGTACCGGGAGGGGGACTCTGTCTACATCGGAGCCGACGGCACCCGTACCCGTTACACCGGAGACATGTTCCCCGTATCGGCCGCCACTGAAGGGGAAATGAATAGGCTGATCGAAGTGCTGGATCGCCTCGCAGCGGAAGCTGGCCCGGAAACCCCGTGGAAGCATCCGGAAGCCCGGGCCCTTGACACCATCTCCTTCCACCACTGGCTGCGGCAGCAATCCAGCGACGAGGAAGCCTGCAACAACATTGGGCTCTTCATTGCTGGCGGAATGCTCACCAAACCCGCTCACGCCTTCTCGGCCCTGCAGGCTGTGTTGATGGCCGCGTCGGCGGGATCCTTCTCCAACCTGGTCGATGAGAACTTCATCCTCGACAAGCGGGTGGTCGGCGGCATGCAGCAGGTGTCGGAACGCCTCGCGGATCGGCTGGGGGACGACGTCGTACTCAGCAGCCCAGTGCGAACGCTGCGCTGGGAGGGGGACGCAGGCACCAACGGCGGGGGTAACCACAGTAACGGGGTCACCGCGGTGTCGGACACCGTCACCGTCAAGGCGCGCTACGCAGTCATGGCGGTTCCGCCGAACCTGTACTCGCGGGTGTCCTATGAGCCACCGCTGCCTCGCCGCCAGCATCAGATGCACCAGCACCAGTCCCTCGGGCTGGTCATCAAGGTCCATGCCGTCTACCCGACACCGTTCTGGCGTGCCGAGGGTCTCTCCGGGACCGGCTTCAGCGCCTCCTCGATCGTGCAGGAGGTGTACGACAACACCAACCACGAGGATTCCCGCGGAACGCTGGTCGGCTTCGTCTCGGACGAGAAGGCCGACGCCATGTTCAGACTGACGCCCGAAGCCCGTCGGCAGACAATCCTTGAGTCCATTGCCGGTTTCCTCGGCTCTGAGGCACTCACCCCCGAGGTGTATTACGAATCGGACTGGGGCTCAGAGGAGTGGACCAGAGGCGCTTATGCGACCAGCTACGACCTCGGCGGCCTCCACCGCTATGGCCCGGACCAGCTCACCCCCGTCGGGCCGATTCACTGGTCCTGCTCGGATCTGGCGGCCGAGGGCTATCAGCACGTCGAGGGGGCAATCCGGATGGGGCAGGACACAGCCCGGAACATCCTGGACCTCGCGTCAACCGAAGGAGCATGACCGATGGACTACATCGTCGGGTACACAGCAGATGAACGCGGGCGCGACGCCGTCAGCCTCGCCGTCGCCCTGGCCAGGCGCCAGGACGCGAACCTTCAATTGGTGATGGTGATGCCGGAGCATTCCCCCTTCAATGCGGTCTATCCACCCGAAAAGGGATTCGAGAGCATCCTCTCGGCCCAGCTGCAGGAATGGCTGGCTGAAGGCCTCGCCCTGATCCCCGATGACGTAACCGCCCGTGCTCACGTCATCAGCGCAGATTCGCAGGCGGGGGGGCTCATCGACGCGGCGGTTGACTCGGGCGCTTCGCTGATCATCATCGGTGCAAGCTCACGAGGCCTGCGAAAAAGGTTCAACGTCGGTAGCGTCGCCGGAACACTCCTCCATGCCTCACCGGTACCCGTGGCCTTGGCGCCCCAGGGCTATCGTCGCCTCGATCCAATTACCCGGCTCACCTGTGCGGTGGGGACCAGGGAAGGGGCGGATGCGGTGATCGCGGTGGCCGTCGAATCAGCCACCCGACGTCGACTCCCACTCAGACTGGTCTCGCTCGTGGCGCTTGACCCGGCAACGGGGACCGACGGTGGAGCAAACGCCGCCGCAGTGGAATCCGCGCATCAGCACGCCAACACGCGTCTGGCCGAGGCTGCGTCGTCACTCGCCGCCGGCGGACAGGTCAGTGTGGAAGTGGCGCAAGGAGCCACCGTCGAGGAAGCGATCGGAGCTCTGGCGTGGGACGAGGGCGAGGTCCTTCTGGTCGGTTCCAGCCGTCTGGCGCAGCACAGCAGACTGTTCCTTGGCGTCACTGCCAACAAGATTCTTCGAGCCTTGACGGTGCCCATGGTTGTGGTGCCGCGAAGTTACTCAGCTGTCGAGGACCAGCCGCACCAGCCGGAGCGGTCTGTAACCAAGCGGTCCGATGCCGGTGACGGCAAGGACGTTCAATCCACCGAGGTGAAGCAGTGAGCACCATGCCAACGAAAGACCCCTCCACCGGACTCAGCCAGAAAGGTCTCAGCTCCGGGTCGGTCGGTTTGTTGGGCGCCGTGGTCATCGGTGTTTCCTGCATCGCTCCCGCGTACACCCTGACCGCGGCGCTCGGTCCCACCGTTGCGGAGGTGGGGGTGCAGTTGCCCGCCATCTTCCTCGTCGGGTTCATCCCGATGCTGTTGGTGGCTCTCGGGTACCGCGAACTGAACAATTCAATGCCCGACGCCGGCACCTCCTTTACCTGGGCCACCCGGGCTTTTGGGCCGTGGATCGGCTGGATGGGTGGTTGGGGTCTGATCGCCGCGACAGTGATCGTTCTGTCGAACCTGGCAGCTGTTGCTGTTGACTTCTTCTACCTGATGCTCGCCCAGCTGACCGGAAACGACTCGCTGGCTGATCTGACGCTCAACCTGCCGTTGAACATCGCCACCACCCTGGTGTTCGTCGCGTTGGCCTGTTGGGTTTCCTATCGCGGCATGGAAACCACCAAAGCCGTGCAGTACGTGCTGGTTGGCTTCCAACTGCTGGTCCTGGGCTGGTTCGCCATCGCCGCCTTTGCTCATGTTGCCAATGGAACAGCCTTCGATGCGACGGCCATTAGCCCCGACTGGTTCAACCCGTTTGCGGTGGAATCCTTCTCGGCTTTCGCCGCTGGTGTGTCCCTCTCGATCTTCGTCTACTGGGGCTGGGACGTTACTCTGACCATGAACGAGGAAACCAAGGACCCCGAGCGTACTCCAGGCCGGGCGGCGACTCTCACCGTCTTGGTCATCGTGGTGATCTACCTGACCGTTGCGTTGGCAACCCTGACCTACGCGGGCGTCGGTGAGGGTGAACTGGGGGCCGGAAATGTAGACAACCAGGGAAGCATTTTCGCGGTCCTTGCCGGACCCGTGATGGGCCCCTTCGCCATCCTGATGTCCCTGACAGTTCTCAGCAGTTCCGCCGCATCCCTGCAATCCACCTTCGTGTCGCCTGCCCGCACCCTGCTGTCGATGGGGCACTACCGGGCACTGCCAGCGAATTACGGCAGGATCAGCCCCACTTACAAG
The DNA here is from genome assembly GCF_039526005.1 of Arthrobacter flavus. Lineage (NCBI taxonomy): Bacteria > Bacillati > Actinomycetota > Actinomycetes > Micrococcales > Micrococcaceae > Arthrobacter > Arthrobacter flavus. The sequence continues at coordinate 124,439 of NZ_BAAAIJ010000047.1, read as the reverse complement.
TCGCCCAGCTACGCCACGGTCGCCGCAGCGGTCGCTGCCTCCGGCTTCTACGTGGTCACCAGGGTGGTCTCGGAAAACGCCCTGTATGACACGATCACGGCGCTCGGCATGATGATCTGCTTCTACTACGGGATCACGGCGATGGCCTGCGTCTGGTATTTCAGGGCAGTCGCGTTCAGCAGTGCCCGCAACTTCGGCCTGAAGTTCCTTGCGCCGCTGGTCGGCGGCGTCATCTTGCTGGTCATGTTCGTGAAGACAGCCACCGATTCGATGGACCCGGACTACGGTTCCGGTTCGTCCGTCGGAGGGGTGGGGCTGGTATTCATTCTCGGAACCGGGGTCATCCTCCTCGGGGCGGTCCTGATGTTCATCATGTACCGGGTCAATCCTGGCTTTTTCCGCGGTGAAACCCTGAAGCAGGGGAGCGCTTCAGCCGACGTGGTGCAGTAACCCTCCGTGCCGTGTGACGGCGGGCACTTCAGTGCCCGCCGTCCACGATAAGGTTGCCTGAGCAGATCTGCGGCGGTAACCCCGGGCGCCGGTCAGAATCCGATCCGGAAGGCACGCCGTATGCGTTATGTAGTTGGCTTTACAAACAATGATCGTGGCCGTGACGCGCTGGCGCTGGCCACCTCGCTGGCCCGGACGCAGGGAGCCAGCATCGATCTGGTGACCGTGCTCGATCGTCCCCAGGACGGCAGTGTGGGCGCCGGGACCAACCGGGCGCTTGCCGCCCTGCAGGAAGCGATCGAGGGGATTCCGGGCGGCGTCGAAGTGGTCCCGCACGTCAAACTCGCCGACTCATTCGCCGAGGGACTCCTTGAGGTCGCCCATGACCTCGATGCGGGGCTAATCGTCATTGGGGCCTCCGGCAACGGCCTGCTCCGCCGATTCACTGTGGGCAGCGTAGCGAATGCGGTCCTGCACTCATCGCCAGTCCCGGTCGGGTTGGCTCCCCGCGGGTACCGGCACCGTGACAAGATGACCAGGCTCACCTGCGCCGTCGGCACCCGTGCGGGTGCCGAGGCTGTGCTGGATGTAGCGGTCGACTCCGCCGCGCGCCGCGGGATGCCGCTGCGCCTGATCTCGTTGGTGGCGCTGGACGTCAGCGAGCAGTCGGACTCCGGTGAGGCCATCAACCTCGCACACCGGCATGCCAACTCGGTACTGGCTCGGGCCGGTGCGCAGCTTCCCGAAGGCCACGAAACCACGATCACGGTTGCCCATGGTCGCACCATTGAGCAGGCAATCGACGACATCGAATGGGACCCCGGAGAAATTGTCTTCGTCGGATCGAGCCGGCTGGCGAAGCGCAGTCAACTCTTTTTGGGATCGACAGCCAACAAGATGCTCCGGGCGTTGCCTGTGCCAATGATCGTCGTGCCGCGGGACTGGAACCTCCCGGCAGCTTAAGGGCTCCTGGGCCCCATCGGGCTAAACCGCGGCGGTCTCCCCGACCGGCGTCGCATCACGGGAGCGGCGCGGTCGGGAGTTCTTTCGCACGGTGTGCAGCATGTCGACGGTCAGCATCGACAAGGCGATCCAGACCAGCCCGAAACCGATCCAACGCTCCAGCGGCATCTCTTCCTGAAAAACGAACAGCGCCAACAGGAATTGCAGCACTGGCGCGAGGTACTGGAGGAGCCCGATCGTGGTCAGTGGCAGCCTCCGGGCTGCGGCACCGAAGAAGAGCAGAGGGACTGCCGTAATGATGCCCGCCGCGGCCATGATCCAGAAGTGCGCGGGGCCCTCGGTGAGCACCGTCGCGGATCCCGACACCGTCAGCCAGATCATGACGGCACCCGCGATCGGAGTGAGAACTGCAGTTTCGATGCTCAGGCTGGATAGTGCTCCGACCCGGGAACCCACCCGCTTCTTGACGAACCCGTAGAACCCAAAGGAGAAGGCGAGGGTCAAAGCAATCCATGGCACGTTTCCGTAACCGATCGCCAGCACCACCACAGCAATAATGCCGACACCGACCGCCGCCCATTGCAACCGGCGAAGCTTCTCCCGCAACACGATCACGCCGAGCAACACCGACACGATCGGGTTGATGAAGTAGCCGAGGGCCGCTTCGATCGCGTGACCGTTGGTGACCCCGTAGGTATACACAAACCAGTTCACAGCGATCAACAGCGCCGCGATCGCCAGAGTGCCAAGGATCCGGGGGTTCGACGCGGCGGACCACACGGTCCGCCAGGACCTCATCACAGTTAGCAGCAGCGCGCAGAACACCAAAGACCAGAGCACGCGGTTGGCGACAATCTCGATTGCCGTCGCGGGCAGCAGGATCATGAAGTACAGCGGGAGGAGACCCCACAAACCGTAAGCGCCGATTCCGTAGAGGATGCCCGTCGAGTTTTCGCTTCGGGGCTGACGCGGGCTGGTGTTATCTGTGGGGGTCACGTCGGCTCAAACGCCGCTGTCCCCGCTTTTATTCCACGTCCTTGCACTGTCAGCCTGATTCCCCGCCGCGCGACGCCGGTCGATGGAGATAGGCATCACCGGTTTAGACTGCATCAGCCACTGCATTTAGAATAGGAAACTGTGCGCTAAGTGTGCGTTACGGTTGATCCACTAGGGAAGAAGGCCAATCAGTGTCCACCTCAGCTGCGGGGCGTCCGCTGCGGGTAGCGATCATCGGTGCCGGTCCGGCAGGGGTCTACGCTGCCGACATTCTGACGAAGTCCCAGGAAGTTCAGGGCGGTGACTTCGCGGTCAGCATTGACCTCTTCGATCAGCACCCCGCCCCCTATGGCCTGATCCGCTATGGCGTGGCGCCGGATCACCCGCGTATCAAAGGCATCGTCAACGCGCTGCACAAGGTGTTGGATCGTGGCGATATTCGGTTCCTGGGAAACATTAACTACGGCCGGGACCTCACGCTCTCCGACTTCCGCAAATTCTATGATGCGGTCATTTTCTCGACGGGCGCGATCAGGGACGCGGATCTGGACATCCCAGGGGTGGACCTTGACGGGTCCTTTGGTGGCGCCGAGTTCGTCTCCTGGTACGACGGTCACCCCGATGTGCCTCGCGACTGGCCACTGAACGCAACGGAGATAGCGGTGATCGGCAACGGCAACGTTGCTCTGGACGTTGCACGTGTGCTCTCCAAACACGCCGACGATCTGCTGACCACCGAAATTCCTGACAACGTGTACGCGGGGCTGAAGGCCTCACCCGTCACCGACGTGCACGTGTTCGGCCGCCGTGGCCCGGCGCAGGTGAAGTTCACTCCGCTGGAGCTGCGCGAACTGTCCCACTCCCGGGATGTGGACATTGTGCTCTACCCGGAGGATTTCGACTTCGACGCCGCCTCCGAACAGCAGATCGCCAGCAACAATCAGACCAAAACCATGGTGAAAACCCTCACCAACTGGCTCGTCGACGACGAACCAACAGGAGCCTCCCGTCGGTTGCACCTGCACTTCCTGCACTCGCCTGTCGAGATCACCGATTCACCGGAAACCCCCGGCAAGGTGGCCAACATGAGGTTCGAACGCACCGAGCTCACCGGGGAAGGCACAGTCCGCGGCACCGGTGAGTTCATCGACTACCCTGTGCAGGCCGTCTACCGTGCGATTGGCTATTTCGGGTCCGAACTTCCTGAAGTTGGATTCGACAGTCAGCGCGGTGTCATTCCCAACGAGGGCGGCCGGGTCATCGACCAGGCAGGAAACCCGGTACCCGGCATCTACGCCACCGGCTGGATCAAGCGCGGACCTGTGGGCCTGATCGGCCACACCAAGGGCGATGCGTTGGAGACGATCGGGTTCCTCCTTGAGGACCGCCTGAATCTCCCCCCGGCCCAGGACCCATCCGAGCAGGCCATCATTGACCTCCTCGTCGAGCGGGGGATTCGCTACACCACCTGGGAGGGCTGGCTCAAGCTCGACGCCCATGAACTGAAGCTGGGTGCCAACTATGTGTACGACGGCGGCGCCAACGCGGAGCTCGTCAGAGAACGTGTGAAGGTGGTTCCCCGGGACGAGATGATTGCCATCTCACGCGACAAGTAGGTTCGCCGACGAGCAACGCCTCAGCCGGAATCCGAGGACGGTGACGGAGTTCTCGGATGCGGTGGGGAGGACCGCGAGGACCTGCTGACCGTTCCTGCCGGAAAATCCTCGACAACACCCGCGACAGATGGGCGCCGACGGCACTAGACTGATGCCACCCCACCGGCGGGGAGACCAGAAGCGGGGTGTCGATGACGCAGCAGCAACTGCCGATTCTGGGGGGACTCACGTCGAGATCCCTGCAGCAGTGCGCCCACCGTGCACACGAGCGGCTTGGCAGCGCCCCACCGTCGGGCGTACGCACACTGGTGGGGGAATCCTGGCTGCGTTCGCTGAAAAACTTCCCCGATCCGGACGCCGTCCAGGCTCCCTTGTTTTACAGCGACGAAGAGCTTGACGCGTACCGCAGGGGCCACCCCCTCGCAGCGGTCCTGCCGATTATCCGGAAGCTGCTGGTCCAACCCAGCCTGGACAGCGGATTGCTGGTGGCGGTCGGCGACGCAAATGGTCGGCTGCTTTGGGTCGAGGGTGATCGGGATCTACGCCGTCGTGCTGAGGGAATGATGTTCGTCGCGGGGTCGGACTGGTCAGAGGGTGCCGTCGGAACCAGCGCCCCCGGCACGGCACTGGCCCTCGGGAGGAGCGTCCAGATTGCCGGCGCGGAGCATTTCAGTCCCCAGGCTCACCGTTGGAGTTGCACAGCGGTCCCCGTCCACGACCCTGATTCGGGGATGGTGCTCGGCGTTGTGGACATTACCGGTACCGACGACGCCGTGGCAGTACACACGCTGTCACTGGTGGAAGCGACTGTCGCTGCCGCTGAGGCGCATCTGAGCCTGCACCGGCTGCAAGACCAGCAACCTGCGCGGAAACTCGCCCCAGCTAAAACCTACTCCGCCGACCGGGAGGGCCTGCACATCCTGGGACAGGATCACGGGGTTGTCCATCTGGGGCGTCAATCGGTGGAACTCAGTGCACGACATGCGGAACTCATCACCCTGCTCGCCCTGCATCCGGCCGGGCTGAGCGCCGAACAGCTCGCGGCCATGGCCTATCCGGAACATGTCTCGGTCACCACAGTGCGGGCCGAAATGTTGCGGTTGCGGCGTGTGCTCTCCCACCAACTCCCGTCGCTGGTTCCTCGCTCCCGGCCGTACCGGCTACCCCGCGAACTGTCGGTCGACGCGTCGCAGGTGCTGGATTACCTGCGGCGAGGTGCCCACCGGATGGCGCTGAACATGTACCGGGGTCCCGTCCTGCCGCGCTCGGAGGCTCCCTCGATCGTTCGCCTCCGCACCGAAGTCAGCTTCCTGCTCCGAGAAGCCGTCCTGAACGACGGCGCCGTCGACGCCGTCCTGCAGTATCTACAGCTGCCCGAGGCCGCCGACGACGCCGAAGCGTGGACTGCCGCGCTGAAGGTCCTCCCGCCACGGTCGCCGAGGCGGGCATCCGTCGTCGCGCACGTTGAACGGCTCGAGGCAGAATTCAGACTTTCCTGACGGACCCGGTCGACGGGCCTCTGCCGGGACAGTGTGCAACCTTCGTGCAACTGATGCGTACTTACACTTCGAAATGAGGACGACGACGTCCTGATTCGAACCCAAGGAGTTAAACAATGACTGTTTACGCCCAGCCCGGCCAGGATGGATCCAAAATCACGTTCAAGCCACGTTACGAAAACTGGATTGGCGGTGAATGGGTGGCCCCCAGCAAGGGGCAGTACTTCGAAAATATCTCTCCCGTCAACGGTAAGGCCTTCTGTGAGGTTGCGCGGGGCACCGCCGAAGACATCGAGCTGGCCCTCGACGCCGCCCACAAGGCTGCCCCCGCGTGGGGGAAAACGTCGGTGGCTGAGCGTGCGGCGATCCTTAACCGGGTAGCAGACCGGATCGAAGAGAATCTGGAAATGCTGGCGGTCGCCGAAACCTGGGACAACGGCAAGCCCATCCGGGAAGTGCTCGCCGCCGACCTCCCACTCGCAGCGGATCACTTCCGCTATTTTGCCAGCGCTGTCCGCGCACAGGAAGGGCGCCTGTCCCAGCTGGACGACAACATGACCGCCTACCACTTCCACGAGCCACTGGGCGTGGTGGGGCAGATCATCCCCTGGAACTTCCCGATCCTGATGGCCACCTGGAAACTTGCCCCCGCGCTGGCCGCTGGCAATGCCGTCGTCCTCAAACCAGCCGAGCAGACACCGACGTCGATCCTGGTTCTCATGGAGCTGCTCAGCGATATCCTGCCCCCAGGAGTGCTGAACGTGGTGAACGGTTTCGGCGTGGAGGCTGGGAAGCCACTCGCGTCGTCGAAGCGGATCCGGAAAATCGCCTTTACCGGTGAAACGACCACCGGCCGGTTGATCAGCCAGTACGCGAGCCAAAACCTCATCCCGGTCACCTTGGAACTCGGTGGGAAAAGCCCCAACATCTTCTTCGGCGATGTTGCCGACAAGAACGACGCGTTCTACGACAAGGCGCTTGAAGGATTCGCGCTCTTCGCATTCAACCAGGGCGAGGTGTGCACCTGTCCTTCCCGGGCACTGATCCAGGACTCGATGTACGACTCCTTTATGGCCGACGCCATCGCGCGGACCGAGAAAATGGTGCAGGGCAATCCGCTGGACACGGACACCCAGGTCGGCGCCCAGGCATCCAATGACCAGCTGGAAAAGGTCCTGTCCTACTTCGACATCGGCAGGCAGGAAGGAGCGAAGGTCCTCATCGGTGGTGAACGGATCACCCTGGACGGAGACCTTTCAGAGGGCTTCTATGTCAAGCCGACCATCTTCGAGGGCACCAACTCCATGCGGGTATTCCAGGAAGAGATCTTTGGACCTGTAGTGTCGGTCACCCGCTTTAGCGACTACGCCGAAGCAATGCAGATCGCCAACGACACCCTCTACGGGCTCGGCGCTGGTGTCTGGTCCCGCAATGGGAACGTCGCCTACCGCGCTGGCCGTGAGATCCAGGCCGGCCGGGTCTGGGTGAACAACTACCACGCCTACCCTGCCGGGGCTGCGTTCGGTGGCTACAAGTCCTCAGGCATTGGCCGTGAAAACCACACGATGATGCTAGATCACTACCAGCAGACCAAGAACCTGTTGGTCAGCTACAGCGAGGACAGGCTGGGCTTCTTCTAGAGAGCGGTGATTCCCAAAGGAGCAATGATGACAGTCGAAGCCAGCATTGAGCTTCCGGGGGAGGATTTCTCCCGGGTAGCGCTCACGGAGTCGGCGGTGGCGCTGTTGAGGAAGCTGTGGGATCTTCATGGACCCCTGATGTTTCACCAATCGGGTGGCTGCTGCGATGGGTCCTCGCCCATGTGTTTTCCAGCGGGTGATTTCATCACTGCGGAAGCCGATGTGCTGCTCGGAGTCCTGAATGTCGGTGGCGAAGGTGAACCGGCCCAGTTGATCGAGTTCTGGATGTCCCGCGAACAGTTCGAGTACTGGCGGCACACGCATCTCACGGTCGATGTGGTTCCCGGGCGGGGGAGCGGATTCTCCGTCGAAGCTCCAGAAGGAGTCCGGTTTCTGATCCGATCCCGGCTGATGTTCTAGCTCCGGCGAACACTTGGGTCGCAGCGAACGCGGCAGAAAACTGCAAGCGCAGCACATATATTGGCTGCATTCGTGGTTATCTGCCGCGTTTGCAGGTTTTTAGGAGCTGACGACGTCGCCCGCAACAAATTCGCGACTCCGCACAAATTCGCGAGGGAGGGCTGTCCTGCCGTTGACATTCCCGACGGCGGCCACCCAAAGCGAATTAGATCCGGAACGACGGGAAAAAACAGAAGGTTGTTTCTTGATTCTGGGAATTGATTCTCCTTGGACCTAAAAGGCGGGTCGGGAACAGGAAAAAGCCGCGGATGGCTGGGTGCGGGAAGAACGCCCGCATCCAGCCATCCGAAGGATCAAGGATCACGTCCTCGAAGCTAGCGGCGATTCTTGCGCGGCTTGGCGAACAGCGAGTCGCTGAGCTCAGCCTTAGCCTTTTTGGCGGCTCGTTTCTCGAGCATCGATTTGCCCTGTTTTTTGGCACCCACGTTCCGCGGGGATTTTCCTGACAATGTGATCACCACCTTTTTCTTCCGATACCAAGACCATACCCACTTAAATATTTAATGCCAGTCGCTGAAAATCGTTGTTCTGCATGGAGTTTCATAAATTGCCAAAAGCAGGAAAAGGGCTACGATCAGAGTCACTACCAACATATGCTTTTTATTGATCGTCTCTTTTGGGGGCAGTCATCTGAGTTAGAGGAGAGAAATGCTTCAGTCAACCGCCGCTGTCACCTGGCTCACGCCCGAGGCTCACGCGCGCCTGCATGCGGAACTCAATGGGTTGATGGAAGCACGTGGTTCCCAGCAGGAGCCCTCGGACCAGGTCGCCGGCGAGGCGCGGATCCGCCAACTGATGGGTGTTCTGAAGAGCGTGCGCTTCCACTCGCCCGAGGACGACGGAATTATCGAGCCCGGAATGGTCATAGAGGCGTGCATTGACTCACTTCCCGAAACGTTCCTGATGGGGAGCCGGGAGATTTTTGGCGACGGGGACATCCAGGTCTTCAGCGAGCACAGCCCTCTTGGGCTGGCTATCCTCGGGTTGAAGCCAGGTGACCTGGCCTCCTATGTGGCACCCAGTGGGCGGATAATCTCCGTATCCATCATCTCGGCAAAGCCATACAACCTACCCGTGCCCACCCCTGAGGTCGTGATTACCAAGCCTCGGACCTGAGTCCGCGATGGCTCGGAGTAGATGTGAGTAGGCACACGGTCAAACCTGTTGCACGGGATGCAAATGTGCACTTAGTGTAAGAATGTGAAGAATTCGACTGACGTGATGAGCGCCGTCTTCGTGCCGGGAGCACCGGAAACGCCGGAAACCCAGACTGCGAGCGGAGCACCCGCACCCTCAGCAGCGCCAAGCCGGCGCGAGCAGAATAAGCTCGACACCCGGCGAGCCATCGCCGAATCCGCGCTCAACCTCGCGCGCAGCCATGGGATAGGCAACTTCACAGCAGACCAGGTAGCTGCCGACGCAGGGGTGTCACGCCGCACTTTCTTCAACTACTTCCACGGCGCCGAAGAAGCGCTCACCACCTCTACTGACGCCTTTCTCGAACTCGCTGCCGCCGAATTCATGGCAAGGCCAGCCGATGAACCCCTCTTCGAGGCGATGATCGCTGCGCTCGCGGCCATCGCCAAGACCGAGAACCTCAGCGTCTGCGGGGAGCTCTTCCGGATGGCCGAGGAAAGCCCCGAGCTGATGCGCAGTCAGCTGCATGCCTGGGAGCGAGCCGAAACCCGGATCCGCCAAGCCGTCAACGAACGGTTGGGCGGCAACCTCGATCCCCTTTACCTGCTTGCTCTCGTTGGTGCTGTGCTCTCCTGCGTCAAGGCCGCCATGCAGGTGTGGGCCGCCGCAGTAGACGAACCCTTCGCCGCTTCAGCGAGCGATCTGGAAGACCAGATCGTCGGGGCTCTCTCGATGTTGCGCGACGGATTCAGCAACCCCAGCTAAACCGCCCGCAACCGTCACGCCGATCACCACCGACCGGTCCCGCCACCTTTATTGCTTCCAACAACCGAACGAACCGAGGAACACTTCATGGCACACCTGCTGTACCGCTTAGGCAAGTTTGCATCACGACGGCGCTGGTGGATTGTTTCCGCGTGGCTTGCCATTCTGCTGGCCGTGGGAGGTTCAGCGGCCGCTTTCTCGGGCACGTTGAGCAACAACTTCACCATTCCCGGCACTGAGTCGCAGCGTGTCCTGGATGAGCTGAGGGACACCATGCCGGAAGCCATTGGCGGCATGGGGACCATTGTGTTCACGGCCCCGGATGCTGCAATGACCGATGAACAGCAGGCCGCCGTCGAGGACGCACTCGCTGACCTTGAACAGGTGGAGGGCGTCGAATCAGTCATTAACCCCTTCGACATCTCCCGGCAGCTCGAGGAAGGCCAGGCCGGCATCGACGAGGGCCGCGCTGAAATTGAGCAGGCCACCACCGAGCTGGAAGCCGGCGCAGTCCAGGCAGCAGCCGGTCAGGCGGATCTGGATGCCCAGCGCGCCGAGTTTGAACAGAGCCGGGACCTGCTCCCGCCCGAGCAGGCTGGGGCTATCGAGGCTCAGCTGGAGGAGGGCCAGGCCCAGCTCGATGCGTCACTTGCCGAGATTGAAGAAGGTCGGGGTCAGCTTGATGAGGGCCTCGCAGAGATCGACCTCGCCGAGCGAACCCTTGAGGCGTCCGCCGGAATCAAGTTCGTGTCCGATGACGGCTCCGCAGCGGTAGCCAGCGTCCAGTTCGACTCCCAGATCGACGCCGTCACCCCAGAAACCCGCGAAGCGGTCCAGGTTGCAGCCGACGCTGCCGCCGAAGTGGGCGTTGAGGTCAACTACAGCAAGGAAATTGTCCAGGACATTTCCGAAATCTTCGGGATCGCAGAGATTGTCGGGCTGCTGGTCGCTGTCATCGTGCTGATTGTCATGCTCGGCACCCTGGTTGCCGCCGGGTTGCCGCTGCTGATGGCCATCGTCGGCGTCGGGGTCGGGGTGGGTGTGACCTTTGCACTGACCGGCGTCATCTCAATGAGCTCCATTACCCCCGTGCTCGCTTTGATGCTCGGACTCGCTGTCGGCATCGACTACTCCCTGTTCATCGTGAACCGGCACCGGACCCAATTGCTCCGCGGCATGGACCTGCAGGAATCGATTGGTCGGGCCACCGGTACCGCCGGAAACGCCGTCCTGTTTGCGGGCATCACCGTGATTATTGCCCTCGCAGCCCTCGCCGTACCCGGGTTGCCGTTCCTGACACTGCTCGGGATGTCAGCTGCGGGGACGGTTGCTGTCGCGGTCCTCGTGGCGCTTACCCTGACCCCGGCGTTACTCGGGTTCATGGGTCGGAAGGTGATCTCCCGCCGCCGGTGGGCCAAAGCCGAGGCAGAGTCCGACCTCAACTCCTCCCATGAGCAGTTGCAGCTTGAGGCCGACAAGCTGGCTGCCAGCGGGCGTGGCTGGGGTGGCTTTGCCACCCGCAAACCGATCCTCACCCTCGTCGCGGGTGTGGCAGCCCTTGCAGTTATCGCACTCCCGGCCCTTGAGCTTCGGGTGGGCCTGCCCGACGGCGGCTCGGAGCCAGCGGACTCGACGGCATTCCAGGCCTACGAGCTGGCCGGGGAGTATTTCGGCGAAGGGACCAACGGTCCGCTGCTGGTGGTGGCCAACCTGCCCGCGACTGACTCTGACGCTGAACTGAGCGAACTCCAGCTTGAGGTTGCCGACCGGCTGGCCGCCGTCGACAACACCGCCGCAGCCGTTCCGGCTGGCGTCAGCGACGACGGGCGGACCGGCATTTTCCAGGTGATCCCCACCGAGGGACCCGCCAGCGAGAGCACCGAAGAACTGGTCCGAGAGCTCCGCGACTCAGCGCCGGTCATTGAATCGGACACCGGCGTCCTCATCTCGGTAACCGGTCAGACGGCAGCCAACATCGACGTCTCAGAGAAGCTGATGGAGGCAATGCCCCTCTACCTGGGGATCGTCGTCGGGCTGTCGCTGGTGCTGCTGCTCCTCGTGTTCAGATCAATCCTGGTTCCCTTGATCGCCACAGCAGGTTTCCTGCTCTCGCTGCTGGCTAGCTTTGGTGCCACCGTGGCGATCTACCAGTGGGGCTGGTTCGGTGACATTTTCGGGGTGACCAACCCGGGGCCGATCCTCAGCTTCCTGCCGATCATCCTGATTGGCGTCCTGTTCGGATTGGCAATGGATTACCAGATGTTCCTGGTCTCGGGGATGCGTGAGGCCTGGGTCCACGGGGGCAGTGCCAAGAGCGCCGTCCGGGTGGGCTTTAGCCACGGTGCACGGGTGGTGACCGCTGCAGCCATCATTATGGTCGCAGTCTTCGCCGGATTCGTGTTTTCCCACTTGACCATGGTCCGGCCGATCGGGTTTGGCCTGGCCTTCGGGGTGCTGATTGACGCTTTTGTGGTCAGGATGACCCTGGTACCAGCCGCTATGTACCTGCTCGGAAAGCACGCGTGGTGGCTACCGAAGTGGCTGGATCGTATCTTGCCGGATGTGGATGTAGAGGGCGCCAAGCTGGCCCAGTCAGTGCCGGCGACGACGACTGCCGCTTCTGATGATGTCGATCAGGTAACAGTCAAGGGGTAAGGTGTCGCGGCCGGGTGCGCCGGTGCTCGCTGGGATGTAAGCCGACGTACTATTCAAGACATGGCACGACCACCCAACCCAGAGCGCAAGAAGGAACTGCTTGACCAGATCCTTGACTACTTGCTGGATAAGACGTTCGCAGGGCTCAGCTTTCGTACTCTGGCGGATGGCCTTGGTATCAGCAGTTACGTGCTGGTCTACCACTTCGGCAATCGCGAGGAGCTGGTCAACCAGATTGTCACCCATATTGAACGTCGTCATGATTCGGTGAAGCTGCCCCGCCCGGAAGACCTCAGCCGTGAGGACTTCCGGGAGTGGTCTCTGGCCACGTGGCGGTGGACTCAGATTGAGCGCAACAGGCAACTGCAGCGGCTCGAGTTCGAGGCATCCCTCCACGACGCGGTCAGCGATTCACCGCGTGAGAGCGCAGTGGCGAAGTATGACTACTGGCATGGGTTCATCAGGGACTGGCTATTGTTCCAGGGCATGCCGGCCGACCGGGTGGACGCGACGGCCCGGATGCAGCTGTCGGGGATTTACGGCCTGCAGTATGACTTCGTGGTGAACCGCGACCGGCAAGCAGCTGAAGGTGCCCTGCTGCTGATGCTCGACTACTTCTTCGATTACCTCGACCAGGTGACCGAGCCGGAACAGCGGCGGGTCTGACCAGATCCACAGTGCACCTGCGTCAGGCACCAACAAGCAGGGCAACGAGAAAGGCGGGCCCCACGGGGCCCGCCTTTCTCGTTGCCCTGTGGGCTAGCAATCGGTCAAGCTAAGAGTTAGACCTTATTGGCTGCTTCTGCCTGGGTGTTGCCACCGGAAGCGTCTGCGCCGAGGGCCGCACGGAGCTTGGCGCCGAGTTCGACGTCGACGTTGGTCCAGTACTGGATGGCCCGTTCCCGGATGGCATCGATGGTCACGCCGCCCACGGCACCGGTGATGGTGTCGAGGAAGCGGGCCCGCTCGCCGTCGGAGAACACCTCCCGGTACAGGGTGCCTGCCTGGCCGAAGTCGTCGTCCTCAGCGTGGAGGGAGTGGGCGGCGCGTACCAGATCGCCGTCGTTCTCCCAGCCACCGTGAGGGCCGTACTGTGCCGGATCAGCGGCTGGGCCACCCACCGAGTTCGGAGCGTAGACCGGAGTAGACGCCGAGTTGAAGTCGTACCGTGCCGCTCCGTCCTTCGAGTAGTTGCGGACCTCGTTCTTCGGCGCGTTGACGGGCAGCTGTGCGTGGTTGGTGCCCACGCGGTAGCGGTGTGCGTCGGCGTAGGAGAAGATCCGTGCCTGCAGCATCCGGTCAGGGCTGGCCGCGATGCCGGGGACGAAGTTCGACGGCGCAAAGGCGGCCTGCTCGATCTGCGCGAAGTAGTTTTCCGGGTTGCGGTTCAGGGTCAGCTTGCCGACGGGGATCAGCGGGTAGTCGCCCTGAGGCCAGACCTTGGTGAGGTCGAACGGGTTGAAGCGGTAGTCCTTGGCGTCGTCGTACGGCATGATCTGGACCTTGAGGTCCCAGCTGGGGAAGTTGCCGGCGGCGATGTTCTCGGACAGGTCGCGCAGGTGGTGATCGGCGTCCGACCCGGCAAGCGCCTCGGCCTGGTCCCCGGTCAGTACCTCGTGGCCCTGGTTGGACTTGAAATGGTACTTGACCCAGGACTTCACACCGGCTTCGTTGATCCACATGAAGGTGTGCGATCCGTAGCCGTTCATGGTGCGCCACGAGTTGGGCAGACCGCGATCGCCCATCAGCCAGGTCACCTGGTGTGCTGACTCGGGGCTGAGAGTCCAGAAGTCCCACTGCATGTCGGCGTCGCGCAGGTTGGTTCCCGGCAGGCGCTTCTGTGAGTGGATGAAGTCGGGGAACTTGATGCCGTCGCGAATAAAGAAGACGGGGGTGTTGTTGCCGACCAGGTCGTAGTTGCCCTCGTCGGTGTAGAACTTCAGGGCGAAGCCGCGGGGGTCGCGCCAGGTGTCGGGTGAACCCTGCTCGCCGGCAACCGAAGAGAAACGCAGCAGCGTCTCGGTGACCGCGCCTGGCTGGAACAGGGATGCCTTGGTGTATTCGCTGACGTCTGAGGTGACCTCGAAGGTACCGAACGCGCCGCCGCCCTTGGCATGGACCACACGCTCGGGGACACGCTCGCGGTTGAACTGCGCAAGCTTCTCGATCAGGTAGTGATCGGTCAGGGGGATGGCGCCGTCGCGTCCCAGGCTGGACGAGTTGGCGTCATCGATGACTGGTGCTCCGGATTGGGTAGTGCTGAAGTTCGAAGACATAAGGCTCCTTTGTTGGTGCGGTTAGTGACTTTGGGGTGGTCTGGGGTGGGCCGAACTAGCGGCAGTCGGTGCAGAGGCCCTGATAGACGACATCGGCAATTTGGATGGTCATCGGGCTGGCGCCTTCCGGCCACTGCGGGGTCAGGCAGGGCGCATGGCCGACGGCGCAATCGACGTCCTCGATGCGGCCGCAGCCGGTGCAGACGGCATGGTGATGGTTGTCGTCGACACGGGTCTCGTACCGGGCGGGAGAGTGGGGGGTCTCGATCCGACGCAGCAAACCTAGCCCGGTCAAATCAGCCAACACTACATAGACGGATTGCACAGTGATGTCAGGTAACTCAACGCGGACGCTGGCGGTGATGTCCTCGGTGGTGGCATGGGGGGACAGGTCGACGGCGGCCAGCACCGCAAGGCGCTGGCGGGTTACCCGGCGGCCGTTGGCACGCAGGGTGGTAGCCCACTGCGCCTCAGCGACTTCCTGTCGTGTTGCCATCTCCGTCATCGCCTCAGTCAACCATCTATTCTGAGAAACTCATAATAGGCGCGCCGATGGCGGTGGGGTGGCCGGGCGTTGGGTACCGTTAGGAGATCACTGAGAGGGGTGTTCATGAGCCGATCCATCTGGGAGCACTCCCAAACCGTCGTGGTGGACGGGGTTTCCTGTTCCGTCAGGACCGTCGGAGCTGGCGACCGCGAGGTGGTTTTGATTCATGGGATCGGGGTCTCCGCGCGCTATTTCGAGCCGGTGGCCGAACGCCTGGCCCGGACCTGCACCGTGCACGCCATCGAGCTCCCCGGGTTCGGGGCCATGCCCGCGCCGCGTCGCCGGCTTACGGTCAAGGAGTTTGGCGGTATTGCCGCTGCTGTGATGCGGATCCTCGGAGTGCGCGACGCCGTCGTCGTCGGACACTCGATGGGCTCCCAGGTTGCTGCCGAAGCGGTGCGTGCTGCCCCCGAGCTGGTGGGCCGGCTGGTGCTGCTCGCACCAACCATCAACGATCGGGAGCGCACTGTCGCCACACAGATGATGCGTCTGGCACAGGACACCCTGAGGGAGTCGCCGGTGGCTAACTACATTGTGATTTCCGATTATTTCCGGGCCGGGATGAGGTGGTATTTGAAGACCCTGCCGTCCATGCTGGAACACCGGTTGGAGGAGGCGCTGCCGGACATCACCTGTCCCGTCATTCTGGTGCGGGGAAGCCGCGACCCGATTGTCCCCAGCGACTGGCTGGCTCGGTTGGCAGCTACTGGTCAGGTGGTGACAACCGGGGAAATCCAAGGGGAGCCGCACGTGATGATGTATCGCTCGCCCGAACCCACCGCCCGATTCTGCCTTGGCGAGACATCACGTGTCACTCGCTAAACGAGGCTGGTCGTGGGTGCTGGACTACGTCTACGTTGGGTACTGGCAGGTGCACGGGTTCCTCTTTCGGGACGACCCATCCCAGTACCTGACCCCCGAACGTGACGCCGGTCCGCCGGTGCTTCTCATCCCCGGCATCTATGAGACCTGGCAGTTCATGCGCCCGGTCGCGGCTCATCTGGCGTCGGCTGGCCACCCGGTCCATGTGGTCCAGCAGCTCGGGTACAACCGGGGCACCGTTCAGTCCATGGGAAAGTTCGTTGCTGAATACCTGGCGGCCCATGACCTTAGCGATGTTGTGCTCGTGGCGCACAGCAAGGGCGGACTGATCGGAAAATACGTGATGACGCAGCCCGACAGCGGAGACCGCGTGAGGCAACTGATCGCCATCAACGCCCCGTTTTCGGGTTCCATCTACGCGAACTTCTTCATCCTTCCGAGCATCAGGGCGTTCTCGCCGAGGAACAAGTTTCTTCGCACCCAGCTGGCCAATAGTGGGGCAAACGCGCGGATCACCTCCATCTACAGCAGCTTCGACCCCCACATCCCGCGGGGCAGTGAGCTGCCAGGAGCCGAGAATATCCAACTGCCCACCATGGGTCACTTCAGGATCATCGGCGACAAGCGGTTGCTCGACGTCGTCGACCAGGCGATCGCCGACCACGACTCCCGTCCGGGCAGATAGCTCGTTCGGGCCCAGCGCTCCGATCCTTACCCGAGAGGCACGCAGTGGTTGTTCAGCCGGTGGCCACCGTCCAGGATCATTGGTTGCTGGAGGAAACCACTTCCCCGTTACACTTCATAAGTGCCCAAACTTTTAGCCGACATCACCCCTCTTAAAGAGAGCCCGGCGTTCCGTCGTCTCTTCTTCGGGATGGCCCTGTCAGCTGTTGGCACGCAGCTGACCCTGGTGGCGGTGAGCCTGCAGGTCTACAACCTGACCGAGTCCAGCCTGAGCGTTGGCCTGCTGGGATTGTTCGCCCTGGTTCCCCTCGTGGTTGCTGGACTCTACGGTGGTGCGATTGCTGACGCGCATGACCGGCGCAAAGTCGCCCTGGTGTCCGGATTCTTCCTGTGGGGCAGCACCATGGCGATTGCCGCGCAGGCCTGGGCGGGCATAGAAAACGTGTGGCTGCTCTACGCCCTGGTGGCAGTCCACTCGGGCGCCGCAGGGATCAACCAGCCCACCCGGACAGCCATCATTCCGCGACTGGTCCGTCCCGAACTGCTGCCGGCAGCCAACGCGCTCAGCATGATCACCTTCGGGTTGGCGATGACAGTGGGTCCACTGTTCGCCGGGTTGCTGGTTGCCCAGGTGGGATACGGCTGGACCTATACGGTTGACGTCGTCACCTTCACTGCAGCGCTGTGGGCGCTGTTCAAGCTGCCACCGATGCCGCCGGAGGGTAAGGTCCGGAAGGCTGGCCTCGCGACGGTACTTGAAGGATTCAGGTACCTGGGGACGCGGCCCAATATCCGGATGACGTTCCTGATTGACCTCGCAGCCATGGTGATGGCCCAGCCGCGGGCGCTGCTGCCAGCGATCGGGGCGGTACTTATCGGCGGTGGCGAGCTCACAGTTGGGATCCTGTTGGCCTCTGTCGCCGTTGGAGCTGTTCTTGCAGGGCTGTTCTCTGGGCCGTTGGGCCACATTCACCGGCAGGGACTTGCAGTGATGTGGTCGGTAATTGGATGGGGAGCCTCGGTGAGTGCCTTCGGGCTGGTCGTGGTGATGGCGGGCAATTCCCAGGCCGCTGCGCCCGATACCCTGTCCCCGTGGATCATCCCGGCGGCGATCTGCCTTGTCTTCGCCGGGATCTCCGATTCCGTCAGTGGCGTTTTCCGCAGCACCATCCTGCAATCGGCTACCCCCGATGCGATGAGGGGCCGGCTGCAGGGCGTATTCATCGTCGTCGTTGCCGGCGGTCCCCGGCTGGGCGACATGGTGGCCGGTGGCAACGCCGAATGGCTCGGGGAAGGCTGGACAGCTGTCTTTGGTGGGCTGCTCTGTATTGTGCTGGTCATCATTTTGATGAAGCGCCAACCCCGCTTTGCGCAGTACGATTCACGTAACCCCGAACCATAGCGGGCCGGAACAGCACGGTATTTGGAACAGCACGGTATTTTTGTGCGTTGTACTCGGTGAATGACCGATACTCAAGGAGTTGGCAGTTTCAGTGCATAATCATTTCAACGGTGCCAAGACGGTAATGCTGTTTGGTGCCCTTATGGGTATCTTCCTGGTTTTTGGTGCTGTTATTGCCGGTGCCACGGGCAGCTCAGCCTTCATCTGGATTTTCGCGCTGATCGGCGTGGGCTCGGTGGCGTACAGCTACTGGAACAGCGACAAGCTGGCCATCCGGGCGATGAAGGCAATGCCGGTGACCGAGCAGCAGGCCCCGGCCATGTACCGCATTGTGCGCGAGCTCAGCACCAAAGCAAACAAGCCAATGCCGCGCCTGTACGTTTCGCCCACCATGGCGCCCAATGCCTTCGCTACCGGCCGTAACCCCGAAAACTCGGCGGTGTGCTGCACCCAGGGCATCCTGAACCTGCTGAATGAGCGTGAACTGCGCGGTGTCCTCGGCCATGAGCTGATGCACGTGTACAACCGCGACATCTTGCTTAGCTCGATGGCCGCCGCGGTGGCTGGTGTGATCACCTCGGTGGCTCAGATGTTCGCGTTCACCGGCATGATGGGCGGCAACCGGAACTCCGGCGGAAACCCCATCGCTGGGATCCTTCTCGCGATCCTGGCGCCGTTTGCCGCTGCGCTGGTGCGAACAGCCATTGGCCGGACCCGTGAGTACGACGCCGACGAAGATGGCGCCAAGCTCACCGGGGACCCACTTGCCCTGGCCTCGGCGCTGCGGAAGCTGGAGCGTGGCACTCAACAGGCCCCCCTGCCGCAGAGCCAGCAGTTGGTCAACACCTCGCACCTGATGATCGCTAACCCTTTCAAGGGCGGTGGCGTGCAGAAGATGTTCGCCAGCCACCCACCAATGGACGATCGCGTCCAGCGTCTCGAGCGGATGGCCGGCCAGACGCTGCGGTAGTTGTTCTGCCTCACGGTCCTTTCAACGTACGACGACGGCGGCGCCTCCCACGCAGGGAGGCGCCGCCGTCGTCGTACGTGCGGTTGTGGTTCTGCGAGCCTAGGCGGTGGTGATCCTGTCGTCGGCGGCCTTTTCGGCAGCGATCCGTTTGAACGAGCGGGTGCCCTTTACGGCGAGGTCGAATTCTGCTTCGATCTCGGGGTTGGACTTCCAGGTGAGCTTGCTGACCACGATGGCGACGATCAGATTCAGGAAGAAGCCGGGGACAATCTCATACATGGTGTCGGCCAGGGCCGAGTTGCCCCAGGTGAAGACGACGACGGCACCGGAAACCATACCGGCGAGGGCGCCGGGCATCGTGAGCTTCTTCCAGTACAGGGCCAGCAGGACGGTGGGACCGAAGGCAGCGCCGAAGCCAGCCCAGGCGAACGCGACCAGCGAGAGGATCGATTCGTTGCGCCCCGAGGCCAGAACGATAGCGACAATCGCGACGACCAAGACGCCGAGACGGCCAAGGACAACGCCCTGCTTGTTGGTCAGGGTGCGTTTGGAGACCATGTTGTAGAGGTCTTCAACGAGGGCCGATGAGCAGACCACGAGCTGGGAGGAGATGGTGCTCATCACCGCTGCGAGGACCGCCGCAAGGATGATACCGGCGACGAAGGGGTGGAAGAAGGCCTGTGACAGGTCGAGGAACACGGCTTCGGGGTCAGTAAGCGACAGATCAGGGTTCTGCTGGAAGTAGGCGATGCCAACCAGTGCGGTGGAGATAGCGCCAACAACGGTCAGGAGCATCCAGCTGACGCCGATCCGGCGTCCGGCTACTGCATCCTGGGGGGTGCGCATCGCCATGAAGCGAACGATGATGTGCGGCTGGCCGAAGTAGCCCAGGCCCCACGAGGCTGCGGAGATAATGGCTACCGTTGAACCGCCAGCGACGATGTTCAGGAACGACGGGTCAACCTCGCGAATGGACTCAGTCAGGCCACCGAAGCCGCCGACCTGAACCAATCCGATAATGGGAACGATGATGAGTGCCACAAGCATCAGTAGGCCCTGGGCAACATCAGTGAAGGTGGCGCCCATGAAGCCGCCAAAGAGGGTGTAGGCGATGGTGATGGTCGCGACGATGATCATGCCAACGGTGTAGTTGGAGTTGAACGAGCTTTCGAAGAAGACTCCGCCAGCGACCATGCCGGAGGAGACATAGAACGTGAAGAACGCCAGGATGATGATTCCGGAGACGATCCGCAGCATGCGGGTTGAGTCTTTCAGCCTGTTCTCGAGGAAGCTTGGCACGGTAATCGAGTTGTTCGACACCTCGGTGTAACTGCGCAGCCGTGGTGCAACGAATTTCCAGTTGAGCCAGGCCCCGATGGTGAGGCCGATGGCTATCCAGATCTCGATCAGGCCGGAGACGTAGATGGCTCCGGGGAGTCCGAGCAGAAGCCACCCCGACATATCGGAGGCTCCGGCGCTGAGGGCTGCCACGCCCGGCTTGAGTCCACGGCCGGCGAGCATGTAGTCGTCGAGGTCCGAGGTTCTCTTGAAGGCATACCATCCGATTCCGAGCATGGCGCCCATATAGATCACCATTGCGATGATTTGGAATGTCTGGTCGGGCATGACGAGGTCCTCTCATATTTTGCTTGGAATATGCTGAGTGCAGCCGCCGACTATGCCAAAGACGAGCGTCATTGGCTAATAAGGTGATAGGCATCACACTGATTGAATGTACCCATTCGCGGTGTTAGGAAGTATGCTGTCTACTTTTCTTTTGGCCGCGGGGAGATCGTCTGATGCCCGATGAGGTGGAAGGGGCTACGTTTTTTAGAAGGGTGGTGGGTCTTCGTTTGGTGTTGGTGGTGGGTCGGGTTTGGTGAGGTAGGTTTCGCCGGCGGGTGAGATCGCGATGATGGTGCCGGGTTCGGGTTGTCGGTACTGCCAGTAGCCTTCGGATTTGAGTTTGTGGTGGCGTTTGCACAGTGCGGCGAGGTTGCCGTAGCTGGTTTTCCCGCCTTGTGACCAGGGTTTCGTATGGTCGAGTTCACAAAACACTGCT
>NZ_BAAAIJ010000047.1:102569-103465 GCF_039526005.1 Arthrobacter flavus | reverse complement strand
GCCGGCAGGTTCGGTCTCTGACTCGGACTGCGTCTTGGAGGTCTTTGGGGACCCGGTAGGTGGTGGCGTCGGCGCCGAGTCTTGCCCCGGTGAAGGGGTGGGTGAGGATCCTGGTAAATGATGGGGCGTGCCCGGCGAGTTTCCTGGCCGTCTCGGGGTCAATCGGACCATACCCTTCGAGCTCACCCGGTGCATCCCCGCCGAGGAGAGTCATTACCGGGACGGTCACGAATACCTTCGCCTGCACACCCCAGTAGGCGCTGCTGCCGTTAGGTTCCGTGGGATTATTGTCGCTGTCGGCGATCTGCCCGGACGCGCCTGCGCTGGTGAGGACGTCTGCGAGGACGTCGGCCCGTAGCTGGGTGAGGGTCCGGGGTTCGTCGGGGCCTTGCAGCGCGCGGGCTGCAGTGTCGACGCGGTGGAAGATCCCGGCGGCCTGATCAACTGGTAAGTAGGCTTCGAGCCATGCCATCCCGTCATAGCTCGGGGTCAGGAACACACCGCGTTCCTTCACCGCCTTCTTCTGCCGGGCGGCGATCGATTCCGGGTGGAGTTCTTCGCGGAGCCTGTTCGCTTGCTGCCGGAACTTCGCCACCGTGGTCACCGACGCCATCCCGATCAGCCGGGCCTCAAAAGCGGCGGTCACTGTGGGGTTGGTGTCGGGGATGCTGGCGGCTTCCTCGACCACAGCCCACGCATGACGCTTCGTAAGTTTCCCGGTCTCCAACGCTTCCAGGGTCGCCGGGTAATACCGGGTGAGCAGCGTGCTGTGTTCGACGAGGAACTCAGCCGTCCGCTCCGGCACACGCAACGCTGCACTGATCTCAGTGGCGGTCACGGTCTTCTCGTACCCCCAGTCTCGGGGGTCGTTGCGGGTGTGTTCGGTTTGCAGGTCA